>JAHEYU010000007.1 GCA_023251435.1 Bacteroidota bacterium
ACCTGGGTTGGCTTTGGTAATCGACCAGCCAATAATTCCGGGAACAAGCATCAAACCAATATTTTGAATCCAGAAAATACATCCGTAGGCCGTTCCCAAATAACGGTCTTCAACAATTTTAGGTAACGATGGCCACATGGAAGCTGGAACCAGCGAAAAGGCTGTACCCAAAATGACGATAGTTCCTAAAGCCAGGATATAAGAAAAGCTTTCGTTGGGAACAAGGGCGAAAATCAAATGCGAAACAACCAGCAAAATGGCGCCATAAAGCATCATCGAAGCGCCTTTCCCCTTTAAATCGAGGAACAAACCAATGAAGGGAGTTAAAACCATGGCACCGATGGGGAAAAAGGAAAACAGATTTGCTGCTTCGGTAATGGGAACATTCAATTTCGAAGAAAGCATATCGGTGGCGAATTTCTGGAACGGAAAGATGGCAGAATAGAACAATACGCAAAGTCCGGCAATTGCAATAAACCCGGGATTGGTGAATATTTTTCCAAGGTCGCTTAATTTGAATTCATCTTCAGGAGCAAGTTTAGCCGCATCGCCCAACTGTTTATCGAGCTTAGCATCCATGAAAACATACGTCAAAAAAGTAAGAAAACCGATGCAAAGGAAAGCCAGCCCCATAAATACTGAATTGGCGGCATCCCATTCAGCAGGATTTTCGGCTGAAGCATTGGCGAAAATTGGCGACAAGCGGAAAACAGCGAAAACGCCCAAACGGGCAACAGCCATTTCGAGCCCCATAGCCATCGCCATTTCCCTGCCTTTAAACCATTTGACGATGGTTTTGGATACAGTGATTCCGGCCATTTCGACCCCAACACCAAAAATGGCAAAGCCTACATACGCAAACGCAGCGGTAGTTGGCAATTGCCATCCGAAAACGGTGGTCACCGATGCATGATCGACGTATTTTAATGCAGAAAATTTGATGGCCGCACCTGCTACCATCGTGATGGCTGATAGCATTAATGTGAACCGGATACCCATTTTATCGAGGATAATTCCGGAGAGAATCAGAAAACCAACAAAAACATTCAGAACAAATTCAGATCCACCTAAATAGCCAAATACTTCGGGTGACCAGTTAAAATTGGTAAGCATCATTTTTTGCAGAGGTGCTACCACATCAACAAAAAAGTAGGCAAAAAACATGGTTGACGAAATAAGAAGAAGCGCGATCCATCTGGCAATTGCTGAATCGTGAAGTGTTTTTCTCAAAGTTTGCATAGAAAAGAGATTAAAGTTTTGGTTTGAAAGTTCGTTAATTATTTTTTGTCTGTTTTATTTTCTTCTGAACTTTCCATGATCTTAACGACTGACTTTACAGCTCCCGAATTTGAATGAAATTCGAGCATGTAGGTGCCATCAAGCAAGTCTTCAGGAATTGAAGAAATAGTACCGAACTGCGCAATCGAAGCACGTGTTCCGGCCAATTGGGCTCCTCCATCCATAATCCTGATTTCGGCCATTCCCGGCATACGGTAGAAAACCCCGCTTTTCCCGGCATTCGGGTTTTCAGATAAACTTAGACCGTTTTGTTTGGAAGCCAGATTTTCAATTTTGGTTACATCGATTGTAATCGGGCGCCCCGACAAA
The DNA here is from genome assembly GCA_023251435.1 of Bacteroidota bacterium. Classification (GTDB taxonomy): domain Bacteria; phylum Bacteroidota; class Bacteroidia; order Bacteroidales; family Prolixibacteraceae; genus Aquipluma. Next base: position 1,609 of record JAHEYU010000007.1, read on the forward strand.
TCAGATTTTGGCAAAACACCCCGATCATCACTGAAGCGAAAGAAAACCTCACCTTTCACGGTTTTTTGTCCGGGAACAAAATCAAAGCTGAATTCATATCTTTCTTTTACCGATTTACCGATAAACAAAGCGAGATAATTTTCTTCCATTTTTCCGAGTTCCTGGGTCATTACTTCAAACGATTTCCCATCGGGTAGAGGTTCATCGTCGGCATTGGTGAGCAGGGCAAAGCGCGAATTACGCAGATTAAAAATGGTTTCAGCAGCTTCGGCAGCCTTCTGTTCCATACTTTTTGAAACAACCTTAAACCGTTTGGTGGAATCGGCAGGCGAATAAAAACTCCAAATCGAAAGATCGGTAAACTTTACCTGTTTATCCAGATTTTTGGTTAAAAACGTCTGTGTATTAATGACAAGTTCCGAAGTTTCTACTGTTTTATTTATACCGGCAATAATTCCTGATTCTGTTAAGCTTAACATTTGAGCGGCAGGGCCAAGAGCTTTATAAACCTGCTCGGCATCGGGTTCGCTAAACACTTCGAGCTGCATTTCGTCCATGTTCCAGCGATCGACATCGGTGGCCGACACGTTTTCGATGCCCAACATTTTTTGTGCGTATGTGGAGAATGGTCCGTGTACAAATCTTTCGCGGGTGGCAATTATATGCACTCGAATTCCGGTTTGGGGCAAACTGTAAACAACACCCTCAACCGGAGTGGCTACTGCGCCCGGTTGTACTTTTTTCTGCGCAGTTGCCAGAGTAACTGCGAAAAAAGATAAAACAATGATTAATATTGAAATTCTCATGATTTGAAATTTAAATGGTTTCTGTTTTCCTGTTTAATTAATCCTGAAGTTCAGGCTACAAACTTCAGCCGATTTTAAAAGAACCCAAAAATAGCCAAAATATTATACCAATTGCAGAAATGCACCACCCAACTGTTCAACAATATCGCCCGCAATCATCGCCTGCATTCCCCAATTTGCAGCTGCCAGGTCTCCCGCCAGTCCGTGAAGGTAAACTCCGGCAAGTGCTGCATCAACGGGCAGGTAATTTTGGGCAAGCAAACCGAGTATTATACCGGTGAGTACATCGCCGCTACCGGCAGTTGCCATTCCCGCATTTCCTGTACAATTGAAGGAAACCCGTCCATCAGGAAAAGTGATGCAGGTATGCGCTCCCTTTAAAACCACAATAACTTTGTATTTTGCCGAAAACTGAAGTTGCAATTGTATTCGCTCAAACGAATTGGAAGCAGAACCGGCCAATCGCTCAAATTCTTTGGGATGCGGGGTAAGTATCGAATTTTCAGGCAAAAGGCTTAGCCAATCCCGATTTTCAGACAGAATATTTAAGGCATCTGCATCAACAACCAATTTATTAGGTTTTGCCTGAAGTAATTGTTTTAAAGCCTGCTGTGTTTCCGGGTTTTTATCCAGTCCGGGACCAATCCCTATGGCAGAAAACGAAGATAAATCCGGAACTTCAGAAAAAACTGTTTCAGAAGAATCAATCGAAGTCATTGCTTCGGGAACTGAATTCTGAATAACTTCATAGCCCAATTTCGGAACATGACTGGTGAGCAAACCAACTCCGGCGCGCAAACAAGCTTTCGATGCCAGAACTGAAGCTCCCATTTTCCCGTAACTTCCGGCAATTAGTAAGGCGTGACCGTAAGTTCCCTTGTGCGAAAACTTGTCCCGCTTTTGTATTTTTCCTGAAATGAATTCTTTATCCGGATAGCAATAGTTGTTTTCGGTTTGTGTGATTGCTTCGGGATGCAAGCCGATGGGTAAAACTTCCCAACTTCCTACAATCTGGCTGTTTTCAGGAAAAAGGAAACTAAGTTTTGGAAACTGAAAAGTGAGTGTGTAATTGGCACAAATCACATTTGAAAGATTGTTTGCAGAATTGTCTTCACCAAACAATCCGCTCGGAATATCGATAGAAATGACCGTAGCGCCCGATTGGTTGATTTTTTTTACAATTTCTGAAGCCAATCCATTGAGCGGCTTATTTAAGCCGGAGCCGAACAATCCGTCGATCACAACAACTTCAAAGGGAATTTCAGGAATCAAACGTTCTGAATCAATTCTTTTTAGTGAAACTTTATCCTGTTCTTCAAGTCGTTGCAAGTTAATGGCCGGATCGCCCTTCAGTTCGCGACCGAAAGTTGCAAGAAAAACAGTACAATTAAAACCGGCATAAGCCAACATTCGTGCAACAGCCATCGCGTCGCCGCCATTGTTTCCGGGTCCTGCAAAAAACATGAAAGGCCGGTCGCGGTCAATATGCTGAATCAACCAATCGGCTACTTCCGTTGAGGCACGTTCCATCAGGTCGGTGGACGAAATGGGTTCAAGATCGATGGTTTTTCTATCAATTTCGGCAATTTGAGAGCAGGTAAAGAGTTTCATTTCTTTCAAGATTAAAGTCAAAAGTACAAAGTTAAAAGTTATAAAATCAGGAAAAATCACCCTATTTACTCATCTCATTTTTCGACAATTTTTACATGCTAAATGAAAATTATCCGATATTTTTCATGCGTGAATAATTTGTTTTTTAATAGTCGTATGGAACTCGCATGTCGACATTCTCATATTCTTGAATGTAAGCAATTTACATGCTCGTTTCATTTAGTAAGAAAGTGTAAACCACCTGAAAATGAAATTTCTTATCGCGAGAGGTCGTATTTGTAGTCGATTTAAGCTGTATAATACATGATTAATATCCCATTGTACGATTTAAAATCTTGTTTATATTTGCCAGTATTGCAAAAACTTAGATTATACAATATTAATTCATTTAAAAAATTTGAAATATGATTAAAGGACACCCGAAAGGACTTATTGCAGCGGCGTTGGCTAACATGGGCGAACGATTTGGTTTCTATACTATGATGGCGATTTTAGTTTTGTTTTTAATGGCTAAATTTAATTTAACAGGAACTGAAGCCGGCGCCTTGTATTCGATTTTTTATGGCTCTATTTATATTTTGGCTTTAGTTGGTGGATTAATTGCCGACAAACTAAGAAATTACAAAGGAACCATTATAGTCGGTCTGATTATTATGTCGCTTGGTTATACCTTGTTAGCTATGCCAATGTTAATTACAACCAAATATATTGCATTAGCTGCTTTGTTGGTTATTGCATTTGGTAATGGATTATTCAAAGGTAATTTACAAGCCCTTGTAGGCCAGATGTACGACAATGACGAGTTTCGTAATAAAAGAGATTCCGGATTCCAGATATTCTACATGTTTATTAACATCGGTGCAATGTTTGCTCCTATCTTGGCGAGCTGGGTAAGAAATACCTTTGTTAAGATGCAGGGATATGCCTATAATGCCGAATTGCCGGGTTTGTGTCATCAATATCTTGATGGAAAAATGGCCGAAGAAGTTGCTTCAGGTAAGTTCTCTGAATTGGCAAAAACCGTGTCGAATGGCGTTGCTCCAAATAGTTTGTCTGACTTTGCAACCAGCTACTTAGATGCTTTCAATACAGGATTTCACTATGCATTTTTAACAGCTGTGGTTGCCATGGCAATTTCGCTTGTTATATTTGTAGTATCAAAAAAGACTTTACCAACTCCAAAAGCAAAAGTTAAAACTGTTTCGAATTTGACTGCAGATCAAATTAAAAAAGATGCACATGAAATTAAACAGAGGATTTATGCTCTACTGGCTGTATTTGGTATCGTAATTTTCTTTTGGTTCTCATTCCATCAGAATGGACTAACTCTTACCATGTTTGCCAAAGATTATACCCTACTTGGCGGATTTTTATCAGCAGAACTTTTCCAATCTGTAAATCCTTTCTTAGTCGTATTCCTTACGCCACTTGTAATTTTCATATTTAGCTTTCTTGAAAAAAGAGGTATTGTACCATCAACTCCAAAAAAGATTGGTATAGGTATGGGTATTGCTGCCCTTGCATTTATTGTAATGGCTTTGGGTTCGATTGGTTTACCGGTATTGAGTGAAGTGGAAGCGCAGGGTGGTCTCGATGCATCATTAAAAGTTACTCCCTGGTTATTGTTTGCGACTTATTTTATTTTAACCGTTGCTGAATTGTTTATTTCGCCTCTTGGAATCTCTTTCGTATCGAAAGTTGCCCCGGCACATATGCAAGGTTTAATGCAGGGTGGCTGGCTAACTGCCACGGCGGTTGGGAATTTCTCCTTGTTCCTTGGAGCAATGATGTATGACAATATTTCAATTTCAATCACCTGGAGTGTGTTTGCTCTTGTTTGTTTGCTATCAATGTTAATCATGCTGGCGATGGTAAAATGGCTCGAACGGGTGGCTAAATAGTAACTTTCTTCCTGAAAAGAATATTAATAAGAGCGGCCCAGGTCGCTCTTATTTTTTTGTGGATAAATGTCAATCGGCTGATGGGTTTCATTCAAAAAAGTGTCAACGCCCTGATGTTTTTACTTTATTGTAATAAGCCGGAACAACCAACAGATAAAAAATATACTTTTGAAGGAGCGGCCTTGTCTGCTCCTTTTTGTTGCCTCAAATACCGAAATAAAAAACTATGCGAACATCAATTCATCCTATTTGGCTGCTTGCCATTTTGTTTATCTCGCTGGATTCCTGCACAGTAAAGCCGGCCAAAGATGTCTCGCCCAACTTTCAGCCTTTTTTTCAGGAGTATGGAGTTGAAGGTTGTTTTTTGTTGTACGATTTGAATAACGATTTGTACCAGATCTATAATTCCCGCCGCTGCGAGGAAGGTTTTCTTCCGGCCTCAACATTCAAAATCATAAATGCATTGATTGCTTTGGAAACAGGTGTGGTTACTGGTCAGGACATGGTAATTCCCTGGGATGGAGAAGTCCGTTCGGTAGAAGAATGGAACAGAGATCATACGCTGGCATCAGCAATTCAATACTCGTCAGTACCCTATTTTCAGGAAGTTGCCCGACGTATTGGTCCCGAAAGAATGAAAGAATATGTGGATGACTCCGATTTTGGCCGAATGGACATCAGTCCGGAAACCATCGACCGTTTCTGGCTTTGGGGAAATTCGCGGATAACTCCCTGGGAACAAATGAATTTCATTATTCACTTCTACACTAACAAATTACCTTTTTCACAGGAGCATATTGATCTGGTAAAAAAACTGATTATCCTGAAACAATCAGACAAATGGATTTTTAGCGGCAAAACCGGCATGACTGTTCAGGATGGGAAAAATATCGGATGGCTGGTGGGCTATTACGAGGAAAACGGGCATACATGGCTGTATGTCTGCAACGTTGAATCAGGCCAGGAAAACTCAGCCAAGTTCCGGGAAAGCCGCCGCGGGATCACCGAAAAGGTATTCAAATCGATGGGATTGATGGAAGAATAAAAAGTGGTCAGTGTTCAGTCTCAGTTTTCAGTTCCCATTTCTGATTACTAAACACTGCGACTGATAACTTTCTTATCGCTTCACCTCAACCAATGCGCCGTCAATGATCTTCACAACAACTTCTTCGTCGAGTAAAGTTGTGATGTCGCCCAAATTTGATGCATCGCCTTCAGCCACTTTCCGAAGTATTCGCCGCATTATTTTTCCTGAACGCGTTTTTGGCAATCCGGGAACCAACTGAATCAAATCGGGCCGTGCAAATGGGCCAATCAGATTGGTAACTGCCAATTTGATACTTTTGCGAATTCCTTCCTCACCTCCGGTTGAAAGCTCGCCGCAAACCACAAAAGCATAAATTCCTTGTCCCTTAATCTGATGAGGATAGCCAACTACAGCCGATTCGTTGACCAGCGGTTGGGCGTTAATCGCATTTTCAATTCCGGCAGTTCCAAGCCGGTGCCCTGATACATTGATCACATCGTCAACACGTCCGAGAATCCGGTAATAGCCATCTTCGTCGCGCTGCGCCCCATCTCCGGTAAAGTAGAGATTTTTGTATGTCGAGAAATATGCTTCTTTGAAACGGTTGTGGTCGCCCCAGATAGTCCGGGCGATTCCTGGCCATGGAAACCGGATACAAAGATTACCTTTCACACTATTCCCGCTTAGTTCCTTTCCTTCCACATCAACAATAACCGGTTGAATTCCGGGCAATGGAAGGGTTGCGAATGAAGGTTTTGTAGGAATAATCCCGGGCAATGGACTGATCATCACTCCCCCGGTTTCGGTTTGCCACCAGGTATCTACAATCGGACAACGGTTGCGTCCGATATGATCGTGGTACCAGTGCCATGCTTCTTCGTTGATCGGTTCTCCAACCGTCCCTAACACTTTTAGCGACGATAAATTTTTATCGTTGATGTGTTCCATCCCAAGTGCAAGCAACGAACGAATTGCGGTAGGTGCCGTGTAAAACTGACTAACCTTGTACTTATCTACAATATCCCAGAAACGTCCGGCATCGGGCCAGGTCGGAACACCTTCAAACATCAGGGTTTGTGCGCCGTTCAGGAGCGGACCATAAACAATATACGAATGACCTGTAATCCAACCAATATCGGCAGTACAAAAATAAATATCGCCCGCATTGTACTGAAATACATTTTTAAAAGTGTAGCCTGTATAAACCATGTAGCCACCGGTGGTGTGCACAATTCCTTTTGGTTTTCCGGTCGATCCCGAAGTGTAAAGTATAAAGAGGATATCTTCGGCCTCCATTTCTTCAGCAGTACATTCATCCGATTGACCATCGATGGCTTCGTGCCACCAAATATCGCGACCATCAGTCATATTGATTTTCGATTTAGTGCGTTCGTAAACCACCACCGTTTCAACACAAGTACAACTTTCGAGTGCTTCGTCAACAATTTTTTTGAGCGGCGTAATTTTTTCACCCCTGAAACCGCCATCAGCAGTCAGCACGACTTTGGCTTCTGCATCGTTAATGCGATCGGCCAGCGAAGCAGCCGAAAAACCAGCAAAAACGACTGAATGAATTGCTCCGATTCTTGCACAGGCCAGCATCGCTATGGTCAATTCAGGAATCATCGGCATATAAATAGCCACTCGATCTCCTTTTTTAACCTGAAATTTCTTCAGCGTATTGGCAAACCTGTTAACTTCTTTCCAAAGTTCCAAATAAGTCAGTACCCGACCTTGCTCTTCAGGATTATTAGGTTCCCAAATAATAGCAGGCTGGTTGCCCAAAGTGTAAATATTCCGTTCAAATATATTTTCAGTAATATTTAACCGCCCACCTGAATACCATTTTATGGAAGGAACTTTGAAATTCCATTCCAATACTTTATCGCAGCGTTTATGCCAATAAAATGTTTCGGCAATTTCGGCCCAAAAAGCTTCGGGATTGGCCAGACTTTTCTGATACTCGTGTATGTAACCGCTTAAACTGTGGATTTTTGTGGTCATTGATTTGATTGTTAGCAGTATTGAAAAAAGATATTTAAATCTGAATTAGTAAAACACTTAACAAGTCAAAATAAATTTGGTTGATGAACAACTGATTAGAATTCATATAGCTTGTCAATTTATTTTTCAACGAGAGCTCGGATTAACACTTGAGAATATAAAAAACACTAATTTCAGGAAGTAAATAATAAACGACCTAACAATGAAAACGAAACTCATTTTCTGTCTATTGATCTCCATTTTTCTGTTGCCCGAAAATCTGCTGGCGCAAAAATTACCTTCAGGAAATCCAAAAGATTTTAAAGTAAAGACCTGCCTGCATTCGGTAAGTTACATGGGAATCTGGCGTGAACAGCCACAGTTGACCGTTGATCAGTTTTTGTTAAAAGCCAAAGAGTTGGGTTATCAGGGGGTGATGATTGCAGCCAAACGGCCACATCTTTCTCCGCACGATTACGACAAAGCAGCCAGAATCAAATTGAAAGCTAAAATTGATTCACTTGGCTTAACGCTCGTTGGATTGGCCGGATACACCGATTTTACTGCCGGAATCGACAAGCCCGGAATACCGAATGCCGAAATTCAGGCAGCATGGGTGGGTGAGTTGGCCGAACTTGCCAGTGACCTCGGAACAAAAGTTGTTCGCGTATTTACTGGCTACGAACGCCCGGGAGTTCCATACGACAAGCAATATGCTGAAGTTGTAAGTGGGCTGAAGATGGCTGGAAAGTTGGCGGCAAAATTTGGAGTTACATTGGTCGTGCAAAATCACCACGATATTGCCCTTCATCACGATGCCATGTATTGGATGCTGAAAGAAATAAACATGCCCAATGTGTTGGCCGGTTGGGATGCCTGGTCGCCAGCACTCGAAGGACTTAGTTCCGAAGAAATGCGGCAGTCCATTCTGAAAATGAAACCATTTTTGGTTCAGACTATTGCTGCCGATTATGTGCGGCATCCAAGGTTTAGCTATGTCAACGAGTTGACCAATTATTCGGCACAGCAACCGGTTATGCGTGCCACCCAAATGGGTAAAGGAATCATCGATTATAAAACATGGTTCAACACACTTAAAGAAATAGGCTATCAGGGTTGGGTGATTTACGAAATGTGCGAAGTTCTTGAAGGGGGCGGCTCAATGGAAAACATGGACCTCACCGCCAAAGCTTTTCTCGATTACATGAAACAGTTTTGAGAAGAATAATTACTATTGATTGATGCTTTAAAGCGAAGTTATGAAATTTCGCTAAAAAGCATTGGTTCAATGGCAGTTGTCGTTTTACCTCTTGATAACGAAGCTGAAGCATTTTATCAAAAATACGGTTTTATCAGATTACCCGACTGTGGAAAAATGTTGTTGCCAATGAAGACTGTTGCCCAACTGTTTACATCACCGTAAAGAAAAAAAGAATTATTTCCCCGGAACTCCAAATCCTGCGTTCTTGTCGTCAATCACCAAAACCCAGTCGTTCCCACGGCCACCTTTTTCAGGTCTAAACTCCTGAATGCCTTTGTTGGTAATATCTTTTAATTTCGAGGATTCGCCGGTACGCGGATTAAACCACCAAACGACCGATTGCTTCCAACCCAGTTTGTCAAGATCGACCCTTGCTCCGCCACCAGTCGGTATGTAAACAAACGCGTAGTTTTTTCCTTTGGTTGCCACAATATATTCTGTCTCGGGCATGTATCCGTTGGCTAATAATTCCTGAAATGGTATTCGCTCTGTAATTGGACGGCTTTCCATCAATCGGCGTACATTGAGCATATCGCCGGCTCCGGGCAAATCCATATCTGCCTGCCAGGAGTTGCGGGCAAATCCAACCGGTGTTCTTCCGGGAGCAAGCATTTGCCAGATGGCATGACATCCGTAGGTATGGCCAAATCCTCCGGCAAACAGGTTCCAGTAAGCTGCCTGGCGAACATCAGCATCGTCGAACCACCCCAGAATTTCGGGTTTCCAGTCGTGTGGATGGTCTTCGTAACGAGGCTCTCCATCGAAGGTCGGTTTTACTGGCTGAAGGTTATAATCAGGAATCAGTAATTTTTTATAGGCAGCGTACGAACGTTCTCCGTGCCCGGTTTGCATCATGTTAAAATCCAGCCAGTCCTGATTGTGAAACCATTTCGAAGAGCTGTTCCCACCCATTGGATGAAAAGTCATCAAATGGTTTTTATCAACCGATTTTATGCCGTTGGCCAGTGCATTCCAAACAGCCAGATTGTCGCCCCCACCCTGCCGGTCGCCTCCGTTGATCCAGATGATATTTTGATAATCTTTGTACCGGGTGCCAATCCATTTGCCATATTGAAACGCATTTTCAGGATTAAAAATTACCGGGCCAACGCCCCATTGCTTGTCAACTTTATCGCCCCAGGTGGGCAGCAGTCCGACGAACATTCCTTTCTCTTCAGCTTTTTTGATTACCCAATCCATATTAGCGAAGTACTTTTCGTTGGGTGTGGCCGGATCATTGTTTATCAATGGCTTTTCACCTTCCATATTAGGCACATTCAAGCCATCCAGTTCTGCCAAAGCCACCGCCTGAATAACCGTAAATCCCTTTTCCCGTCTGTTTTCGAGGTACTTTTCGGCATCCGTTTTTGTTAACCGGTGAAACAATTCCCAGGCGGTATCGCCCAGATAAAAAAACTGAGTGCCATTCTGAAATTCGAGGAAACGCTTGTTGGCAGAAACTTTCAACTTCCCGTTTTTGAAGTCAACAGATGGACCTTGCCATTTCACATCCTGGGCTTGCGACGACCAAAATCCGAAGAATAAAATAATCAATAGAATTCGTTTCATGATAGGTTTTATGTTGTTGGGTTATTACGCTTTAAAAATAAATCTATTCCGGATTAATGCAAAATAGATACAACATATAAAACAACTCTGAATAAGATTATTCTAAACAATTTGGTAAATTCATGGTTTCGTAATTGCTAATAAAAGCATCACCCAAATCTCAAAAAACTATGAAATCAATTGATCGTACAAAACCGGTTTTGGTAACCGGGGGAACAGGATATCTGGCATCGTGGATCGTTAAACAATTGCTCGACGACGGGCTTGAGGTCAGAACAACCGTGAGGAACCTTGCGCAAAAAGATAAATACGCACATTTAACAGCCCTGGCAGTGAAGAGCAAAGGAGTACTTCAGTTTTTCGAGGCCGATTTACTGAAGAAAGGAAGTTTTGCCGAAGCAATGGACGGCTGCGAATTGGTGATACACACCGCATCGCCGTTTAAAATTACAGGAATAAAAAATGCACAAAAAGAACTTGTGGAACCAGCCATGGAAGGCACCCGCAATGTGCTCGATACAGTAAATGCAACCGAAAGTGTTAAGCGTTTAGTGCTAACATCGAGTGTTGCAGCCATTTATGGTGATGCGATTGATATTCTCAAAACCGAAAAGGGAATTTTCACCGAAGCATACTGGAATACAACAAGTTCGTCGGAACATCAGCCCTATCCGTATTCGAAAGTTCAGGCCGAAAAGCTGGCATGGGAAATGGCCGAAATGCAAAGTCGATGGGATCTGGTAGTTATCAATCCAGGGTTCATAATGGGTCCATCACTTACAAAACGTATTGATTCAACAAGTGTCGAAATAATGATCCAGTTGGCTACCGGAAAATTCAAAACCGGTGCTCCTTCCGGAGATATGAGTTTTGTGGATGTGCGCGACACTGCTAAAGCCCACATTTTGGCAGGATTTACGCCCAATGCTTCCGGAAGGCATATTTGCACTTCTGCTGATAAAAGTTTCCTTGAAATGGCCGATGTCATCCGCGCCGAACATCCTGAATTGCCTCTGCCAACGAAATTTGTGCCGAAATGGTTGTTTAGTTTCATAGCGCCTTTTATAGGCTTTTCCCGCAAATATGTGAAACTAAATGTCGGCTACGATCTTAGGATGGACAACAGCTACATCAAAAAAGATCTGGGGATGGAGTTTTTGCCGTTTGGGCAAACCATTTCCGACCATTTCAACCAGTTGGTAGCCGATGGAATCATTAAAAAATCTTGATATGGGAAAAGTAGCAAATGTTATCGGAGCAAGCGGATTGGTTGGGCAACAATTAATTGCGCAACTACTTGCCCATCCTGAATTTGACAAAGTGCGTTCGTTTGCCAGGCGTCCTTCAGGAAACATGCATCCGAAACTCGACGAAATTGTGATTGATTTTGACCAGCCTGAAAGCTGGAGTGCACACGTGCAGGGGGATGTACTATTTTCAAGCCTTGGAACTACCATTAAAACGGCCAAAACAAAAGAGAACCAGTACCGGGTTGATTTTACCTATCAGTTTGAATTTGCCAAAGCGGCCGCCGAAAATGGTGTTCCGGCATATATTTTGGTTTCGTCGATGGGTGCAGATGCCAAATCATCGGTTTTTTATTCAAAAATGAAGGGTGAACTTGAAGAAGAAGTTGCAAAATTATCGTTCAGGAAAACAATTATAGCACGACCCTCTATTCTTGATGGAGATCGCAAAGAACAACGAACAGGCGAAAAAATTGGTTTGGTAATCAGTCGCTTTCTTACCCGGTTTATCCTGAAGCAGTACCTGCCAACTCCGGTTGATGTGCTGGCTGCTAAAATGATTAATTTATCTCTTGATCAGAAACAGGGATTCAGGATAATAGAAGGGCTGGAGATATTTTCTTAGTTTGAACCTCAACATAAACAGCTTTCATCCGTTTAGAATCGAAACATTAAAATTTCAGAAAACATGTATACTGGTTTTTTACATTTACACGACGTACTTCGTTGGTTACTTTTAGTTAGTTTGGTTGTTACACTTGCAAAATATGTAGCCGGTTGGTTGGGAAATCATTCCTGGAAAAAGACAGACAACATTTTGGGTATCATATTTACTTCGCTGATGGACTTGCAGTTACTTACAGGATTGGTACTATATTTTTTCCTAAGTCCGCTTACAAAAATTGCCTTTTCAGACTTTGGCGCTGCGATGAAAAACGCCGATTTGCGATTTTATGCAGTGGAACATTTTGCCATGATGCTGATCGCTGTGATTTTGGTACATATTGGCCGGGCAAAATCGAAAAAAGCCAAAACCGATCAGGGTAAATTTAAAATTGCATCTATTTTCTTTTTAATCGCAATGGTGCTGATGGTTGTTGGCATTCCTTGGAACAGGTTATAGAAACAATTTCAGGAATGAAAATCGCCACTATTGGGAAAACTGATGGTGGCGATTTTTTTTTACTTCCGCCTGAACCTTTCATTTTTCGCGTGTACAGCAATAAAAAAGTATGGTCTTTCAGAAAAATAAATACATCGGATTGATCCTGATTGTGAGTTTACTAACTTTGGGTTTCATTCTGATGAGCGGCGGAGGTTCCAATGACCCGAATGCTTTTAATGAAAATATTTTCAGTTTCAGGCGTATAACTTTAGCCCCAATAATCATTTTGAGTTCGTATATTTCTTTGATTTGGTTAATCCTGAAAAAATCGTCGAATTGATATTCCGGAAAAAAAATAAGATTTACACCGATGGTGAGTTAATGCAGCAAATCGTTTCGGGCGATCAGGCGGCATTTGGCGAGTTGTACCTCCGCTACAAAAGCCGGATGTATTACTATTTCTACCGGATGTTGGGAAACTCGCCGGAGCTGGCCAACGATTTTTTGCAGGAACTTTTCATGAAGCTTATTGAAAAACCAGAAAGGTACAATCAGGCTTATCCTTTCTCCACCTGGTTGTATTCGGTGGCCAATAACATGTGCAAAAACGAGTATCGCCGCAGGGAAGTCCGCAAAGAATTTCAGGCAGAAGAAGCGTTGGAAACAAAACTTGATTTTGTGAATGACACCTTGTTTGAACATGAACAATTGATAGAAAAGGTGTTTCAAACCCTCGATCAATTGGGAGAAGAGCACCGTTCGGCCTTTTTGCTTCGCTATCGCGAAGGATTTTCGATACGTGAAATCGCCGAAATACTGGAACTTCCGGAAGGCACCGTGAAATCGCGGCTGTTTAACGCGAAAAAGATATTGGCCGAAAAGTTGAAGTACTTAAAAGATGAAGTTGAATTTTAATAGTAAACGCTATGAAGAAAAAGAATCAAGACCAATTGTTTGCCCAGCTGCTTTACAACGACCGGATTGGCGAACCTGACAACGCGATTCAAGATCGGTTGATGTATTCTTTTTTGCTAAAAAACAGCGGCTCGAAGCTGAGGCAAAACTCATTTTCCAGCTTTTTCGTTTGGTTATTTTCTGCCCAAAGTCTTGGACTAAAAACAGGGTTGGTATCGGTTATCCTCTTCTTTTCGGTCATAAACAATCAGTTAACTATTGATTCAGGGACTATTGGAGGTAACGACACGGTATTTACAAAACGTGTGCTGGTGGCCGATTCTACAAGTTTCATTCAAACCATCGATTCAATTAGAACCGACAGCCTGAATTGATTTTGCCAAAATACTTAAAACTATTGCGCATGAAAAATGATTTCCTGCTTAGGAAAATAAATCCCTTGGGCAGAAAATCGCTTCTTAATTATAGCTTTTACTCCATTTTTCCGGCAAACGCCATCAACTTTTCTTTCATACTTTTTAATTCAGCTTCGGAAAGTGTATCCGCAGCTTGGCTGATCAGTTCGTTGTACAAGGAAAGCTGATATCCGGCGTCATCACTAATGGATTTTTTCTGGTTGGTGGGGAATGATCCGAAATAAGCCAGTTGTTCTTCCAGTGATGCAGCCAATTCCTTAAACCGGTTTTCACCCAATTGTTTTTGTCCGTTGCGGGCATAAAGTTGAGCCATCAGAATACTGTGATAATCCACCGGCCAAAGTTTCAAGCTGACGGTTTGTTCTGCTTTGTTTAGCACTTCAATGGCTTTGTCGGTTTGCTTTTCTTCTGTCAGACTTTTGGCTAAGCGATAAAAAGCATTACGTATTTGCATACTGGCCAGCATCCGGCGGTGGTGCCAGTCGAAATAAACATCAGAATTAGCCAGATTGTCCCAGTTGCATTTTTGCATCAGGTTGGTGTACAGATTCTCTGTTTCAATTTTCCCCATATCGAGCACCGAATTGCTGTCGGTTTTCTGATCAGTCAGCCTGAAAATCAGTCCATCAAAAATCAGGTTGCTTTTCAATCCGTGTTCCTCCGGATCGACCCACGAGGTGAAACAGACCGGGCGTTTCCCTTTGTTGGTGGCAATAATGTCCCAAAAAACCAGATCGCCTTTGTTGATTGCCCGCTGCTTCAATTCCAGATGAATGGGTTCTTTTCCGGCCATTTCCAATCTCATTTTATCAACAGGAATGTAACTGATTTGCCTCTGTCCTTCGACAGTTAATTTGGTTTTCGACGAGTCGCTGGCCACGAATTCAAGAATGTCGGTCAGCGGTTGTTCTGTTTCAATCTTCGGCACAACATACACGTAATCAAGTTGCCCCGACTGATATTTTTCCAGCGGGATTGTCATCCGAAGCGCTTCATTACTGTAAATTTTTCGCTGTAATTGCTCAATGTACCATTCTGCCTGTAAATAGGGCATTACCACTACGCGAACATCGCGTCGTATTCCTTCCACTTCCTGGCAGTACCACAACGGATAGGTATCATTGTCTGCATGGGTAAACAGGATCGCATCTTTTTCGCACGATTCCAGATAATTCCGGGCCAAATCGCGGGCCGAATATCTTCCGGAGCGGTTGTGATCGTCGAAGTTTTGTGCAAGAAGTATGATGGGTGAAGCTGCCAGGCAGATGGCCAATGCAGAAAGTGCCGCCATTCGTTCTTTCAATAGTTTCTGAAGTTGACTAAAAATGGACAAAACGCCCAGGCCAATCCAGATGCAGAAAACATAGAAAGATCCAACATACACGTAATCACGTTCACGCGGAGTGTTGGGCACTTCGTTGAGGTAAACCACCAGCGCAAAACTCATCAGGAAAAAGAACAAGCCGGTGCTTATAAAGTTCTGCGGGTCGTTTTTGTATTGAAAAAAGATACCAAAAATGCCGATCAGCAATGGCAGAAAATAGTACGAGTTACGACCTTTGTTCTCTTTTGCAGCCGAAGTAAGATGCGTTTGAGGGCCTGCAATGTGATTGTCGATAAAGGAAAATCCGGATTGCCAGTTCCCATTTTGCAGATCGCCGTTGCCCTGAACATCGTTCTGTCGTCCGGCAAAATTCCACATAAAATAGCGCAGGTACATAAACCCCAACTGGTATTTCAGGAAGAATGAAACATTTTCCTGAAAGGTTGGAAGGATGGTGTTGGTCAGCTTGCCTTCGTCGTCCTGAACAGAAATCTTCCGTCCTTTTAAATCGACCCAGTTTTTATACGATTCCAGATGTCCGGGTTCATTGCTGTGCATACGTGGAAAGAACCCGATGGTATTTTTATCATACTCAATATCAGGATTCAATGGGCTTTTGATGTATTTCCCTTTCAAGGCAATCCATGTATTTCTTTCCTGATAACCGGTTACTGTTGAACCGAAATTTGCTCCGTACAAAACCGGGCGTGTTCCGTATTGTTCGCGGTTCAGGTAATTTAATAAACTGAAAGTTGTTTCCGGATTCCCCTGATTGATGGGCACACCGGCAGATGCCCGAACGATGGTTGCAATATATGAAGTATAGCCAATCAGCAGAAATGTAAGGCACAAAATAGCGAGGTTTAGCCTGGGCAATTGTTTGCGATGCGTGTAAAACAATCCTGCTATTATTGTTCCAACCAACAAAATGAGGTAGGTAAACAATCCTGAATGAATGGGAAAATGAAGTTCGTTGACGAAAAACAATTCCAGATTTTTGGAAAGGTCAAGTAGTCCGGGAATCAATAATTTTAGTAAAGCAATAATTCCAATTCCGCTGATGATGAGGGCGGTGAACAGTCCTTTTAGCGAATACTTGTATTTCCGGAAATAGATAATCAGACCAACTGACGGAATAACCAGTAAATTCAATAAATGTGCTCCGATGGAAAGTCCAGCCAGGAAGAATATATGTATAATCCAGCGCGAAGAATTGGGCTCATCAGCTTCGCGTTCCCAACGGGTTGCCGCCCAAAGAATAATGGCGCTGAATAAGGATGAAAGTGCATAAACTTCGGCTTCAACTGCCGAAAACCAGAACGAGTCGGTGAAAGCAAACGACAAAGCTCCAATGGCTGCTGCTCCAAACTTCAGAGGCATTGGAAATAATCTTTCTTGTTTTTGCTCTATTTTTGAAACCAGCCATACGATGGTCCAAAACAAGAACAAAATTGTTGCAGCACTCGAAACTGCCGAAACGAGATTTATGGTGTAGGCAGCCTTTGTCGGATCACCAAAACTGAATAGGGAAAAAAATCGTCCAAGAAGCATAAACAATGGTGCACCGGGGGAATGGTTAATTTCCAGTTTATAGGCAGATACCAGAAATTCGCCGCAATCCCAGAGGCTAAGTGTTGGTTCGAGAGTGAGAATGTAAACGAAAAGTGAAAGGCAGAAAACGACCCATCCGGTCACGTTGTTTATCTGTTGCTGATTCATGTCTGAAATTTTTCTATTCAGTACACGCAGAAATGGAAAAGTTCAGACATGCGGTAATCTACTGCCCGATGAAATCATAATTTGCAACCAAAATCAGGCTTTTTAATGCTGTTTGTAAATCGGCCAGGGCCAAATTTGCATCAGATGAAAATGAACCTCCGTTTATAAAACATGGAGAAGTGGTGATAAAATACGCTTTGGTTTCGCCATAATAAATCGGGATACACCACGAGAAGATTTGTTGCGACCGGATGAAACGAATCAATTCCTCTTTTTTAGCGATGGGGTGGAAATTGAGGATCAATGAAGGATTTACTTCTGTACTGCCGAAGGAGGTAAATTTTTTATCCCGGTTAATGTATTTAATGATCGCCATGGGTTGTTCCGTATTTTTGGGAATGTCGTTTAGGTTGAAGTTTTCCTGAATGATCTCACAGTCCCAGCCAGCGGGTGCAACAGTACAAAAGTCATCCAGACCCGGATTTGGTTCATTTTTGTCACATCGATTAAAAAGAGTGAAAAATACGGTAATCACAAACAATTGAAAAAGTGTTTTCATCTTTTCTTAATAAAAGGGATTCTATTTTGATGACAAATAGCTTGTTATCATTTCTTCAACTTGTTTAATTACTTTTTCAGGAGGTAAACCTACTCCGGTAAAATAGCCAGCAAGTTTGGCATCTTCGGAAGAAAGGTTACCATTAGAATCACTTTTAATAATTGGGATTAAGGCCCGGTAAGTTGAATTCAGATAATTATGCGGAAAGTCACCCGGTTGAGATTTTTTGAGATTAAGCTTTGAATTTAATTCAGTAGCTACTTCTTTTCTCTGTTGTGCTGAAAATTTTGAAATTACCGATGGGGCAGAAAGGATATATTCAACTACAGAAATCCTGAAAATAAAAAAGATGGAGGAATACATTTTCGCGTTGTCAAGGGTTAACTGTTTGTAGTAACTGTAAATAACCACAGCGGCATCGCTTCTCTGATAAAATTCTCTTATGCCGTTAAAATTTCTTTCATAGGCGGCATAACCGTCAGAAAAAAAGTTGAAAGCGCCAATATCCAATAATAAAGGATATTTTAGGCAGATCAGAAGTAATTCTTCCGTTGACAGCCCTGAAAGCACACTTTTCGGGATTTGGCAAGCTTCCACCATTTCCATTCCCGACTGAAATGTTTTCCACTTTTCTGATCCGGGCTTCACAGGATAATCCCAACTCAGTGCATTCTCATTTGGAAATTGGATTTCATCAAAAACTGAAGCATTCGGTTCAACTTCATTGCAACCTGAAAGCGTGATGACCACAAACAAAAATAGTAAGTTGATTTGCGCGAAAGTCTGGCTCATGAGTTGTAATTTAATTTTAATGTAAAGATGCAGAAATAAGGTGACTGGTTGCTTTTATGAGAAAAAATCTGATTGGTTTCGAGAACCAAACAATTAATACCAAATGCAAATCTAAATCAGTCCAAACCCATTCTGGTATAATGCCGATGAATAGAAATGTAAAGTCCAATCGAGTGTGCGAAGATTGGACTGTTATATTTCTTTAATCGGTATAAAAAAGAAATTTGAATCGGGCGAGCTAAAGGGTAAATTCGTATCGTGCCATCGAATTCAGAAAATGGGCAACACAAATTGCTATAACCAGGTCTTAAATTGTTTCTGTTTCTTCCAATAGAATTGGTAAACAATGCTGGTGGGCATGATCTCTTTAGGAAGTTTTGAGTGTTTTTTCGGACGAGTTAATGTCCTTTTTCGGTTCAACGCGGGAATGGACAAGTAAAAGTGACAATGTGCTTTTAAAACGCTTACAATTCCATTCAGATTGAATTCTGCAAGTAGTTTAAAGGCTGCCACTGCATCCAAAATCATCCTGACAAATAGCGTATAAAGAAGCCGATTCCCAGGTAAATTTTTGTATAAAAGCCATAGGTTGTTCCTGAAATTCAGGAATAATTTATGGGGATTGTCGTACGAAAGAGTGCCGCCACCTAAATGATACACAACACTTTCCGGAGTATAAACGATTCGGTATCCCTTGTTTTTCAAACGCCAGCAAAGGTCGATTTCTTCCTGATGCGCCCAGAAATCGGCGTCGAAACCACCATTCTCGACAAACAACTTTGCCCTGACAAACATGCATGCACCGGTTGCCCAAAAAATATCGACAGTATCGTTGTACTGACCATTATCGGCTTCCAGTTCGTTAAACATCCGTCCCCGGCAAAACGGATAGCCAAACTTGTCGATAAACCCACCGGCAGCACCCGCATATTCGAAATGAGTTTTTTGCTGATAGCTTAATATTTTAGGCTGAACCGCTGCAATATTTTTGTCCGATTCCATTAATCTGACTGGGGATTCCAGCCAACCGTCAGTCACTTCCACATCCGAATTCAGGATCACAAAATAATCGGCTTCAATTTGTTTCAACGCTTCGTTGTAACCGCGTGCAAAACCGTAATTCTGCTTTAGGTCTAGAATTTTTACTTCCGAAAAATTTTGCTGAAGGATTTGCAGCGAGTCGTCGGTTGAACCATTGTCGGCCACAATAATTTTGGTTGAATCATTTTTACTGAATTCAATTACCGAAGGCAAAAACTGCTTTAACAGCTCAGCTCCGTTCCAATTGAGTATGACAATGGCTACTTTAGGGTTCATTAGAGACTGAAGCATTGATTTATTCTGTTGCGGGTTTCGGGTTACGAGATTCGGGTAAAAGCAAAACTCGCAACCCGTATCCCGAAACTCGCAACAATAGTTGGTTACTGCGACTGAACATTGAACATTTGATTTTACGGAATAAGCAACTTGGCCAGCACTACCGCCATATTTTCCTTTTCAAGGTTGTAAATCATGTTGGCGATTTTCTCCATTTTTTCCGGGTCGTCCGACTGCAAAACAAGTTTGATTTCGCGAATCTGTTTGCCCGTCATTTCCTCTTCGAGCAACGACCAGATTTTCTGGTTTTCTTCTTCCTGTTTCGGAATTCCGAGGTGCTCCAATTCAAGTTTGGTGGCTTCCAATATTTCACGCGCTTTCATGATCACCGGATCGGCATCTTTGCCTGTACCGGCAGCATCGCGCAAACTCCAGCTCGAATAATTGTAATTAAGTTCTTTGATCATCCGAACTTTACTGCTTTCTTTTCCGAAAATACGTTCAAGAAAAATTACGGTATGACTTTTCCATGCTTCCAGATCGAAGTTTTTGGCAGTCAGGCTTTCGAGCTGTTTATTAATGAGGGAAATTTCTTTTTCTACCATTTTATTTTGATTGTTAGTTGGTTGCAATTTAGTAAAAGTTTACCCCAGATGTTTATTTACAATCTCATAAAATTCATCAAAATAATTGGCGTTACAGGCTATCATTTCGCCGCCGAAAAGGTAATTTTCTCCACCATTAAAATCACACACTCTGCCACCTGCCTGTTTGATGATGATAATTCCGGCAGCCACATCCCACGAGTGCAGGGCATGTTCGTAAAAACCTTCGAATCTTCCGGCAGCCACATAAGCCAAATCAGCTGCTGCCGATCCTAAACGACGCATGCCGTGAGAATTACGCATGAAAAAATTCATTGCTTCGAGGTAATTATCGAGCTTCGAGAAATCGTAGTAGGGAAATCCGGTGGCTATCAGTGCATCGGCGGTTGTTGCTGCATTTGAAACCCGAATTTCGCGACCATTCAGAAAAGATTTGCTGCCACGCCATGCATAAAACATTTCGTCGAGGCTTATTTCGTAAATCACACCCATCACAATTTCCTGATCTTCCATGAGTGCAATACTCACAGCAAACGGCGAAATACCATGAATGAAATTGGTCGTACCATCGAGCGGATCGATTACCCAGCGGAACTTTTCGCCATTGTCGTGGGCAGTTCCCTCTTCAGCAATAAACCCTGAACCGGGCAGCAGGTCGCGCAAAGCAGTCACAATTTTCGACTCTGCCGTTTTATCGACATAAGTAACCATGTCGGATTTTCCTTTGTGAATAATATCGTCGGAGGTAAATTTCAGGCGCTCATCAAAAATAAACCGGCCAACTTCGCGGGCCAATGTCTGAACTTGAGTGCAAAGTATTTCGAGATTCATAATAATCAGGATAAGGTTTTGAATTAAAATCCAAAGGTAAGTGCTTGATTGGATAAATTAAATTAATTCCTGATTAACATTTCTATTTCGAACTGCTTTTATCCGTTCCTGAAGTTGCTTTCATCTCTTCAATTGCTTTCTGTCGTTCAGCCTCGGCTTGCTCCAGCAAACCAGTTCTAAAAATATTCCTTCGCAATGCTGAACGTTTGTTTAAGGTCGAGATGATACTGTTATCCAACGCAAATTCGCTGGTCTTTGGTGTTTTATCCGGTTCGGCACCAGCCAAAACACCGGCTTCTTTTAATCGCGGAAAAATAATTGCCGATGTCGGGCAGTTTCTCCCGCAGGCCGGACAGTTATTTTTACATGCCAGCGGATTCACTACTTTTAGTTCTTTATTCCCAAACGTATAAACACCGAATAAACAGAATTTAAAGCATTTTCCGCAGTCGATGCAAAGTGGCTGATCGATCACCGGATACCAGGCCGGAACATCGAGCCCGCTCTTTACAGAGGTTTCGGTAGCTTTTCCTTCAGCAAACAAAAAATCATTTTTGAGTTTCGATTCAATTTCCGGAGCAGAAAGTTCCCTGAAATTCAAAACTTCCAATCCCGAAAGTTCCAAATCGTTTTGTGCCAGCAGGTTTTTAATTGCACGTGGATAGCAGGCAACCATTATTTTCCGGTCGTATTTCTGATCGATTGCCCTGATGAAATCCTTCCGGTTAAGAACAATTCCACAAAAATCGTCTAACTGGAAAAGGTCAGCCTCGAGTGACTCCAACATCGATTTGATTTGTTCTGATTTATCTGAAGTGATTACTCCGGCGCCACATTTACAAAATAGAATACAGGTTTTTGGAATCATTTAATTTCCGTATTTGGAATACAGTTTAAAATAACCAAAAATTGTTCCTTCCGGAAAACAGATTGGAGGTTAAAAGCAGTTCTGTTAACAAACATTAGATAAATTACATGGAAAAGACCTGCAATAGATGTTTCAGAAGTAATTTCAGAATTGCTTAATTTCGTATTCAAAATCAACTTTCTAACAATCATCTCGATAAATGACACAAATAATCGCGTTAACCCAATTACCAAATATTGGCAAGGTAGTTTCAGAAAAACTCTTTCAGGTTGGGATTACCACTCCGGAAGAACTGAAAGCCATTGGCAGCGAGCAAGCCTTTATCCGCCTGCAAACCATCGACGAAACAGCTTGCCTGAGCATGTTACAAGCACTTGAAGGAGCGGTTCAGGGAATTCGCTGGCACAATCTTTCCAAAGAGAGAAAGGAAGAACTAAGGGAGTTTTTCAACATGAGAAAGATTTGAAAGTGTTCAGTGTTCAGTCGCAGTTTCCAATCTAAGAGATCGCACTACTACTGCCTACTTCCTATGTCGGCGGATGCAACCTTTTTTGAAACCATACACGCACCGACTGCATTTTTTCCAATTGGCTGGCAGGCACACGACGTTTGCAAGTCGATCGTTCTTCACTGTTTTCGGGCGCTCCCCAGCGAATTTCAGCGCCATCGTTCGGATTGTAAGCCATTTCAAATGCATCACGCCTCTTCAATATTTCACTAATTGTCAGAACCTGATCAGTTCCGTTGCTTCGGGTATATGTAATCGAAAGTTCTGTCAACTTCTTGTTTAGGAGTTCCTGTAAATTTTCTTTTACCTTCTCCTGAGATTGCAGCATGGGTATTTTATAATCGTCGGGTGTGCGCATAACTTTGTCCGGGAAATCGAGTACCGCGTCCATCGCGATTAACAGGCGCAAATCACGGTTTGGGGTCGAAAAATCTTCCCAAACGCCGCCCGTCTGAAACACTCCTGCAGCCCGACCCGGCATCGGAATTACCGTTCCGGGATGCGCTTTCATGTATTTTTCGCCATTCTCAACCGATGTAACCCGCACAACAAGCTGTTCGTGCAATGCTTTTATCAAATCGAGCATTGCCATTTCAGGATCAAGCGGTTCCGGATTAATGATCTGTTCCATTGTGTGATAAAATACATTGCTTTCCATTCCCTTTTGCTGAAGTGAAAATGGCAGCAGTCCTGATTCAGCGGTGATCTCTTCGGTTTTCAAAAGCCTTAGCTTGCCTTCAGTTACAACAATTGGCCGGAATGCCTTAAATCCGGGTTCGCCAATCACTTCCGCTTCATTCGTATTGAATAAAAAATTTCCTTTCCAGAAACGTTTGATTCCGACCGTTCCGTCAGGCTGGGCATCAACAGAAAGCAGAACCCCGGGACTATCGTCTGTTTGAGGCAACTGACCTACCAGAATGAGCGTATGTCCATAAGGATCGGCATATACAATTCCGGGGCGAATAGTCTCCTTGCTAAGCGAGACGGGATAATAATCCGAGTTTTCGTTGTCAAGTGCGGTTCGGGCGGTTCCTGAATGAACTCCATTCATCACCATTCTCGCAAATGTGTTGAATTTCTGAATCGGATTTGATTTCGATAAGATTACCTCATTGGTAATCCATCGTCCTGTTTTTGGCGCTCGCCCCAAACCTCCCCGATCTGCCTCATGATATCCGAACGGAAGTCCAAGCTTCCATGCAAAATAAGCCCGCAGAAAATATGGGTTATCGGCACAATCGGGTTCCATCAGCACTTTGATTTTGCCCGAAGCGTCATCTTCGCCCAGAGAGTGGTGGTTATATAGAAAATTAAGCTCCTGATTTTGTGTAATTTCATTCAGTGCACCCCACGACGATCGTTCATCTGTTCCCTGAAACAAGGCATTTACCCATGCAGAATAAAGCGCTTCCGCTTTGCTGTCCCAGCCCTGCTTCGTTTTCCAAACTGACTGTGATGTTGAAATCGCTGGCTTCCCGGTTACTGTAAATTCAAGACTTTCAGTCGTTGTCTTGGTTTGAAAAGTAAGCTTATAATTGCCTTCTGTTCCGGCAATAAATTCGTCAATCCTCCAATAAGGCAATCCCTCTCCGCTCCTGCTTTTCTCCGCTTTAGTTTCTCCGGAAGGACTGTTTACCTCGATTTTTGCTTTCCGAATACTTTTACCACCAGTTACCATTACACGAAATGTTTCACCCGGACTTGGATTTTCAGGAGAAACCAAAATGCCATTTACCTGCTGTAAATCGCCTAAATCATCAGGCTCTTCAATAGAAACAACCGCCGAATCAGAGGCGGATTTACTTTTATCTCCGGCAGTACGATTGCCGCAAGAGAATATCCCGATAAAAATCGCAGCTATTGAGATTATTTTCAGTAACGAACGAAAGGTGATTCCTGACATATTATTTTTTGGTTTCATTTGGGCAACAAAGATAAACGGAAAACGGTTACACTTATAATACAGGTTAATCGTTTCTTACAGATTCCAGATTCATCGTCAGAAAACAGAACAAACCTCCTATGTAACTACTTTTTCAAGAACGTTTCTGTTACGTCCGAAAGGTCTTCAATGCTTTGTTCAGCGCCATATAGCGAACCTCATTCATCATTCATTTTCTGTTTCTACAAATATTTCGCACCTCTGATGCTGAGAAATGTTGTCTTTGTGTTAATTCAGGCTTGTTTTCAGGAGTTTAAAAATCAAACTGTTTTGATATAGAAAATTAAATTACCTTTGCGCCCAGATTTTAGGGGTCGGTTAATTTCCTTTTTGCCTGGTTTATGGCAGGAGCATCTAACTGTCTCCTTCCATTACAGGGATCAGCGTTTTGCTGATTCACAATTTAAAAGGATTTAATATGACATTTGAAGAAACTGGCCTAAAGCCGGAAATCTTAAAGGCGATCGCTGAAATGGGGTTCGAAAACCCTACGCCTATTCAGGAGCAAACTATCTCGCACCTGATTTCATCAACCAATGATTTAGTGGCTTTGGCCCAAACCGGAACCGGCAAAACCGCCGCATTCGGACTCCCAGTAATCAACAATACCTCGATGCAAATCAAAGAGGTTCAAACATTGATCCTTTGTCCAACCCGTGAGTTGTGTCTACAAATCACCCGCGACATGGACAAATACTCGAAATACATTCCCGGGTTTAAAACAATTCCGGTTTATGGTGGCGCCGATATTACCAAACAAATCAGGGAACTGAGAGCCGGAGGACAAGTTGTTGTTGGCACTCCCGGACGTGTGCATGATTTGATCCGCCGTAAAATGCTGAACATCTCTGCAATTCGCTGGCTGATTCTTG
Source organism: Bacteroidota bacterium (assembly GCA_023251435.1). Classification (GTDB taxonomy): domain Bacteria; phylum Bacteroidota; class Bacteroidia; order Bacteroidales; family Prolixibacteraceae; genus Aquipluma. The sequence continues at coordinate 26,790 of JAHEYU010000007.1, forward strand.
ACGAAGCGGACGAAATGCTGACAATGGGTTTCAAAGAAGAATTGGACGCCATTTTGTCAACCACTCCAAAAGAAAAACAGACACTGCTGTTCTCGGCTACCATGCCAACCGAAATTGCCTCCATGAAATCCAATTATCTTAAAGATGCAATTGAAATTTCAGTAGGAAAAAGAAATGCTGGAGCCGAAAACGTGGAACACCATTATTACATGGTTCAGGCCAAAGATAAATACGAAACATTAAAACGTATTGCTGATAATTATCCAGACTGTTACGCGATTGTTTTCTGCCGCACCCGAATGGAAACCCGCGATGTGGCCGAACAATTTATGGCCGACGGATACAATGCCGATGCTTTGCACGGCGATCTTTCGCAGGCACAGCGCGACCAGGTAATGGCACGTTTCCGCGGAAAACAGCTGCAAATGCTGGTTGCAACCGATGTGGCTGCACGCGGACTGGATGTTACCGAATTGACCCACGTTATCAATTATTCTTTGCCTGACGATCATGAGGTGTACATTCACCGCAGCGGACGTACCGGAAGAGCTGGCAAAAGCGGTATTTCAGTTTCAATTATCAACCTGAAAGAAACAGGTCGTTTGAAACAAATTGAAAAGATTGCAAGGAAGAAATTCGAGCGGAAAATGGTTCCGGGCGGAGACGAAATCTGCGAAAAACAATTGTTTCACCTGATTGACCGTGTACAAAACGTTGAAATCAACGAAACTCAAATAGGAAAATACCTTCCGCAGATTCTTGAAAAATTTGAAGGAATGAGCCATGACGATATCGTTAAACATTTTGTATCGCTCGAATTCAATCAATTACTTGATTATTACAAGAATTCACGCGACCTGAACGTACGGGCTGAAGGCCCGCGCGATTCGTTCCAGCGCAACGACCGCGGCAGCGACCGTGACCGTGGTGGCGATCGCATGAGTTTCTCCAAACTGTTTATCAACGCCGGAAAAAAACAAAACCTGAACGCTTCCGGATTGATCGGTCTGATCAACCAATACTCAAGCCGCAGGAATGTTGAAATCGGTAAAATTGATATTCAGCGTAAATTTTCATTCTTTGAAGTTGACAGCAATTTCGAAAAAGATTTGGTAAAAGCATTGAATAATGTGGTGATTGAAGGCCATGTAATCAATATCGGCAAAGTTGAATCGACTGCTGAAACCCAACCACGCGAGCGCACATCTTTCCGTAGAGAAGGAAATAGTGGCGGAGGTGGTTATGCTGGAGGACGTCGAGAAGTTCGCAGAGAACCTGCATTTAGCGATCGTGGCGACAGAGGTGGCGACCGTGGCGATCGTCCAAGACGGAAAAGAAACTAAGAAGTTTAAAGTTCAAGGTTTAAAGTTTAAAGTTTTTGCATTCCATTTATACAAAACTTAAACTCAACAGAAACATTGAACTAATACATAATTCAAAAGTTCCAAATTTCAGGTTAGCACAGCCTGGAATTTGGAACTTTTGTTTTTGATTTATTTCTTCTTTGTTTTCGCTTTTTCCAGATTTTCAAATACCCGGAACTCTACAATCTGGGCAATCAATTCATAAGGAATTGGCTGGTTGATCGGAAACTGGACGGATCCTTTTCCCTGCTTGTATTTTGATAGTTCTTTCGCAAATTCTGTATGTCCGGAAGGAGTGGCATAAAAGCCGATGTGGTTTTTAAATCCGGCAAAATAGACCAGCACTTTCCCCTTTAACTTATAAGCTGGCATTCCGTAACTTATACTTTCTTCTGCATCCGGCGCAGCCTGTTTAATGGTTGCCCTTACTTGATTAAGAATCAGTTGTATATCGTCCGGAAAACCAACGATATACTCGTCTGTGGTGTTTGGAACATTCGGATTCATTTCTTGTCAGTTTTTTAAAAGCTAAACCTGAAACTTGAAACTTCCCTACATCTTCAATCTCTTGATAAATGCGTCAATATCGAAATTCATGTTGATTTTTGGCAGTCTGAACCTGCCGCCAGGCTGTTCTTTGGAAACTGAATAAATTTCGTCGATGATTGTTTTGTATTTCGCCGCCACGTAGTTCCTTTTCAGCTTTAATGTTGGCGACAATTCCCCGCTCTGCGGAGTCCATTCGTCGCTCACCAGCCTGAACCGTTTGATTTCTTCGTGCTCGCCCAATGTTTTATTGATTGTGACGACCTCTCTCTGAAGTTGTGCAAGTACTTCGGTATTTTGAATCAACTCTTCGTTGTTCTGAAAGTGAATTCTTCGTTGACTGCACCACTCATGCAAATAAACAAAGTTGGGTGAAATAAGCGCACTGGCAAATTTCTCACCTGCTCCGATTACCATGATCTGTTCAATAAAAAACGAAGCTTTCAGTTTGTTTTCAATCATCTGAGGAGCAATATATTTACCCGCCGAAAGCTTGAACATTTCCTTTTTACGGTCAGTAATTTTCAGGTATTTACCATCTTCCAGTATCCCGATATCGCCTGTATGAAACCAGCCGTCCTCATCAATTACTTCGGCAGTCAGGTCGGGCGCTTTGTAATAGCCTTTCATTACGCCGGGACCTTTGCAAAGTATTTCGCCATCTTCGGCAAATTTCAGCTGCACATTGCTCAGTACCTCGCCAACCGTTCCAATTTTCATGGATCCGGTAGCTGGATTATTTACAGCAATTACGGGCGAAGTTTCGGTTAAGCCATAACCTTCGAGGTTTAACATACCCGCCATTCCCAAAACCCTGGCAATTCGTGGTTGTAAAGCAGCTCCTCCCGAAACTACATAAACAATATTTCCGCCGAGCGCTTCTCTCCATTTCGAATAAATCAGTTTGTCGGCTATTTTTATCCTGATTTTCAGGAAGAAATTATACTTTTTGTTGTATTCAAAATGCCGGGTAAGGTTCAGCGCCCAGAAATAAATCACTTTTTTGATTCCTTTCAGTTCTTTGCCTTTCGACACAAAACCATCGTAAACCCTTTCGAGCAAACGAGGTACCGAGTTAAACATGTGAGGTTTAATTTCCTTGATAGCCGAAACAATTTGCCCGAGATTTCCGACATAATAAACGCCCATTCCTTTGTACTGAAAATGGTAATTTACACTGCGTTCGTAAACGTGGCAAAGAGGCAGAAAACTAATTACACGGTGATCTTTACCTAAATGGTGCATTTGCGAATGTTCCAGAAAATTCGAAACAAGGTTGGTGTGTGTAAGCATCACTCCTTTTGGAACGCCTGTTGTTCCTGAAGTATAAATGATGGTCGCTAAATCTTCAGGATCAACCTCGCTTTTAATTTGCTCCAACTGATTGGCTAATTCTCCTTTTTGGCTTTCTCCAAGTTCAATCAATTCCTCAAAATAAGGAACTCCATCAATTTTCTCGAAAGAATAAACATGAGTAATTTCGGGTAACAGGGCGACCAGCGGACTTAACTTTTCGTGCAGTTTTTTATCGCCTACAAAAAGAGCTTTTATTTCGGCATGTTCGAGTATATAACTGTACTCTTCCTCGCCAATTGTCGGATAAATCGGAACATGTACGATGCCCGTCATAGCCATTCCCATATCAGCAAAATTCCATTCCGGACGATTGGTTGTTACTGTTGCTACTTTATCACCTTTTTTCAGCCCTAAATGCATTAATCCCATTGCGAACTGATGCGACTTTTCAACATATTCGGCGGTGCTGTAAACATACCAGTCTTTGGTGTCTTTTCCGCCCAATGCATCTTTTCGCGGAAATTCCTGAAGACATTTGTCTAAAATATCGAAGGTTCTTTTCACAAGGGTTGCCATAGTTTTATAGTTTAGTTTTTTTAACAAGCCTCTAAATATAAAACTATTTTGACTTTTGGGTGAAAAGCTAAAAATCAAAAAATACCTGTATTCTATCCCTCCAACTTCACATAAAACGTTAAACGTTACATATCAACAGATTAACACAAATCAAACTTTAAAATTCTTTGGCACTAAATTTCTGATAAATACTCAGTTTTCAAATTCCAGATTCTTTTGTTTGAAATTTGAAATAAGCATTAATCCGGCAATAACAGCAATCATTACAAAAACCGACCAGTGAACTGAATCGACAGAACCGCGGCCATAAGAATGTAAGCCACTCAAATAGTAATTCACACCGAAATAGGTCATCAGCACCGAAGCAAAACCAAGGACAGAGGCAATCGTATAGTTGAAGATGCCTTTAAGCGAAGGAATGAGGCGCATGTGAGCGATAAATGAATAAATCACAACAGTAATCAGCGCCCAGGTTTCTTTCGCATCCCAGCCCCAGTACCGGCCCCAGCTTTCGTTGGCCCAAACGCCACCCAGAAAAGTACCGATGGTGAGCATATACAAACCAATTGTGACCGACATTTCGCTGATTGCCGTAAGCTGAAGTATAAACCCTTTCACATTTTTGCTGTTCTGCGCATTGCTGATGCTATACAGAACCAGCACCAACAGGCCAATGAACGCACTCAATCCCAGAAAACCATAACTGGCAGTAATAATTGCCACGTGTATCATCAGCCAGTAGGAGTTTAGAACCGGCACCAAATGTGTAATTTCAGGGTTCATCCAGTTCAGGTGGGCCACAAAAAGTGTAATTCCTGAAAGCATTGCAGCAGTTGCAAGAACCATCGGGTATTTCCGGCCAAAAATTAAACCTGCCAACATGGCTGCCCATGCAACATAAACCATCGATTCGTATCCATTGCTCCACGGAGCATGACCTGCAATATACCAGCGCATTGCCAAACCTGCAGTATGAATCAAAAATCCCAGGCTTATCAACGAAGTGAAGGCAATACGCATTTTTGAACCCATGCTTTTTTGCCTGAAAATATTCACAAACGAAACGATCAGCAATACGAATCCAACCAGTAAATAAACAGGGAACAGACGTTTAAACGGGTTTATATTATTGTAGATAGCTTCCGTTTTTTTATGGGTATCGGTGGGCAAATACTCCGCGCCAAATTTTGCCTGATAATTAGCAATTGCTTCAAGAATCTGCCGGCTATTTATTTCACCATTGCCTTTAATCGATTCCTTTAGAAGTTCGAACCCACGGTTTACAAACAGCGAATCCTGTGAAGATAAACCAACAGGAGTTCCCCCGGTGGCAAGCCATTTGTCTTCTTTTGTAGGACCCGGAAACAGTGCAAACATATCGCCGTTAATTACCATGAAACAGATATTTACCCGTTCATCTACATTGATGATTTCTTTTTCAAGCATATTTCTGAAAGCGGGTGCCTTGGCATAAGCGGCTTTTACCGGTTCAAGCAGCTTGTAATTTCCATCGTTATCGAAAAAAGAAGTCAGCGGAATGCGGCCTTCGGTGACGCCAAGCATTTCCTTCAACTTATCGTTTGAAACTTTTACGAGCGAAACATTTCTCCAAAGTTCAGGATACAGATGCAATCCCAACATTACCTCTTCAGCTGAACGACCGTAGAAATCTGATTTGCGCGTAACTTTCCGGAGTACTTCCGAAGCCAGTGTCGAAACCGGTTCTATTCGTCCATCGGGGCCCTGAACCCACAATCCGGAGAAATCTTTGATTAGTTCTGCATCAATTGGAGGAATACCAGCTATTTCAGAACTATTTGCCGAAGCCTGACCTACATTCAGGAGCAATAATAGAAAAACAAGCGAAGCCGTGGTTTTGGAATACTCATTTAAGCGAACAATCAGCCGGTGGAAATAGGCTGTTTTGCTGAACAATGCCAGAATAAATCCAAGTCCCAAAAGGAAATATCCGATGTAAGTTACGATTGTTCCCAATCCGTCGGCATTCACCGAAAGGATGGTGCCTTTTTCATCCTGATCGTAGGACGACTGGAAGAATTTATATCCCCGGTAATTGAGTGTATTATTCATGAAAACCCTTTCGTTGCGTGTAATATTTCTCTCCGAGTCCTTTAAAATTAATTCACTTGCAAATGACGCCGGACTATCTGATCCCGGATATTTTTCAAGCTGAAACTCGACCAATTGCAGCGCAAAAGGCAGGTAAATCGGATCGGCGCCATAAGTAATCTCCAATTTTGTATTGCCAACAGTTACAGCAAAAGGCTCGCCTTTCATTCCATGACGACCAAATACGTTTACCACCTGTTTGTTCGATCCATCAGTAATCTCAAGAACCACGGCATCTTCAGCAGTATTTCCTGAAGCATCTTTGGCAACACGAATCACAGCTTTGGGATGAAAATTCTTTACAATCAACATATAATTATCGATGGCATACAGGTTCATCGGCATAACGGCCAGCGTATCGTTTGCATTCACGGGTACAGGCTCTCCTCCGGTCATTGAACGTATTTCGAGCGCCCGGTCAGGAACCAGGAAAAGACTGTCGCCCCGGTTAAAAAATTGAAGATTTGCATTGGGAACTTCGTATCCAACCACCAATGAACCAAGATCGATTTGGTTCCCTTTCGCGAAAACAAAATTCTCGCGTCCCTGTCCAGCAGAAATCACAAAATCAATCAGTTCTGCTCCGGTAGGATGATCCATTACCGTGCGCACAGCATTTTTGATGAATCCAACAGATTTCACCCTGACCTTTTGGCCATCAATTGTAATTTTCTCATCAAAACCCTTGTAGGACAATTCCGAGAAAAGAACAGTATTGCTCACAGTCAGATCGCTACTTTTGATCGTAAGATAATCATCAGAAGAAAGGATAAAATCGGACGATTGCCCTTCGCGGATATGCATCACACCTTCGAAACTGATGTAACGTGTAATTCCGGCACCAATCAGAATTATAATGAACGAGAGATGAAACAATCCGACTGCGATACGTTGCCGGGTGTACATTTTATACCTGATAAAATTGACCGACAGATTTACCGCAAGGAGCAAGAGTATCAATTCGAACCAGAATGACTTGTATATCACCCCCTGCGCGGCTTCAGTACCATAACTGCTTTCAACAAAAGTGGCGATGGCCATCGAAAAAGCCAATATCAACAACAAAAAGCCCATAAAAGGGAATGAAAACAGGAAGTTCAGAAATTTCTTCATCGGAAGTTATTTTTATATTGAGTGATTCGATTACAATTTTTGACAAAAAAATGTCCGAAATAAATTGGACGTTGCAGTATAACAGCAAAAAGCAGGATTGGGTTGAGATATAGATGGAGATTCTCAATAAATATGTCAATTTACAGGTAAAAGCCCTGTGTTGTTAAATTCATCTGTGACCGTCGGCTAAAGCCAGAGGGCAAAGGATAACAATACATTCGATGATAATTTGAGACAAAATAATTGATTTACATTCTGAAAATATTCTCGAAAGGCCTTATTCAAAGCACTATCCTTTGCCGTCACATTCATGTGACGGATGAAGATCATCCCATTTTCCTGGCTTTAGCCCAACCCTTCCAATGCCAAAAAATAAAAAAAAATTAGCAACCCATTTATGCCTGATATTCATTAAATTAGTGGATCCACCTAAAACAACAACTATATGTCTTATGTCAAAATCTGGCTTCATTGTGTTTGGAGCACAAAAAACAAAACCTGCATTATACCAAAGTCTTTTCGTCCGGCCTTGCTAAAACATTTCAGGGAAAACGCCAATGAAAAAAACATTGTTTTGGATTACATCAATGCGCACGAAGATCATGTTCATGCACTCGTTAATTTGGGCAAACAACAAAATATGGCCACTGTAATGCAATATCTGAAAGGAGAAAGTTCATTCTGGATAAACAGCCAGAAAATCCTGCCTTGTCAGTTTTCCTGGCAAGATGATTATTTTGCAGTTTCTGTAAGTCATTCTCATGTTGACAGAGTTAGGCAATATATTAAAAATCAGGATGAGCATCATAAAAAGATTAGTTGGGAAGAGGAGGTCGAGCTTTTTCTGAAGAAATATGGATTTGAAAGAATTAAGGGCTAAAGTCTCGCCTCCTATTTGAATTTCAATGTTCCCCATTGCCCCATTTGCCCGACAATCCATCCAATGCGCTCCTGAACATACGGGCCGGGAGGGTTGGCGCTGTATTTCCGGGGATTGGGTAATATGGCTGCAATGGCTGCTGCCTGATGTCGTGAAAGTTTTTCGGCACTGGTTTTCCAGTATTGATTTGCTGCGGCTTCGGCGCCATAAATGCCAATTCCCATTTCGATGCTGTTCAGGTAAACTTCCATGATGCGTTCCTTGCTCCAAACGAATTCGATCAGCACAGTGAAATATACTTCGAATCCTTTTCTGATCCAGCTTCTGCCCGACCAAAGAAATACATTTTTGGCTGTTTGCTGCGAAATGGTGCTCGCTCCCCGCAGTCGTTTTCCCTTTTTCGATGCTTCTACTGATTTCTCAATGGCTTCAATATCGAATCCTGAATGGTTCATAAAATTTTGATCTTCGCTGCAAACCACCGCCAGTGGAAGGTGTTTGGAAATTTTATCGATAGAAACCCAGTCGTGTTTCAGCTTCATTTCTTTTCCGGCGAACAACTGTTCACCGCAGCGGATAAGCATCAATGGAGTGACAGGCACCGGAACAAACCGAAAGAAAACCACAAAAAAGATGGACAATCCGAAAAACCATGCAGCAGTTTTCCAGATAATTCGAAAGATTCGTTTCCCCAAGTTTTTTCCCATGACAAACGGTTTGAAGTATTGACAAGACGTAAATTTACAAAAATTGCAACGCCAAATTTTTTTCCATAAAAAAAGAGGATTCCAACTTACTGGAGAAATCCTCTTCTGGTTTTTTTTTGACGCTGACAGGTTTTTCAAACGCTGTCAGGTCACCCGACTTTTTCTACTTCACAAACGATTTCGCTTTTTCAACAGCAGCGGAAAGTCCTGATAGGTCTTTCCCTCCGGCGGTTGCATAAAACGCCTGTCCACCGCCGCCACCCTGCATTTCTTTGGCAGCTTCGCGAACAATGGTTCCGGCATTCAAGCCTTTTTCAGCCACCAAATGATCGGCAATCATCACAGTTATTGATGGCTTTCCGCCAATTGCAGAACCCAGAGCAAGGAACAGATTGTCAACTTCGCCTTTCAACTGGAATGCCAAATCTTTCACAGCCTGTGCCGAATCGAGTTGAATCACTTCAGCAATTACATTAACGCCATTAATTTGCTGTACTTTATTCTTCAGTTCCTGCTTAATTCCTGAAGCCGCTTTGCGCTCGAATTCCTCTATTTGTTTTTGCAGATGACTGTTCTGAGCCAACACATCTTCAACCGATTTTTTCAGGTTTTGGGTATTATTGAGCAGTCCTTTTACTTCAGAGAGTTCATCCAGATGTTTTTTCACAAACTCTTCGGCACGATCGGCTGTGATGGCTTCCAGACGTCGAACTCCAGCTGAAATAGCGCTTTCAGAAGTAATTATAAACGAACCGATCTGACCTGTTGCGGGAACGTGTGTTCCTCCGCACAACTCCACCGATTCGCCAAATTTGATGACACGCACCACATCGCCGTATTTTTCGCCGAAAAGCATAATTGCGCCCAAATCTTTGGCCTGATCAAAAGCAACCTCCCGGCTTTCTTCGAGCAGCAGGTTTTCGCGAACCATTTCATTTACGCGCGCCTGAATGCGATCCAGCTCCTCTTTGGTCACTTTCTGAAAATGCGAAAAGTCGAAACGAAGGTATTCACTGTTCACCAGCGATCCTTTTTGTTCCACGTGCGTTCCGAGTACTTCGCGCAATGCATGGTCTAGCAAATGGGTGGCCGTATGATTGTTCATTGTCAGCTTACGTTTCCCGTTATCAACCACTGCGGTGAAAGTTGCTACAGGATTTTCAGGAAGCTTGTTGGCAATGTGAATGGTCAGATTGTTTTCTTTCAGCGTGTCCACAATTTTGGTGCGGTGTCCATCGGCTAAAATGTATCCTGAATCGCCTACCTGTCCGCCGGATTCGCCGTAAAACGGTGTTTTGTCAAATACCAGATGGTAAAATTCCTTACCCTTTTGAGTGACTTTGCGGTAGCGCGAAATATGAACTTCAGTTTCCAACTGATCGTACCCAACAAATTCAACCTGTTCAATCTTTTTCAGCTCCACCCAATCGTCGGTTTCCTGTGCTGCAGCGTTGCGTGAACGGCTTTTCTGTTTTTCCATTTCAGAATTGAACCCGGCTTCGTCAACTGTCATTCCTTTTTCGCGAAGGATCAGACTGGTCAAATCGAAAGGGAAACCAAATGTATCGTAAAGTGTGAAGGCATCTTCGCCACCAACTTCAGTTTTGCCTACCTGTTTGGCTTTGGCAACCAGCTCATCCAACAAGCGAATACCGGTTTCGAGTGTCCGAAGAAACGATTCTTCCTCTTCCCTGATCACATTTTCAATCAATCCCTGCTGCGAAACCAATTCAGGGAACGCATCGCCCATCTGTTCTTTCAGCACTTCAACGAGTTTCCATATAAATGGCTCTTTGAACCCGAGGAAAGTATAACCATAACGGACAGCACGGCGCAAAATCCGTCGGATCACATATCCGGCTTTGTTGTTCGAGGGCAACTGGCCATCGGCAATTGAGAATGAAATGGCGCGCAAATGGTCAGCAATTACCCGCATCGCAATGTCTGCCTGAAGGTTTTCGCCGTATTTTTTATTGCTCAGACTGGCAATTTTTGCAATTGTAGTCTGAAAAACGTCGGTATCGTAGTTTGATTTTTTGTTCTGCACCACCATGCACAAACGTTCGAAACCCATTCCGGTATCAACATGTTTGTCGGGAAGTTCTTCCAGACGTCCGTCAGCTTTTCGGTTAAACTGTATAAAAACGAGGTTCCAGATTTCGATCACCAGCGGATTGTCCTTGTTCACATGATCGCGTCCGGGGCTTTTTGCACGTTCTTCATCGTCGCGCAAGTCAACATGAATTTCGGAACATGGTCCACAAGGACCGGTATCGCCCATTTCCCAGAAGTTGTCTTTTTTGCTTCCGTTGATAATCCGGTCGGCAGGCAAATATTTACGCCACAATTCAAAGGCTTCATCGTCACGTTCGAGTTTGTCGTCGTCGCTTCCTTCAAAAACCGAAGCATACATGCGGTCAGCAGGTATTTTCAGCACATCGTGCAGTAATTCCCACGCCCAGTTAATCGCGTCTTCTTTGAAATAATCGCCGAAAGACCAGTTACCCAGCATTTCGAACATGGTATGGTGATAGGTATCATGACCCACTTCTTCTAAATCATTGTGTTTTCCTGAAACCCTCAGACACTTTTGAGTATCGGCCACACGAACACTTTTTGCAGGTTGGTTGCCCAGAAAAATATCCTTAAACTGGTTCATCCCTGCATTGGTAAACATCAATGTCGGATCGTTTTTTACGACCATCGGCGCCGAACTTACAATCTGATGTTCCTTGCCTGCAAAAAAATCTAAAAACGCTTTTCTGATCTCCTTCGAATTCATCTATTTCTGTATTTTCTATTTTAAAAATTGTTAAAAATCCCCAATTAACGAAAGCTTGCCTTTTATTTTCACTGAAAACAGTAGTTTTGCATCCTGTTAACCGGAATTTTCAAAATCTTGCAAAGTTAGATTAATTACTTAAATTTGTTTCCGCTCGAAAAATAAATTCCATAAACCCCGTTTTATGGCGAAAGTCAAGTACAGATTTAATGCTCACACACTTAGCTACGACAAAATCGTAATAAGCTTCAAAACAAAAATAAAGCGTTTCCTGGCCTTATTTTCAACTACACTGGTGTCCTCGGTGCTAATTGCAATAGGTATTCTTCAATTCTACGAATCGCCCCGGATGCGCAGCCTGAGCAAAGAAAACGAACGTCTTTCCACCCAATACGAATTGCTGTATAAAGATTTGACCAACGTCGAAAAAGTACTCGACGAAATTGAACAGCGCGACAATAATCTGTACAGGGTTATTTTCGAAAGCGATCCAATTCCTTCGACCATTCGTAAAGCAGGTTTTGGCGGTGTAAACAGGTATTCGCAGCTCGAATCGTTTGACAATTCGGAGTTAGTTATTAAAACTGCTGAAAAACTGGACATTCTCTCGAAGCAGGCTTACATTCAGGCAAAATCGTATGATGAAGTAATGAACATGGCGCTCAACAAGGAAAAGCTTGTGGCAAGTATGCCAGCAATTATGCCGATTTCGAACAAATCGCTGAAAAGTACTGCCTCCGGTTGGGGCTTCAGGATTCACCCGATTTACAAAATCAAACAGTTTCACTACGGAATGGATTTTACCGCGCCAATTGGCACCAATGTTTATGCTACCGGCGATGGTGTTGTGAAAGACGTGCAGACCATTGGCAGCGGCTACGGAAAATGGATTTTAATTGATCATGGATTCGACTACCAAACCCTTTACGGACATTTAAGCGGGTTCAATGTAAAAATAGGTGATCAGGTAAAACGCGGTGAAGTGATTGGCTACGTCGGAAATACAGGGACATCGACGGCACCTCACCTACATTACGAAGTGCATAAAAACGGGGCGCCAGTAAATCCGCAACATTACTATTTCAAAGATTTGAATGCCCGTGAATACGAAAAAATGGTCACCATCTCATCAAATATTGGTCAAACTTTTGATTAAAAATTAAAACCGTGCCATACAAAAAACCAAAAATCGAGAAAGTTTTTTATTCGATCGGCGAAGTGGCCGATTTGTTTGGAGTGAATACATCCAACATACGTTTTTGGGAGAACGAGTTTGATATCCTGAAACCGCACAAGAACAATAAAGGTAACCGACTGTTTACCAACGAGGACATCGAAAATCTGAAAATTATATACCACCTGCTGAAAGAAAGAGGCATGACCATTAAAGGAGCACAAAAAAAACTAAAAGAAAACAAAGAAGATACGCTTCAGAATTACGAAGTTGTTAACCGGCTTCAGGAAATAAGGCGAATGCTGATTGAGATAAAAGAAGAACTTTAAATCAGTTTAAAGTTTCAGGTTCAAAGTTTAAAGTTACGCTTCACCCAGTCTTAATCAGATAAATAGTCCATGCAAATCAAACATATCACTCAATTTATTGAATCCATTGCCCCGCTGTCGTTTCAGGAATCGTACGACAATTGCGGACTGATTGTTGGCCGGCAGGAGGATGAAATTTCTGGAGTATTAATTACACTGGACATTACTGAAGAAATTGTGGATGAAGCCATCAGCAGAAAATTAAACCTGATTGTTGCTCATCACCCGATCATATTTGGAGGATTGAAAAAGCTGAACGGGAAAAACTACATCGAGCGCTGCGTGGCAAAAGCAATTAAAAACGATATAGCCATTTATGCGGCACACACCAATCTCGACGGTGTTTTTGGAGGGGTGAACAGCAAAATCTGCGAAAAACTTCAGCTGCAAAATTGCCGCATGTTAATTCCGATGCAGAATTTCCTGAAAAAGCTGGTAACTTTTGTGCCGGTAAACGATTCTGAAAAGGTCAGGCAAGCTTTATTCGCAGCGGGAGCCGGAAATATTGGCAACTATGATTCCTGCAGTTTCAGTCAATCAGGATTGGGAAGTTTTAAAGGAAATGACCAAACCAATCCATACATCGGCGAAAAAAATCAACTTCATTTCGAAGAAGAAACCCGAATCGAAACTATTTTCCCGAAACATATTCAGAACAAAGTAATTCAGGCACTTCTGGAAGCACATCCTTATGAGGAAGTTGCGTACGATATTTATCCACTCGAAAATGATTTTACACAGGGCGGAACCGGTATGATTGGCGAACTTGCCGAACCAATGAATGAATTGGTTTTTCTGAAAAACCTGAAAGAAATTTTTAACTGTAGGGTAATTAAACACACGCAATTACTGGGAAAACCTATCAAGAAAGTGGCAGTTTGCGGAGGCTCCGGAAGTAGTTTCCTGAACAAGGCAATTGCTCAAAATGCCGATATTTATATTTCAGGAGATTTTAAATACCACCAGTTTTTTGATGCCGAACAACAAATTATTATTGCAGATATTGGGCATTATGAAAGTGAACAATTCACTAAAGAAGTTTTTTATGAATTACTTACAAAAAAATTCCCTAAATTTGCAGTCCATTTATCGGAAATAAGCACCAATCCGGTAAATTATCTGATTTAAAAAAAGTTAAACAATTATAAGTATGAACACTCAGTACGTTAGAGACGAAAATAAAAGTGTGCCAATCAGTTCAAAGCTTAGAGCCCTTTTCGAACTGCAAAATGTTGTTTCAGAAATCGACAAATTCAAAACCCTTCGTGGTGAATTGCCTTTGGAAGTTCAGGATTTGGAAGACGAGATCACTGGTCTGAAAACCCGCGTCAGCAATTACGAAGACGACACCAAAGATCTGGAAACAGCCATTCACAACAAAAAAATTGCAATAAAAGAATCAGAAGCACTGATTGCAAAATACACCGAACAGCAAAACAATGTTCGTAACAACCGCGAATTCGATTCTTTGAGCAAAGAAATTGAATTCCAGAAACTCGAAATTGAATTGTCGGAAAAACGTATTCGTGAGTTCACCATCGAGCTCAATACGAAAAAAGAATCGATTGGATCATCTGCAACACTTTTGAAAGAACGCCTCGAGGATTTGGATCGCAAACAACGCGAACTGGAAGAAATTACCGCTGAAACTCAAATTGAGGAAGAAAGATTAAAAGCTAAATCAGAAAAAATTGAAAGCAATATCGAAGCCCGTTTGCTAACCGCTTTCAAACGTATCCGCAAAAATGCGCGCAACGGACTGGCAGTTGTTACCGTGCAGCGTGATGCCTGCGGAGGTTGCTTCAACAAAATCCCGCCACAGCGTCAAATGGACATCGCATCGCGCAAAAAAGTTATCGTTTGCGAGTACTGCGGCCGTATTCTGGTTGACAAGGATATCCTTGATTCGATAGAAACAGTAGATTAATCACTCATAAAATACTTTGAAAAGCCGGCTTTATGTCGGCTTTTTTTATTTATTTTGACTATCAGTCATGCCCTCGAAAATGAATAAAAACTACACCTGGAAAGACCTTTTCTTTTACGCTTCAGTTTTCCTGTTTGCAGCATCATTGCCACTTTCAGAATTCATGATTAGTTTGAGTGCTGGACTGCTGGTCATTGGATGCCTGCTGACCGGTCGTTTCAACGAAAAGCTTCAACGACTTAAAAATCAACCTGCTGCCCTGCTTATAATCTCCATTTTCTTTGTTTATGTTTTCGGTGTCTTTTTCACCCAAAACCAGGCACTGGCCATGTACGAACTGCAAAAAACAGCTTTTATTCTGGTCGTTCCGCTTTGCTTAGCCATCGGTCCTTCCATCAGCTATTCAATTTTCCGGAAAGTTCTGATTACATTTTTGGCCGCTTTAAACCTTGCTTCACTTATCGCAATTTTCAGATTGATTTTCAGGGAACAATTTGGCATTCACGAAATCTGGGAAATTCTGTTTGTTTCGCACATTGGGTTCAGCTTTCAAATTTTGCTGGGTGTTTCTATCCTGCTTTACGAACTGTACCACCACCATTCTATCAGCAAAAAATTACGGCTACTGCTTATTGCCGATATATTTTACCTGATATTGTTCCTGTTTATCCTGAAATCGCTTACAGGACTTGTCACTTTTGCAGTGCTTTTGGTGGTCCATCTGTTTTTTGTAATTTGGAAAATACGAATCAGAAAATGGAGAATATTCGCTTTAACCATGATACCTGTTCTGATTTTTGGTGGATTTTTCTACCTCGGATCGTGCATTTACCGCTTTTACGATACCGAACAAATTGATCCCGCCAAACTACCGGAAAGGACCCAAAATGGAAATATTTACCTTCACGATCTAGAAGATAAAACACTTGAAAACGGGCATTATACAGGGTTGTTTATTTGCGAGAAAGAGTTGAAGAAAAGCTGGGAGCAGCGTTCGTCGTTGGGTTATAACCAAAACGCCCCTAATGGATTTCCGGTTTCGGCTTCGCTAGTGCGCTATCTAACCTCCAAAGGTCTGACGAAAGACTCTGCCGGGATGTCAAAACTACTTCCTGATGACATTCGCTTCATCGAAAAAGGAATTGCCAATCATATTTATACCCAACGATTTTTCTCTCTCTATCCGCGTATCTATCAAACAATCTGGGAATTAGATGTTTATTTCAAAACCGGCGATCCGAACCTGAAATCGCTGGCACAACGTATCGAATTTGTAAAAGCTGCCAGAACAATCATAAGCGAACACCCGCTTTTTGGTGTTGGAACCGGAAACTGGAAACAGGAATTTATCGATGCCTATCAGAAAAACCAGTCGAAACTCGATCCGCAACATTACGGAAGTTCGCACAACCAATACCTGAATTATCTAGTCAAATTCGGCATACTTGGCTTTCTGTGGATTATTTTCGCATGGACTTATCCATTATTCCTGACCAACAAACATCGATATTATCCGGCAGTAATGCTGTTGCTAATTTTGGGTATTGCCAATTTCTCCGACTCAAACCTTGAAGCACACATGGGAATCAGCTTTTTTATTTTCTTCTACAGTGTATTTCTGTTTAGCGAAACCCAACAACCAGAGCTTAAACAATGAAGATCAGTCTCATAATTGCCACCTATAATAAGCCGGAATATCTTTCTCATTGTTTGAAAAGCATTGCAGAACTCGACGAATTTCCGGATGAAATTATTGTGGCCGATGATGGTTCAGGAAAAGAGACTTCCGATTTAATTGAAAAATTCAGGAATCAATTTTCGGTTCCGTTCATTCATGTTTGGCAGGAAGACGTTGGCTACCGACTGGCCCGAAGTCGCAACAACGGCCTGATAAAAAGTACTGGAGATTACCTTATTTTCATTGATGACGATCTTATACTTCACCCAAAGTTCATTGTGGATCATCGGAATTTTGCGACAAAAGGTTTTTTCTATTGCGGGACAAGGGTCAGGCTTGGCTCAACCAAAACCGCTGAAATCATGAAAACACACAGGAACGTAGTTTCATGCCTGGAAGGCGACCTTCAATCGAGACTAAATACCATCCGGATTCCTTTTCTTCATAAAATCATAACCGGGCCAGGTTATACCTATAAACGGCTAAGAGGTTGTCACATGGCATTTTGGAAAGACGATCTGATCAAAATCAACGGTTTCGACGAACGATATACCAGCTGGGGACGCGAAGATTCGGATATTGCCATGCGAATGATGCACGCAGGCGTAAAGCGTATCAACCTGAAATGGGCAGCTATTTGTTACCACTTGCATCACCATGTGGCGCAAGGAGCTTCGAAAAACGACCATTTAATGTTTGAGGTTATCAGAAATAAAACGATCCGTTCACAAATCGGAATTGATCAACACGCTGTTATATCCGACAACGATTAATCAGTCACATTGTACCGGCTAACTCCCCTGCACAATTTTCCATCACTGGTGATTCCTTCAACAACTACCTGCACTTCGCCGGGTTGATCGCTGTTAAAAAAAGATACATTCGTTCTGCCCAGCGAATCTGTTCTGACAATAGGATTCCAGTATAGTGTACTCCGGAAATCATTCTTCATTTCTGCAGGCTGCTGCGATTCGTAATTCGGAGCATAAAACTTCCGGATAACAGAATAGCCTATAATTCTGGTGCTTTTCATTCCCAATGCATCAGTTGGGGCATTCACAAACTTTTCTCCCCGCTTGGTGTAAAAGAAAATAGCACCACCTGCTCCTTTAGAGCCAGCCATTGGGGCAAATTTTAATATTTCAATCTTATCGAAAGTCTTACTTGAAAATGTTGACAGCAACTCAAAATCGACCGGGACTGCATCAAGATACAACATTGCAGGTATTTCTCCCCTTATACAAAATTTCTTCTCAATCGGATCAAATCTCACACCTGGTATTCTGCCATCCAGCATATCATATATGTTCCCATAAACATCATCCTGATTATCCAGATCAAAGACAAAATCGGCATCAGCATATAGTCGTACATGTCCGTCACCTTTTTTAATCTTTTTTGTCATCACATTAATATCGCCCAATAAAATAGTATCACTTAAATGCCATTTCTTATTAATGACGCTACTATTAACCTCACTTAAATAGATTGTGGTATTAACCTGATTGCCATTATCATATTTGTAAGTAAGAGGCAAAGACCCAGCCTTTGGCGAAATCAATGATTTCCTGTCCAGTTCAATCCAGTTTGTTCTTCTACCTTTTTTATTAACCGCCTGAAGTGATACATAAACGGTGTCGTTGAAATACAGGTCGGAAAATAAAAATCTACCCAAGGAATCGGTTGTTTGATCGTGCAGACCAAACTGACTTTTAACGAACATCATAGTCACCTGGGCATCAGAAACAGGTTTGCCCTGAAAACTCGATGTTACAATTCCCTTTACCTGAATACTTCCCTCTGGTTGATATTGAATTTCAGGATACTTATCGTCTCTGATTGCTTCCCATTCAAAATGCCGGTAACCGTGAGTAAGCATCAGATTATCAAGATTCAGAAGTGTGGAAAAGCTATCGTCTTTGAAATAATAAGCCGGATCTTCAATTGTTCCTTTTAACTCAGAATTAAGCAGAAATTGGGATAGGATTGTATTGGGGTAATCTTCTAATTTCAGTTGTGTTTCTGGATTGTACACCGACATCGAAAGGTTCGAGAAACAAGGAATTCCATCGTCTGTAATTGTATTAATATCCATTTGAACCTTCTCGCGGGTGCGATACATAGGCTTATCTGGCTCGATTTCAACAGTTATAAAATCGTAATGATTAATGAAAACCAGTCTTTCACAGCGTGGAATCATTTCCTCATCAAATAAAGTGAACTGAACAATCCCATTTGGCAAAAGCGACTTTTCAATTTCGAAATTAAAAACCTCCGTATTCATCGTGATTTCTTTACTGTAAAAAATCACACCATTTGACTGACCTACCAATAAATAGCTTTTTGCAGGATTGGTTTCTGTTCCTGTTGACCGGTCGTAAATATTTATAAAAACTTTATCTGTATCTGTGGGATTAATTGCCAGTGCGACTCCTTGTGCCTGAGCCCTCGGAAGATCAATGTTCAGTAAAACATTACCCGCTACTGTTATCTGAGCTTTGTATTTTCTTCCTTCTTTGGGCTGAATCTGAAAGCTGCCCATTCCTTTGAAATGACTTTTAAACTCAACCACTACATTGTCCAAATCGTCAACAACTTTACCAATTACCTCCAATCCCTTGCCATTATTATCAGTTGCTTTAAAGGCCAATTTGTTTGAAATACCAGTAAGAAAGGTTCCGCCTTCAGGAAAAAACTGGAAATCGATATCTTTCTGGCTAATATTATTCAGCTCATTCTCCGAAAGTTTATCCCGAAGATTCCAGATTACCAGGTTTTGACGAAAAAACCATACATCGTCAAAATTGCGCATCCAGTTGGTATAAGCTCTTATCTGGTAAACTCCGCTCGAAATGGTATCGGCCACATGAAGATCGCCATAAGCAAGACCATTCTGAGCCCAGTACATTTTTTTCTGAAGAACCGTTCCTGAAGAATTTAGAAGCTCAACATACAAATTGCAATCGGGAATTGGTGAATTTTTTAGATACGCTTTAAACCAGATATCGTCATTGGCCCAATAGGAAGGCCTGTCAAGATGAAGGTAAATTTTTTCCTGTGGAAACTGAAGATTAAAAAGGTTGGTTTTGGCCAGCAACTGTTTGTCGCTGTTATTGGGAAATGGTGCAGGATAAAATGCAAGAGAAATAAAAAAAATCAGAAAAAGGGAAGGCAAAATGAATAGTGTGGTCGTTTTTTTCATTGATTTAGGTTTTAGTTTATTTAAAAAAGGGCAACCCCACACCGATCAGATCCAACACCATATCACCAACGATTTTATGTCAAATTTTATACCAAAAAAGTCCATTATAGTCTGTTAACCTATAATGGACTTTTTGTGAGACATATTTTGCTAATTTGCAGTAAACTACCAACTTCCGCCGGCACCGCCTCCGCCGAAGCTTCCTCCGCCGAATCCGCCAAAACCACCTCCGCCGCCACCAAAGCCGCCGCTTCCGCCTGAGAAACCTCCGAAAGAACCACCTCCCCGGTTGCCGCTTCCCAGCAAACTCAATGCAATCCAGAAAGGAATGCTGCTTCCTCCATTGTAATGGCGACCCCGGCCACCTTTAAACAGCGACACAAGAACTATAATTACAAGAATAATAATGAAAAATGCGCCGCCTTCCGATTTCTTTCCCCCTGCTTTTTGCTGATAATCCTGTGCAGTATATTCCTGTGCAGCCAAACTCATCAATACCTTTGTTCCGGCATACAATCCTCCAAAAATATCATTGTTTTTAAAACGCGGAATCATTTCATTTTCAACAACAGTGCGGTTGGCAACTGCATCGGGAATAATACCTTCAAGGCCATAACCTACAGCAACAAATACTTCACCTTTTTCGTTCCCCGTTTTTTGCTTAAAAACAACTACAATCCCGTTGTTTTTATCCTTACTGCCAACTCCCCATTTTTCACCAAGTCTGAATGTAAAATCGGATATTTCATTGCCTTCAAGGCTGGGTACGGTTACGATGGTTATCTGGGTCGAAGTCGACTGATCGAATTGCACCAATTCAGACTCCAGCTGCTGTTCTTCCTGATCTGACAGAACATTTGCCAAGTCGTTGACCAACCTTGGTGGATTGGGCCGTTCAGGAATGTCTTGCGCAAAAACGGAAAGAACAAAAACAGAAAGAAATATAGTCAGTAATAATTGCTTCATGATTATAGGTTTTTATCGAAAGAAATTTCATCCGACAGTTCGTTAACATCTTCTTTATGAAATGGGAAATGGGTTTTTAATTGTTCTCCGGCCATTAGGATTCCTTTTGATAGTCCGTCGGCAAATTTTCCTTCTTTAAAGTAACCAAGCATGGTTTCCTTTATTTGGTCCCAGAAATCGGCAGGAACCAGTTGATTGATTCCGGCATCGCCCAGAATGGCAAATTTATGATCGTGTACAGCCAAATAAAACAAAACGCCATTTCGCTGCGCTGTTTTATGCATTTCAAGTTTTCCGAATACATAAGCTGCCCGGTCGAGTACATCTATTTTGCAGTAGCCTTCAGCATGTAATTTTATTTCTCCGGAAGTATTGAACTCGGCGCTGGCAATTGCATCGGTAATCTGTTTCTTTTCCTCTTTACTGAAAAAATTTTCGACTGACATGGTTTTGTGGATTTTTGTTTATTAAAAAATGCATATCCGAAAATTTACCCATTGTTATAAAAGTTATTCAATGGTCATTGGATGGTCATTAAGTTGTCTGGAAATGACAACAGAATGACAATAAATGACCATTAATGACTGACTTAAAATACCAGAAAGGTAAAAGAACTGACAATCATATAAGAAACTAACTTCCGGCAGCTGGGATTTGCCAGAAGCCAGTAGCCAGTAGCATTAAAATTTCACTTCAGGTGCTTTCTCAGCACCAGCATCAGCCTCGAAGTATGCTTTCTTTTCGAATCCGAACATTCCGGCAAAAAGATTTTTAGGAAATTTACGGATGAAAGTATTATAAGCCTGCGCGCTTTCATTGAATTTCATACGTTCAACCGTGATCCGGTTTTCAGTACCTTCTAATTGAGCCTGCAAGTCCAAAAATCCCAGATTGGCTTTCAGATCAGGGTATTTTTCAACCACCACCATCAATTTGCTTAATGCAGACGACAAACCCGACTGGGCATTCTGGAAATTCTGAATTGATTGGGCATCCAACTTATCAGGATTAATATTCACAGAGGTAGCTTTTGCACGGGCTTCAATCACCTGAGTCAAAGTCTCTTTTTCAAAATCTGCATAACCTTTTACGGTATTTACCAAATTTGGGATCAGATCGGAACGGCGTTGATAAACATTCTCGACCTGCGACCACTGTGCGGTCACTCCTTCTTCCATACTAACCATGCTGTTGTATGAATTTTTAACCGACGAATAAGCAACCAGAAGCAAAACGGCAATAACTGCCAGAATAATCCACGTCTTTTTCATTTTATTTACTTTTTAATTTATAATCTTACAATACTATTTCCGAACAATCAATGACAAAAATAAGTTCGGCAAATGTTGCAAAACTGCTGCCATCTCACATTAAATTATCGGGGAATGTAGCAATTTTACCGCTATACGCACTACATCAAAAGGTGAACCACAATTGAAAATTATGAATAAAGCCGAATTCAAATCAATAATACAGGAAGGAATCCCCGAAATTCTACCTGAAACAAAACCGGTCAATCCTTCTGTTAATCATGCCCCTAAGCGCAAAGATATACTTAACAAGGAGGAAAAGAAGCTGGCAGTTCAGAATGCGCTAAGATATTTTAAACCTGAACATCATGTCCTATTGGCATCTGAATTTCTTGATGAATTGCGACAATTTGGCCGTATTTACATGCATCGGTTACGCCCCGACCATGAAATGAAGGCTCGTCCACTGGAAGATTATCCACACAATTCAATTCAGGCGGCCTCAATAATGATGATGATTCAGAATAATTTGGATCATGCTGTTGCCCAACACCCGCACGAACTGATCACTTACGGCGGAAACGGGGCTGTTTTTCAGAACTGGGCGCAATACAGGCTCACAATGAAATACCTGTCGGAAATGACCGACGAGCAAACACTGGTGATGTATTCCGGGCATCCGATGGGACTTTTCCCTTCGCACAAAGATGCTCCCCGCGTGGTGGTAACCAATGGCATGGTCATCCCGAATTACTCGGGGCGCGACGATTACGAGCGAATGAATGCGCTCGGCGTTTCGCAATACGGACAAATGACTGCCGGTTCGTTCATGTATATCGGTCCACAGGGAATTGTGCACGGAACCACCATTACCTTGCTGAATGCAGCACGGATGCGTGGAGACGGACAGATCGCCGGTAAAATAGTTGTTTCGTCGGGACTTGGAGGTATGTCGGGCGCACAGCCCAAAGCGGCAGTGATTGCCGGCATGGTGGCGGTGATTGCTGAAATTAACCCGAAAGTGGTAGCTTTGCGCCATCAGCAAGGTTGGGTGGATGAAGTTTTTGAAGATTTGGACAAACTGATCATACGGATGCTTAAAGCCAGCCAAAACAAAGTAGCAGTTTCGCTGGCCTACCAGGGAAATGTAGTCGATCTGTGGGAGAAACTCGCTGCGGAAAACATTGCTGTTGATTTGGGAACCGACCAGACTTCGCTGCACAATCCGTTTGCCGGAGGTTATTATCCTGCCGGACTTTCGTTGGAAGAATCGAACCGGATGATGGCCGAAAATCCGGCACTTTTTCAGGAGAAAGTGTATGAAAGTTTGTGCCGACAGGTAAATGCGATCAACCAACTTTCGGCAAAAGGAATGTATTTCTGGGACTACGGAAATGCCTTTCTGCTCGAAGCCAAACGTGCAGGTGCCACAATAACCAAAACTGACGGAAGTTTTAGTTACCCTTCATACGTTCAGGATATCATGGGACCTTTGTTCTTCGATTACGGGTTCGGACCATTTCGATGGGTTTGCTGCTCGTGTGATCCGGAAGATCTTCAGAAAACCGACGAAATTGCACTTCAGGTATTAACAGAAATAGCAAAACAAACTCCTTCAGAAATAAAAAACCAGTTGCAGGACAACATTCACTGGATTGCTGAAGCAGGCAAAAATAATTTAGTGGTTGGCTCACAGGCACGCATACTGTATGCCGATTGCGAAGGACGAACCAAAATTGCAGAAGCGTTCAACAAAGCGATCCGTGATGGAATTATCAGCGCGCCGATTGTGTTGGGACGCGACCACCACGACGTTTCGGGAACGGATTCTCCCTACCGCGAAACCTCCAACATTTACGACGGATCAGCTTTTACAGCCGATATGGCGATTCAGAATGTGATTGGCGATTCGTTTCGCGGTGCTACCTGGGTTTCTATCCACAACGGCGGCGGTGTGGGTTGGGGTGAAGTGATCAATGGTGGTTTTGGAATGACAATAGATGGCTCCGAAGAAGCCGGTCGGCGATTGAAACAAATGCTTCACTGGGACGTGAACAACGGGATTGCACGTCGTAGCTGGGCCAGAAACGAACCAGCCCTATTTGCAATTAAACGCGCCATGCAGGAAAATCCCAACCTGATTGTTACACTGCCAAATCTGACGGATGATAAGCTGATTGATGGGTTGTTTGAAAAAAGTGGTCAGTGATCAGTCGCAGTGGTCATTGATGGTCATTATATTTCATGTCATAAGTGGTCATTTATTGTAAACAAACTGTTTAAAACTATGAATGACTACAAATGACTCAATGACTATTGAATGACTGAATCTTTAATCAAACATCATTGAATACGGACGATGAATTTCGGCGCGTAATTCATCGATGCCAAAGGCCCGGCTTTTGCGGATTGTTTCGCGACCAGCAAAGAAAACGACTACTGTTGGAGCGGCAAAAACACGGTTTTGGGCAGCCAATTCGGGCAGTTTATCTGATTCTACAAAAACCATTTTCATCAATGGAAATGATTCGGAAATCATTTCTGAAACTTTAGGCTTCAAAACTTTGCAAACTGAGCAGATTTCAGTAGAAAAATATGCCAGCACAGCATCCTGTTCGGCCAAAAGTTCTTCAAATTCCTGAATAGATTGGATTGTTTCCATTACTCGAATTGCCCGGTTGCCAGTAGAACCAAAGTGCAGGCGATTTCAGGATAAATACCCACCGCCTCTAATTGCGAAATGAATTCAGGATTTTCGGTGCCGGGATTAAAAATTACCCGACGAGGTTTTAACCCAATAATATATGAATAGTATTCCGGCTGATTTTGTGGCCCAACATACATTGTTACGGTATCGATATTTTCAAATTGATTTTTTTCGGTATGGAAAGTAACTCCTTCAACGGCACCATTTTTCAATCCCAAAGCAACAACTTCGTGATTGTGCGATAACAAAGCCTTAATCGCCTTGTTCGAATATCTTTCGGGCTTTTCGCTGGCCCCGATTACGAGTGTTTTTTTCATTCTGAATTATATTATTAACTAAAGGTCAAGATCATCATCATTTTGAATGATATTTCTAATTAAGCGGGAACAATTATGGACAGTTAAAATATCAATACGCTCATAATTAACAATCTTGTAAACAATTCTATAATTTCCACAAATCAACTCTCTTATTGATTGTGATGAAAATTCAGGAACCATCTTCCCTGCATTTGGATGATTAATCAAAATTGATGGTGCTTCAAACAAGTTTGAAACTGTCAGTTCTGCATATTTAGGTGAATCTTTAAAGATGTATTCCCCGATCTCGTTCAAATCTTGAATCGCAAAATCAGTCCAGATTATTTCAACCATTTATTTAGCTTTATTTTAGCCTCTTCAACAGTATTTATCCGTCCTTTTTCCGAATCATCCAATCCCTTACGGACTTTATCCACAAAAATCAAATGCTCGATAACCTGCTCAATAGTCACATTTTCAGGCAAACTATCAAGGGTATTCATTATTTGTGCTTTTGTAATCATGATATCAAATATTTGTTCAAATTTACTAAAAGACAAAGACAATTGTTACTTTGCTTAACCGACAAAATGAATCAGAATTATTTATTGCTCAACAAACTCGCTCAAGTAATACAACCGCATGAACCGAAATGCCTTCTTCCCTGCCTTCAAACCCCAGCTCTTCGGTAGTGGTAGCTTTGATTGAAACAGCATCCACATCAACCCCAAGAATTCGGGCAATGGTTTCTTCCATTTCAGGAATAAACGGTTTTAGTTTGGGCTGTTGCGCGGCCACCGTTACATCCAGGTTTTCCACCCGATAGTTTTTTGTTGCAATCAGCTCATTGGTTTGTGCCAGCAAAATCTTGCTGTCGATATTTTTGAAATCTAAAGAAGTGTCAGGAAAATGGCGGCCAATATCGCCCATTTTAGCAGCGCCCAACATGGCATCGCACAAAGCATGAAGCAGAACATCACCATCGGAATGTGCAACAGTACCTTTACTGTGAGGAATAAGAACACCGCCCAACCACAAGGTTTCGCCCTCGGCTAAGCGGTGTACATCGTATCCGTATCCAATCCGGAATTTCATCTGTTTATAATTTGTTTTTTAATTGCCAGATGGAACTCGCCAATAATCATTCTCCTGTGTGAGAAGCAATTTTCATGGTTCGTTTCATATTATTGAGATATTATCTTCTCTGCTTTTTAAACGCATCGAAGTCGAACGACAAGGTAAACCGAAGGGTATTGTCGAGTGGATTATTTTGTGCTACAGAAATTAAATAGGAAAAATCAAGTGCAAAGACATTCATTTTCAATCCGGCACCTACCGTAGCATATTTCCGGTTTCCTTTGTAAGCATCTTCATGATTATATCCGGCGCGAATTGTAAACTGTTTGTTGTATTCATACTCGGCACCGGCAGAGAGGCTAACTTCCTGCAACTCTTCTTTTACTCCTCCCGGAGCATCGGAGAAAGATTGAAACATGCTTGCAATTACCGAAGTCCCGTTATATTCTTCATAAGTTTCATCGGAGTTGGGCGTTTTAACCAGTAATTTATTGGCATCGATATAAATGGCAAAAGCATTGTATTTATCGAGCTCTGTTTTATAACCAACTCCCAATCTAAGATTAGTAGGAATAAAATCTTTTGTATTTCCTTTATCGTAGGATATTTTCGATCCGATATTCGAAACATTGATACCCGCAGAAATCAGGCTGCTTTTACGGTTGATGCGCAATTCCTTCTGATAATAAAAGGCGACATCCGAAGCATACGCAAACCCGGGATAGTAACCATCAACATTTAAGGCAAAGTCAGAATTGATGATTCTCAAAGCAACGCTTCCTGAAAAACTTTCGGATAACAAACGGGTATAGGCCACATCAAGCGAAAATTCATTCGGACTGGATTGTCCGGTGCTGCCTCCATATTCATCGGTCAAAAATATTTCACCCAATGTAAAATAGTTCAGCGAAGCGCTAATCGTCTGCATATCATCGAGACGTTTGTATCCGGCAAGCGACGAAAGACCAATATCAGTAACAAGTCTCTTTAACCAAGGCGTATATGATAATCCAATACCCATATCCTCTTCAATAAAAGCATATTTGGCAGGATTCCAGTGCTGCGAAAATAAGTCGGGAGCACTTGCAGCTCCAACATCACCTTTACCGCCGGCAATCGCATCGGGACCGATGGTCAAAAACGGGACTCCCGTGGTCACGGCATTAATTTTATCCTGTGCATAAGCATGCTGTCCAAGTAATCCAACCATTACAAATACAGCTACTAATAGTTTTTTCATCTTCATTTTAATTCTGTCAAAATTTTTGAATTCGCAAATATACAGCTTTGTATGGGTGTTGCAATCTGTGGCAACTTAAAAAGTTAAACGTACTTTATCCTGAAATAGTATTGAAAATTTTGCACCTGCACCATTATTTAGCGATAGACATAAACCAATCTTCCAGATCCGCTGCTGGTTTTGCCATCGGTTGTAACTGTCATTCGGTAAATATAAACGCCTGGAGCCATACTTACCGACCTTGAAGAAGGCGACCATTCAAGAGAAAAGCTTTCGGTTCCCTGCGAACCTACCTTCTTTTGAATCATATCAACTCGTGTACCTGAAGTTTGGAAAACTTCGAGCGTTACATCGAAAGTTTCGTCGGGCTGATTGTGTGTGAAAACAAAATTGGTTTGTTCGCGCATTGGATTCGGGAAACACAAAACACTTTCAATTCTCAAATCGTCTTTCACCACAAAATGAATTTCCTTTTCTGATGAGTTATTCAGAACATCCCACACTTTAACTTTCAAGGTATGATTTCCTTCAGGAAGATTCGACAACGGGAAAACGATGGTTCCTTCGGTGTATTTATCCAACCCCGACTGGAAATAATCGTTCAGCACCATAATATTCGAATAATCGTCGTTGAGAACTGCAGTAATGTCGTGACCAATTCCGATACCTGCAGTATTTATTCCTGTAATATCACTGATATTGGCTATCAGAACCGAACTTGCACTCACCCTTCCGCCATCTTTAAACGATTCTGAATTCAGGAACAAATCAATTGTTGGGCCCTGCGAATCGGTAATCGCCGTGCTGGTCGATCCTCCAAGGTAGAAACCGTCGAAATATCCTTGTGCATCGCCTGTTTTGTTATAAGCGTAATAAAGTATTTTGCCTTTATCGAGTTTATACGAAATATCTTTGGGTACAAAAAACGAGAATTCAAATTCACCATTTTTAACGCTGGCCAATCCGCGATAAATGATACTGTTCTGAACTGAATAATCCATTTGCTCTTCGCCGGCATTTCCCAATGTCTTAACTGACATTACTTTATCATATACCGTGGGAATAATTTCACCATTAAACGAAGTGAGTTTTGCCCCTTTGCTGTCGGCTACAAATCCCTTAATTGTCACAACCGACAAAGTTCTGATGGTGTCAACCCCGGTTTCGACATTTTTACCATTGATGCTGGTAGTTTTTACCTGAAGTGCAGGATTTGCCATACGCAAAGCAGGATCGGCCAGCAAAGTAAAATTCAACTGATTGATCCCTGTGTTGGCTTTTGATTTTGCCAAACGCATCACATCTCCCAGCCGAAGGTTATTCCCATTCTCGTCTTTTTGAAAAACATGCCTGAAGAACTGGTCTGTCAGTACAAAATTAGCCCCTGAATATACCAAACGGGTGGTCGAAAAAAGACCCACACCTCCACCTATCGGGTTAAAAAGAAAGTGTTCACCAGCCGATTTTTCGTTTGAATCGAAGCGGCTAAATTCGCAGGTAGCAGTTACAAAAACCGGCAATCGCTTGTAATTGTTCCACGAGTTAATAATACCGACATCCACCACGTTTTCATCTGCCAGATTTTTTTCGTTGGCATGTCCGATATAATTCATCAGCAAAGTACCCTGTTTTACACGATTAGTAATTGCAGTTGTTACATCAGGATATTTCTCTCCACCCGAAGTTGACAGTTGACGATAAGCATCGAAGTAAATTTTGTCGGTAAAAAATGCCGGATAGGTTTTATTCATGTAGTTTGCAAGGCGATCTGCCTGATCCATGTGAGTGCTGTTATCGCCGTCGTCGCCAATAAAAGTCACAACATTCCGCCAGTTCCCAATGGTTTCCTCTTTTTGGTAGTTCTTTATTTTCTCCAATACAGTTTCCGCTTCATCAAGCGTTTTTGCAGGAATCCGGCCAATTCCCAAATCAATAATTCCGGATGCCCCACCTTCATTTTCATCAAGCATCACGAAAAAATCGTCAGACACAAACGATTCGGTAGGCGAAAGTGAATTTGCAGACTGAAAAGTTGGGAGAACATTTAAGTTTTTTTCAAGAATATTCCGGTTATCAAACGAACCATCGCCTAACAACAAAACATATTTCAATGTATTTTTTCCTGAAATTTTTCCACGATCATAACACATCCTGAAATAGTTGCGAATTCCTGCCGGATCGGGCAATCCACCCGAAAACTCATTGTAAATCATTTCCGGAGTGACCACCTTAACAGTCATTTGGTCGTTTTTTCTGCGAAAATCAGCCAATGTGTCGGCCACACTTAAAAAATCGGGATGCGAAACAATAATCATTTGAGAAAGATCGCTTTGATGCAAATTCTGATTGGCAACCGCTCCCTCTCCCACTAATTCGGGTACCGGGATATTGATTCCTGATGGGTTAAAAGCCACATATTCGTTGAACGCAGATGAATTAGACTTAAATTTCAATTGACCGTTTGAAAAAGCAGCAGGCACCTCAACCGTTTGATGGGGATTGGTTACATTCAGTATTTTTACTCCCGAACTTGCATCCGAAAGTACAAACTCCGAAATGGTAGTTGCTCCCTCAGCCCCCCTTCCCCTAAAATTAAGCACTTCGGAACTCATGCTTAGCGGACTCTGGTAGTTAATACCAATGTAATTGAGCCATGCTTCGGAGGTACTGTTCGATGCACTATAAATTAACCTTAGCACAATTGTTTTGGTGGGAAGAGTTTCAGTAAAATCTGTAATTTTCTCGTTGGCATAATACGAAGTTACATCGCTTACAGCTGTTGCCTGAAATGAAATAGTCCCTATTGATTTCGCGTTTAAAAGCACATCCATATTGCTAGCTGCTGAAGATCTTGCCGCAGCCGAAACCGCTATTGAAGCAGGTTTGGTCAAATCAGGATTATCAAGAGAAATATTAACCGATTGAGCCGAACCCTGCATAAACCGCTCGCCAAACCATTGGCTTCCCGACGAAATTAAGTTGAGCAACTCCTTTTCATAAAATGTATAGTTAGGAAACGAAGTTACTTGTCTGCCGGCTGAACCTGAAATTTCAGCAGCTTTCTCAATCAGAAGTGGAGTTCCCTGGTCGGTCAGATAAAAATAAGTTTCGGTCGAATAATAATTTTGCTGATGCGAAATCAACCCAGTTTGATTACTCCTTGTCTGCGAAATATTTCCTTGCGAATAGAAAAATAAACAATCTTTGTTGGCATTATCCTTCCCTTTCCAAACCGGATAAATTAAAAGATCATCAACCTGCATATCACTGTTTAATGTTGGCATCATAAATCCCCCATTCCCATACAGGCTAACTTTTTCAGGATTAGCATAGCCCCAGGTTTTTAACTGGTCATAAGATATCTTGTAGATACCTTTATTTTTAATCCTGATTTTTGTCCATTTCCCGGAACCAAGCACTGATGTTGGCTTCCATGAATAATTTGCAGTCGCCGATTTCAACAAATTCGGATTTTCATTTACTGAAAGTGTGAATTTTGTCAATTTCAATACCTGATTATTCCTTTTAACAAATGGAAAAACAGAAACCCGAATAAAAGATTTGCCTGCAGAGGTTCCTGTTTCTGTAGTATATTTCAGCTCTGTACCTGTCGTATCCGGCAAAATAAACGAAATATCACTGAAAGGTTCAAATACCGTATTTATAATTTTGACCTCTGCATTATTCGACTGTAATTCGAAATTATCAGACCAAAAGGGCAAATTTACATCTCCTGAAAAAACAGCCCCTTCAAATAAATCACCTGTACGACGACTCTCATGCTTTTCGTCTGAAGCAGTTGGAAACCAAACAATAGTTCGCTGATAATCAACAGCCCACATTGAGGTAGTAACAAAGAAACCCACCAGAAAAAGAAATATTCTTCGCATTATCGAGTTTATTTACATTAGTGATTTAACGATCAGCCGATCTCTATATTGTTTTTCCAGTCTATAAATCACGAAATTTACTGTACACATTCGTTTAAAGAAAAGCAAAATTATGCACAACAAACAAATATCCACAAAAAAAAGATTGAATAACCGGACAATATCAATTCAACAATTTAGTTATATTTGTGAGTCTTAAAAAATAGGAAATAATTAAATGAAGGGATGAGCCATGTGAATTACTCCTAGATAAGGGTGGTAAAATACAAGCTGACGAATGGAAGGTCTCTTCTGACAATAAAAAAAATAAATTATACGCAAATGAAATTGAAATCCATAATGTTATTTGGTCTTGCTGTTCTAATTGCAGGATGCGGATTACTTGGAAAAGGAAAGGGCAAAAGATCAGATGTTTCTCATTCTACAGGATGGGAATTCGGTGATCCTGATTTGGGTGGTTTTCAGTCTGACGATAATTATGCACAGGAAACCGGACCGGGTTTAGTTTTCATACAGGGAGGAACCTTCTCTATGGGTCGTGTAGAACAAGATGTTATGTACGACTGGAACAATGTTCCAAAAAGAGTTACGGTTGCCTCTTTTTATATGGATGAAACCGAAGTTTCGAACCTTGATTACCGTGAATATCTTTTTTGGCTGAAAAGAGTTTACCCTGCAAATCCTGAAAAATACCTGGCTGCCCTTCCGGATACTTTGGTTTGGCGCGAAGAATTGGCCTACAACGAACCCTACGTTACCAACTATTTACGCCATCCGGCTTACGGAAACTATCCGGTAGTAGGTGTTTCGTGGAAACAGGCCGACACTTATTCTAAATGGAGAACCGACCGGGTTAACGAAAAAATATTGATTTCAAAAGAAATCATTTCTCCTGACAATGCTCAAAACGGTCAAAACGTATTCACAACAGAATCATTCCTTGCAGGACTTTATCAGGGAACTGAAGGTAAAAAGCCATTACAGGATGCTGCCGGAACTGGCAGGCGGGTGCGTTGGGAAGATGGAGTTTTACTACCTAACTACAGGCTTCCTACCGAAGCTGAATGGGAATATGCAGCACTTGGCCTTGTTGGAAATACCGAAGAGGAACTTCTGACCGACCGCAAATTATATCCATGGAACGGAAGCTATCTGCGCAATAGTGATAAGAAAAACAAAGGTCAAATGATGGCCAACTTTACCCGTGGACGAGGTGACTTGATGGGTATGGCAGGCGCACTTAATGACAATGCAGACATTACTGCACCGGTTATTTCATACCAGCCTAATGATTTTGGATTATATTGTATGGCAGGTAATGTGAACGAATGGGTGTACGATGTTTATCGTCCGCTGTCGCCAAATGATGTAGCTGAATTTCAACCTTTCCGTGGAAATACATTTACAAAATACCGCACCGATGCTGATGGGAAACTTGTACGCGACCAGTATGGCGAATTAGTTAAAGATACCATTGCTGACAGCCGTAACTTCAAAGACGGAGATTATCGTTCACAGATCATTGAAGGTGACGACTGGAATGCTCAAAAAGACAAAGCAACTACCAATTCGATGTATATCCAATCAAACAAAGATGGCCAGTTCTCTTCGATGATTACTGACAATGCCCGCGTTTACAAAGGTGGAAGCTGGAAAGACAGACCATACTGGCTTACACCAGGAACAAGAAGATTTAAAGCTGAAACTGAAGCTGCCAACGATCTAGGTTTCCGCTGTGCGATGACACGCGTGGGAAGTCCTGACGGATTTTAATGAAGTTAAAAAACATTCAATAAAAAACCTCATTTTGAAAAAGTGAGGTTTTCCTTTTTTATAAAAACATGGAAATAGCCAAACTATAT
Source organism: Bacteroidota bacterium (assembly GCA_023251435.1). Lineage (GTDB taxonomy): Bacteria > Bacteroidota > Bacteroidia > Bacteroidales > Prolixibacteraceae > Aquipluma. The sequence continues at coordinate 59,824 of JAHEYU010000007.1, forward strand.
CAAATATTCAGTCAATATCCGGTCGTAACAACCGATTCAAGAAATATTCCTGCAAATAGTATTTTTTTCGCTTTGAAAGGAGAAAGTTTTAACGGTAATAAATATGCAGGTGAAGCATTGCAAAAAGGAGCTGCTTTTGCGGTAATTGATGAGCCGGAATTTGCAACTTGTAATGAGATGTTACTGGTTGATGATGTTTTGCTTTGCCTTCAGGAATTAGCCAGATATCATAGAGACAAGTTGAATTTACCGATTCTGGCCATTACCGGAACAAATGGTAAAACAACAACCAAAGAACTAATTGCCGCAGTACTATCTAAAAAATTCAGAATAAATTTCACACAAGGCAATCTGAATAACCATATTGGCGTGCCATTGACTTTACTGTCAATGTCAGACGAAACTGAAATCGGAATTGTTGAAATGGGTGCAAATCATCCTGGCGAAATAAAAATACTGTGCGATATTGCCAATCCTGATTTTGGAATCGTTACAAACATGGGGAAAGCGCATTTGGAAGGTTTTGGCTCATTCGAGGGAGTAATCAGGACAAAGACGGAACTATATGACTTTCTTCGCCGAAAAGGTGGAAAGTGCTTTATTAATGCAGACAATCAGCTATTAATAAAACAAGCAGCCGGGCTTGAGCAAGTTTGTTATGGAAAGTCTGAAGCTTGCTTTTTAACCGGAGAATTGGCTTCAACAAGTTACAATCTGGTAGTAAAAGCGCTCTTCCCCAAAGGTTGGCTTTACTTAAAATCAAAATTAGTTGGTGACTACAATTTGGAGAATTTATTAGCTGCCGCCTGTGTTGGTAAATATTTTGAAGTTGATCCATTGCAAATTCAGGAAGCACTTGACGAATACATGCCGTCGAATAACCGTTCGCAACTGATAAAAAAAGAAAAAAACATACTAATCATGGATGCCTACAATGCCAATCCAACCAGTATGATGATGGCTTTGTCGAATTTTGCAAACATTCGGAACGACCAAAAATGTGTCATTCTGGGCGACATGCTCGAACTGGGAGCAGTATCGGACGAAGAACACCAGAAGATCGCTGATTATATTGAATTACAGAATTTTGAGGAGGTTTTTCTGGTTGGACCAGAATTTAAAAAGACGGTTACAGGGGATAAAAAAAAGAAGTTCGACAATGTCGAACTCCTTTCTAACTACCTAAAAACACAACCTATTGAAAACAAATTTATTCTTATAAAAGGATCAAGAGGAATACACCTCGAGAAAATTCTGGAATTATTGCCTTAGCAAAATTAATTTACGTCTGGTTTTTGAACTTTCAATACTTCTGAAATCGCCTGTTCGAAAGTTGATTTTGGAAGTGCGCCCATTGCCATTTGTGGTTGTCCCTCAACCGGAACAAACAACATTGACGGAATGCTTTGAATACCGAATATCGCCGATAATTCGCGTTCATCTTCAGTATTTACCTTATATATAACCAGATTCTGACCGTATTCTTTCTGTAATTCTTCAAGGACAGGAGCCACCATTTTGCATGGACCACACCAATCAGCATAAAAATCAATCAAACATGGTGTTGTTCCTTCAAATTTCCACTCTTTATTGACTTCAAAATTGAATACCTTTTCCTTGAATGTCTCTTTTGTTAAATGTTCTAACATGGCTTTAATTTTTTATATTGCAAATATATACATTTTTATATATGTCCATATCAATTCAAATGCCAAAAAATTTAAAAGTTGTAATTGAGAGCTAAAAAGCAAATAATTGTAATTTTGTCACAATTAAAAACAAATTGTCATATCTAATTATTTATATATGACAATTCCGGAAGTTTTAACATGAAGAAACACCTGCAACATTTTATATTTTCAGTCATTTCTGAAATCGCCGACCAATTAAATCAGGAAACCTACGTCATTGGTGGTTTTGTCAGAGACCTTATTTTGAACCGGCCATCGCCCGATATCGATGTGGTTACAGTTGGCAACGGCATTCAGCTTGCCGAAATGGTGGCCAAAAAGCTTGGACCAAATATTAATGTCAGTGTTTTCAAGACTTTCGGAACAGCCATGCTAAAATACCAGTCGCTTGAAGTTGAATTTGTTGGTGCCCGTAAAGAATCGTATAATGAGGATTCGCGCAAGCCGATGGTTGAAAACGGCACCCTTGAAGAAGACCAAAACCGGCGCGATTTCACCATCAACGCACTGGCTATTTGTATAAACAGTAGCCGGTTTGGAGAGTTGATCGATCCATTTGGCGGAATTCAGGACATCGAAAATAAAATCATACGTACTCCGCTCGAACCCGGAATTACTTTTTCCGACGATCCATTGCGAATGATGCGCGCCATTAGATTTGCCACCCAGCTTGGCTTTACGATCGAAGAAAAAACACTCGAAGCTATTTCGCTCAATAAAAACCGAATCAACATTATTTCCAAAGAACGAATTGGCGAAGAACTCAATAAGATAATTCTTTCTGACAAACCTTCGGTAGGATTTAAATTGCTCGATAAAACAGGGTTGCTTGAGTTAATTTTTCCTGAATTGCACCGCATGAAAGGCCGGACAGAAGTGAATGGTATTGGTCACAAAGACAATTTTTACCATACGCTGGAGGTTCTCGACCGGATTGTACCAAACACGAATAATCTGTGGCTCAGGTGGTCGGCGTTACTGCACGACATTGCAAAACCAGCGACAAAAAAATACACGCCTGAATTTGGCTGGACTTTCTACTCGCACAACTTCGTTGGAGCCAAAATGGTACCGGCACTTTTCAAAAAAATGAAGTTCCCGATGAACGAAAAAATGAAATACGTTCAGAAGATCGTTGAACTTCACATGCGCCCCATCGTACTTTCCGAAGAAGAAGTAACCGACTCAGCCATCCGGCGGCTATTGTTTGAAGCAGGTGACGATATCGACGATTTGATGACTTTGTGCGAAGCCGATATTACTTCAAAAAATCCGGAAAAGGTTAGAAAGTATTATGGAAATTTTCAATTGGTAAGGCAGAAACTAAAAGATCTGGAAGAAAGAGATCATATCCGGAATTTTCAGCCGCCAGTTACCGGAGAAACCATTATGGAAGTTTTTGGACTGGCTCCCTGCCGCGAAGTGGGACTGATAAAATCGGCAATTAAGGATGCTATTCTCGACGGAATTATTCCTAATCAACACGATCCTGCCTATCAGTTTATGCTTAAAAAAGGAAAAGAACTTGGCTTAACTCCTGTCGTAAATCAATAGTTTACAAGCCTATACCTGACTAAAATCGGAAGATGGTCTGAAAATCCTTCCTGAAATTTGAACCCGACATAAGTACGCTTGGGTTTTACTCCACCATATTTTTTGTCAGGTTCCAATAAAAATGCGGCATCAAATATTTCAGCTGTCTGAAATTTTATGCATTTACTTTTTTCAATAAAATAATCAGAAACAATAAATTGATCAAACACTTGCCAAGAATACAGGTTTTTCAGGGTTTGAACCGGTTGCGATATCCATTCTGACGAAAGATTGACCATCTCTCCCCTCAAATCAGGATTGTCTGTTTTTACAGCTTTCAAAACGCCTGACAAACTTTCTTCTTCAGGCGTATCGTTAAAATCGCCCATACAAATAATCTTTGCCTTTGGATACTTGGCAAACAATTTTTGAATCGCATTCTTTAAAAATCCGGCAGCAAGTTTTCGATATTGAATGGTTTCCATTATTCCACCGTATCTCGATGGCCAGTGATTTACAAAAACATGAAGAGTATCGCAATTATTTAAAATCCCACTTACAAGCAAAATATCTCTGGTTTTAAATTCAGGATTAAGTGGATCAGAAACCAGAATAGCCTGATATTCAAAAGGCACAAATAAGTCAGGACGATAAATCAAAGCGACATCAATTCCCCGTTCATCGGGCGAATCTTTGTGAATGATTTTGTAATTATAATTTCGGAGAGGAGTTTGCTTTGTAAGCACTTCTAGAGCCTGCTGGCTTTCTACTTCGCAAAGACCTGCAAAAACCGGTGGATTCCATTTTCCTGCAGCTAAAATCACCTTTGCAAGTCGGTCGGCTTTTTCGTGAAAACGACTAAAGTTCCATCTTCGATCTCCATCAGGGGTAAACTCATCATCCTGTGTAAGTGAATCATTTTCACAATCAAAGAGATTCTCGACATTGTAGAACATGAATGTATATTCATCGTTCCTTCTAATTTCCTGCGAAAAAGAATTGGTAATAATTAGCAGAAATAGTAGAAGCCCGAAAACGGAATGTTTCATCGGCTAAATATTAGGTGCTATTTGGCTTTTTTTTCCTGACGTTCCAATGCACCCAGATCGGGACCTTTATCAAGTAAACGATCGCGTCCTTTCAGGTCTGAAGGAACCAATCGTCCAATAGCAAGTTTTCCTACATCTTTGGCAGGACTCAGAGTATCAAGTTCGAAAATGTATTTTTTATAAGGGTCAACAAATTTAGGATCAACTCCCCTGATTATATTGATGTAGTGTTCTGTATTTGAAGTTTTAAAAGTATCGGCAACCTGAATGAGGCATCTGTCAAATTTATAATTGAAGAGAGCATCCGTTCTTTTACCCAACAACAATTCGTTGCCGTTTATTGCATTGCCTGCAATAATACAATTCCCAAAATCAGCCTTCGAAAGATCACCCACGTAAGCTGGTTTATCTTTACTGATAATTAAATAGTTCTGAATTTGTAAAGAAGGAGTTGCTCGCGCTTTCAGATCGTATCCGCCCCAGTAATTGGCAATTGTAGAGTGGTTGAATTCGTAACTTCCACCAACAAGTAAAGCAACAGCGTAAAACCCACAATTGGTGATTAAACAGTTTTCTGCTACAATCTCCGATTTCATAGCAAAAATTCCGGCATAAGCCATGTTCTGAATCTTTGTATTGGAAAGCTTTACAGTAGCAAAACCTTCATTTTCAATATTCCCGACTTGCAGTCCGATATTGGCATTCTTTATTTCAACATTCGAGAACTCATTGTTCTTGCTGCCAGAATACAACAGAACACCATTCCACTGATCAGGCACATTGTCATAAACACTTTCGAGCCTGTCGCCGTGCATGGTAATCGGATTCTCAACTGTTCCCTTGGCCACAACACGACCTTTCACATACAGACCTGCATCTTTGTGAAAGTAGATTTTCGTTCCAGGTTCAATGGTAAGGGTTGCATTACTGTCGACATAAGCATAGTTGTATACCAAATAAGGTTTTTCATTGGTCCAGGTAGTATTTTTAAGCCTCCGCTGCCGTATAAGTTTAAAATCCTGTCCCCAGGCAATAAGATCAACATCTTGTCGGTTTAAATTAGTGATAAACTCGATAGAATCTTTCACTACCAACGGAAGATTTTGACCAAGCGGATCAATTGTAACCTCAACAAAAATGTACAAACTATCGAAAGGTTCGATTTCAAGATTCTGAACCTCGTTGGCAGAAACACCATTAATATTCAGCCTGAAATTTGACATGATACCTTTGGCCAATTTCACCGATGAAATTAAAATCTTTTGATCGTATGGGTTATAGATTTTTAAATGCTGAGTCGTTGAACCGATGGTCGTAAATATTGTATCAAACATAACCGTATCAACGGAAAAACGAAGCTTGACATCCGAAGATGAAAGATATTTTTCATCCTCACACGAAAACAGATACCCTAAAGTGAGTATCAGTATCAATATGTAGGCAAGTTTCTTCAAAAAAAAGTTTCTTAAAAAACGACAATTTGACACACTTAGTATCCCAAAAGTAATAAATGATTTTTACATTTTTTAACACTTGGTGCAATATGTGGTAAAATCAAGTAATTATGCAACATTTTTATTTTAAAAACAGCTGAATTATAGCAATAATCCGTTATAAGTTAATAATATTCAACAAATTACAATCAAGTCAGTTTTTTCAGCAAGCATTATTAATAAATCAACAAATCTAAATCAAGATTTGATCGACTAACATTTCAAATCAAACCAGAATTAATTTTGAAGTTTTAAGAGTTTTTTACCTTTGCCACCTGATAAACTTGAGGATGAAATTATTTAAATCAATTATACTTATCCTGATTTTCGCCACAGGATATAGCAACGCTCAACAATATCCGGCATTTCTGAAAGAGTTTAACTCCACGTGGGTCGATTCTCTGATGAATAGAATGAGCCTCGATCAGAAGATTGGCCAATTATTTATGGTTCAGGCATATTCGAATAAAAAAAATCAGAATACCGAAGAGGTACTGAAACATATCGATCAGTTTCAGGTTGGCGGAATCATTTTCATGCAAGGCGGACCGGCTGCTTTAGCGAACATTTGCAACAAATTTCAGCAAAATTCAAACATACCGCTTTTGGTTGCAATTGATGCTGAATATGGATTAGGTTTCCGGCTCGACTCAACCCTTAGCTATCCTGTACAAATGGCTCTGGGCGCCATCACCGACGATTCGTTGATTTACCAAATGGGATTCGAGATCGGCGAACAGTGCAGAAGGATCGGAATTCACATGAACATGGCGCCGGTATCAGACATCAACATAAATCCTTCGAATCCGGTTATTAATTATCGCTCGTTTGGCGAAGACAAGTTGCAGGTAGCCCGAAAATCGTGGTTATATGCAAGTGGAATGCAGGATGCCGGGGTGTTGGCTACCGCAAAGCATTTTCCAGGGCACGGAGACACCGATACGGATTCTCATCTTGGAATTCCGGTAATTAATCAAACCAAAAGCGAACTCGATTCGCTCGAACTATTTCCTTTCGCTTACCTTATAAACAACGGCATTGGAGCTGTTATGACCGGACATTTACAGGTTCCGGCACTTGAACCGAACTCGCGGGTTCCGGCAACACTTTCTTCAAAAATTATCAACAAAAAACTTAAAAAGGATTTAGGGTTTAACGGACTTGTAATAACCGATGCCATGAACATGAAAGGTGTTGGCAAACCAAATGAAATAGCTCTGTCCGTAGTTCAGGCCTTAAAAGCCGGCAACGATATGCTCGAAATTGTACCCCGACTTGAATTGGCAATAGCTGCCGTAAAAAAGGCTGTTTTATCCGGAGAAATATCTGCTGAAGAAATTGACCTGAAATGCCGAAAGATTTTGTCTGTAAAAAAATGGCTTGCGCTTGATAAACAAAAACCGGTTGATGCAAAAAACCTAATCAGCGATTTAAACAAAAACCGCTATTTACTCACTAAAAGGCTACTTCAGGAAAAATCGCTGACCATCACCCAAAACAGCAACAACCTACTTCCTCTCCAAACAATTGACACTCTTCGAATTGCCAGTTTATCGATTGGAGCAGCACAAATAACACCTTTTCAGATAATGCTGGAAAACTATACTTCAGTTGATCATTTTATCATCTCTAAAAACCCAACAGAGGAAGAGATAAATGAATTACTAACACAGCTGAAATCGTACAATCTTATCATCACCGGAATTCATGGAATGAGCATGTACCCTTCGAGGCGCTTCAGTATTTCCGACCAGCAGATCAGTTTAACAGAAAAGCTAAAAGTCTTTCCTACTGTCATCGCATTTTTCGGGAATCCGTATGCTATTCCATATTTTCCTGATCTGAAAAACGCTCATAGCATCATTATTGCCTATCAGGATGACAAAGATGTGCAGGAACTTACTGCTCAGTTGATTTTTGGAGCTACCGATGGCGTTGGGAAGATGCCGGTAACTGTGAAAGATTTCTACCCGATTCGTTCAGGAATCGACATCAAAAATATCAAAAGGCTAAAATATACTCTTCCTGAAGAAGTTAAAATCAGTTCTGCAATCCTTCATCACCTGATTGATTCGATTGCAGAAAGCGGTATCGAGGGCAAAGCCTATCCCGGCTGTCAGATACTGGTTGCTAAAGAAGGGAAAGTGATTTTTCACTCCAGTTATGGGAATTTCACTTACGAACAGCCTCGGCCTGTCACAAAGAATGATCTTTACGACCTTGCTTCGATCACGAAAATTGCCGCGCCACTTCCGGCAATTATGAAGTTGTACGACGAAAAAAAGATAATTCTTGATGCCCCTTTCTCAAATTACTTTACTGAATTCAAAAAGACGAACAAGGCGGAGTTGACTTTTAGGGAAATTCTCACTCATCAGGCACGTTTGCAAAGTGGAATTCCATTCTGGCTCGAACCGGGAACACGAACGACTTTACGAAAGGGTGTTTTCAAAAGCCAACCTGAGGAGCATTTCCAGACGCGCATTTCAAAAGATATGTATGTTCGGAATGATTTTAAAGATTTGATCATTAAAGACATCATAAAATCCTCCCTGAGGCCTCAAACAGAATATACGTATTCCGATTTGGGATTCGGCCTTTTCCCTTTCGCGATTGAAAGGCTGGCAAAAACAACATTTCAGGATTATCTGTCTCAGGAATTTTACAAACCACTGGGAGCTACCTCAATAGGATTCAAACCCTACGAGCGATATCCCATCGGGCAAATTGTCCCGACTGAAATAGATCTGACCTTCAGAAATGAACTTTCGCAAGGATTTGTGCATGATGAACTGGCGGCTCTTATGGGCGGGATTTCAGGAAATGCAGGGATTTTTGGTAATGCCAACGATCTCGCAAAAGTGATGCAAATGTATCTTCAGTCGGGCTATTACGGAGGGGAACAATACATCTCGGAAGCCACCGTGACCGAATTCACTAAGGTGCAGTTTTCATCGAGCAGCAACCGCAGGGCACTTGGATTTGACAAACCAAATCCGGGCATCAGCGGCATAAAAAACAAATTTCCGGCAGCCGATGCAAGTCCTGCCAGTTATGGGCATACAGGTTTTACCGGCACTTTTACCTGGGCTGACCCGGAAAACCAACTACTGTTTATTTTTCTATCCAATAGAGTTTATCCTACCAGAAGAAATTCAGCCATAAACAACCTCAACATTCGGACGGTAATGCATCAGGCAATCTATGATGCGATAAAAATGGGTTCTGTTAATTATTAAAAATTGTTAATTATTTAATTGGTCTTTAATATCGGAGCAATCATTTTTTAATGGAAATTACTTATCAGACAAGAATTAGAGACCTTTAATTTAACTGTTAAATAGACATGTTAATAATCTTTTTTTAAACCACCATTAAAACATGAGAATATCGCCATTGTTATTTATTTATTAATTCTAACTTTAAGCGGCATTTAAACCGAAAACATAGTGTAAAACCATAAAACTAATTGTCATGGAGAGAAAAATCACTTTTAACGAGTTACGTCACATCAAAGACAGCTTACCTGCCGGTTCAATCAGTCAAATTGCGCAAGAGTTTGGGCTAGAAGTGGAAACCGTCAGGAATTATTTTGGAGGCGCAAACTATGACAGAGGTAAATCTGTAGGATTACATATTGAACCGGGACCTGATGGAGGTGTAGTATTACTCGATGATACGGCAATTCTTGAAAGAGCTCAGCAGTTAATCGCATCACACGCGAATTAAAATTTCATTCTTAATTACAATAGACTGCCCTATCTTTATGGGGCAGTTTTTTTTTGTCAATCTAAACCAAAATCAATCATCATGAAAAACCTTTCAATTCTTATCATTCTCTGTTTATTTACTATTAACACGTTTGCCCAGAAATCATTGTTCAACGGCAAGAACCTTAAAAACTGGGACATTTTCCTCGGAAGCCCGATTGGCGGATTTGAAGAACTGGCTAAAAAAGCCACACCAGTCTCCACCTACCAGGTTGTTGACCTGGACGGACAGAAAGTTATCCGTGTGTCGGGGGACATTAATGCATCCCTCGCCACCAAAGCCGAATATGCCAACTATCATCTTCGCCTCGAATTTAAATGGGGAGAAAAAGTGTATGGTCGTCGTAACAGCGGATTGCTATATCACAGCTACGGCCCTTTTGGAGTAGCATTTGGCACCTGGATGGCCAATATAGAACACCAACTGATGCACGATAATTTGGGAGATACCTACCTGATGGCCAATACTTATTGCGAAACCAAAGTTATTAAAGGCGACGACGGAAAAACCTTCTATTTTTCTCCTGAAGGACAATCCACCTCATTCAGCGAAAAGGACAACGGACGTTCAATCAAAAAAATGAAAGATGCAGAAAAGTCGCTTGGTGAATGGAACACAGTTGATTTGTATTGCTTCGGACAAACTGCTGTGCACGTTGTTAACGGGCAGGTCGTGATGATCAACACCAATTGCAGCAAAGTTGAAGATGGATTGAAATTACCGCTCACAAAGGGCAAAATCCAGCTACAGTCGGAAGGCGGAGAGTTTTTTATCAGGAAAGTTGAAATTGAAAAAATTAAACGAATTCCTGCTGAATTTCAGAAATAGACCAAAGATCAGCTCCAAAAAATAATTGAAAGGCCTGTCAAGTGTTAATACCTGACAGGCCTTTATTATTACATACTATCCTTTGTTCGTTTGATATTAAATCCCTACGCCTTCCATCGATTTTTCGAGTTCATCGGCCTGTTGTATAAATTGGTCAACACTCAATTCGCGAATATAAACCAGACCATGCGTGGCCCTTACCAGCGGTTTATCGTGCTGATAAAAGAAATTTTTACCTAACAGGAACTGAATTTGTTTTAGTTGTTCAACCCAAACCCGTTGGGTAAGCTGACTGAATTTTCCATCGAGCTGGTAGCTTGGGAATGATGCATTTACCTGACTCAGATAACATTCTGTAAAAGAAGAATCGAGGATCGACAACGCATTTAACGAGACCGGAACAATGACTTCTGTATCGGCCGGATGATAACGGAACCAAACATTCCGATAGCCAATTACCCGCAATTTCGACAGATCTTCCTCTTTCTTCCATTCCTTGACGGCGGCAGCAATGGCTTTTAACACTTTATAATGCGTATCGGGACCACTTCCTTCCGGATCCATGGCTAAGCTAATCACGGTCGGCTTGTACTTTCTGAATTCTTCAAGAATAGGCAGAACATCGCGCTTTTCATCAGGCTGTTCTGTAAAAATATCGCCCTGATAGAAACCCAAACGCAAGTGGTGTACATTTTTTACCTGAACACCAAAATGAGCCCAAACCAGTTCTTCTTCCATTTCGCGGAGCATTCCTTTCAACTTCTGAATCTTTGGGGGATTTTTACTTCCATCGTAACTGTTCCGAAGATTGTCAAGAATTTCGATGATTGTGATAATCAATTGTTCTTCGCTTTTAACTTCCCAAACTTCAACAATTGAGCGAATAACCCGATGACAGACCCCTCGGCGCTTTTCCGCTTCGTCGTTGGCCGCAACACTGTCGAGGTAATGATAAATGTCTTTGTCCCATTTGTATTTATATCCTTCTTCGAAGAAATCCGGAAATTTGATCATTTGAATTTTGCCATCGCTAATCAGGCTAAGCGTTTCAGTAAGTAAATCGACAACATACTGATTGATAACCGCTGTAAAGCCGGAAGTGAGTACCGAAAAATGCAACTCGTTGCTTGCATCGCGCAACTGCCTGGAAGTGTGTGGCATAATTCCAAGCATAATATCGTCATGGTGCGGGCCTGTATGGTAGAAAACCTGATTCGACTCATGTTCCATCCCTTTATTAAACTTGGCGGTAATCGAATCAATAACCGATTGCACCGTATGCTCGTTCAGGTTTGGTATCAAACGACAGTATCTGTCTGCCTTCAGGTCTTCCAAAGTAATCCGATGACCAAACTTGTTGATTTTAGGACAAAGATCGATAATTGCTCGTTCCGTTTTTTGATGTGTCCATTCGCCGGTTTGATAAAATTTATCGACACTATCGGTCAGTTTCACTGCAGCTCCGGTTGTCAGATAAAAACGGCTGTTGCGCAATTTCTGCAGGCTGCTGGCCGGATATTTATTAGAAGGTTCGTTTTCGAGCGCATCTTTAATCACATCAGCTTTTGCTTCGCCGGCAGCGAAAACAATGGCAACCGCATCAGGATTGTATGCAATTGTTTCGAGCCCGATGGTAATGACCAACCGGTTGCGTGAAACTTCGATGCCACCCAAATCACCTGCAGCCACCGCCTGTGTTTCGAAGTTGGTTGCTGTTAAACGGGAAGTCGAAAAATGATCGGATCCCCTTGTATTGAAAGCTATATGACCATCAGGACCAATACTGCCAAGCCAGAACCCGATTCCGCCCTTTTCACGGATTTTCTGTTCGTATTCAGAGCACCAATCATCTATCATCAAAATTGATTTTTGCTGAAGCTTTTCGTCCGGAGTTTTAGCTTCGCGGTAACGCAACGATAAATCGAGGATAAGGTTTGGGAATACTTCGTTGTACGTTTTGCCTTCAGCAAGTAATATTTTATCAGAATTGATGAGCAAAGCTTTCTCCGGATCGAGACCAAAACCATTGATATAATAGTTCTCTACGTAGTTGCAAAAACTGTTGTGCTGTTTCGACGAAATAGGGTAAAATTCGTCGGTTTGTACGAAGTGAAGTCCACGCAGGTCTGGTTTTTTTATTCCTGAAAGTCCGTATATACATAATAAGTCCTGCCCCTTTTTACTATCCCAGTTTTCAAGAAAAAAATGAGTGTATTTAAGGAAGTATTCAGATGTTTTTCCGGTTGGAAGACTGATTACCCCATTGGGATTTTCAATTACCCACTCCAAAAAACGCAGCGATGCGAGCATTCCCAACTTTGGAAAATTTTCGACCGTAATGTATGGCATTTTTGTGGTCATCTGGTCAATTCCTGCTTGTTGCAGAAATATTTTTTCAACCTGACTGAATTGATTTGTTTGCATTGTTATGAGTTTTTAAATTTTGTCTCTTAATTTTTATCGAGAATATGTTCGAGTAGTAAAGCAGAAATTCCCTTTATTCCGGCCTGACTACCCAATTCTGAAACTTTAATTTCAATTTCGTTACCTAGCTCCGGATTACAGAATATCTGAATTGATTGCTGGATGGGAGGAAGAATAAACTGGTTTGCTTCCGACATGCGTCCTCCCAGAATAATCAGTTCAGGATTGAAAATCTGGATCAGATAGGCCATTCCTTTACCGAGCCAGTGGCCAACATTGGCCAATATCGAAATCGAATACTGATCGCCCATTATGGCTGCCTGAACCACTTTCCGAATTTCAGTTTTCTCCGGATCACCATTAACCAACTGACCGAGCATTGCCGATCGCCCGGCTATTAATCCTTCTTTTGCCATACGTACAATAGCAGTTCCAGAAGCAATGGTTTCGAGGCATCCCTGTTTTCCGCATTTGCAAAGTATTCCATTGTCAACCATCGGCAAATGGCCAAATTCGCCGGCAAAGCCATCCCGGCCCTTATATAGTTTCCCATTCACAATAATTCCCAGGCCAATTCCCCAATCGAGATGAATAGCCAGTACATTTTTTTTCGAATGAGCAGCGCCAAACCTCAGTTCAGCAAAAGCACGTGCTTTCGCATCATTTTCAATCAACACTTCAATGCCGAATTTTTCACTGAAAACTTCAGCGACAGGTCGATCGGAAATCATATATGTTTTGTTTATTCCAGTTGCAGAATCAACCATTCCAGGCATTTCAATACCAATACCTAAAATTTTTTCGCGTGGAATTTTCTTCTCAAGAATGATGCTTTCGGTAAAATCAACAATCGAATCGATAATAGAAGTTCCATACGAAATGGTGAGTGGCAGAATATGATCTTCGGTTACCTTTTGGTTTTTTGCATTAAATATCGATACCGAAGTTTTATAAATATTGATCGAAATACCTACAATAAAAAAGGCATCCTCCTTGTTCCCATATAAGTTCGGTCTCCGTCCACCACTCGAATTGCCCTGACCAAGTTCCTCAATCAACCCCTCATTCTTTAATTCATTCAGCAGACCAATAACTTTGGGAGTACTTAATTTTACCGATCCAATCAGATCGGTATTGGTCATTGCCCCATAAAGAAATAAATGCTTGATTATTTTCCGCTTTTGCAAATTGTTTTTTTGCTCCACGACATTAATGTCGCTGTCAGGAAAATGTTTTATCGACGATAGAGCCATTGTATCAATTTTTATGCTGATTCTTTAAAAGCACAAAGTTATTCTATTATTTTTTCAACTTGAAGAATACTTTTACTATTTTTTTCAATAAGTACAGAAAACTTACAACACAATTATTAAAAGCATAAATGGCTAAAAATGTTCAGTTCTTCAAACAATTCAGGAACAAAAAAAAATTACATTTGAACTCAAATTCAACAAAGTGAGTAATTTATAACCGAAACAACATGATTCGATTTTTCACAAACACCTTATTATTTGTCCTTCTTGTTCTTCAATTGAATGCACAAACAAGGACTGAAATTCAGATTCCGGACATTTCCGGGTATTTAACCCTGAAATGCGATTTTCATATCCACACCGTTTTTTCAGACGGAGCAGTATGGCCAACCATTAGGGTTAAAGAAGCATGGGAGCAAGGGCTGGACGCAATTGCCATAACCGATCACATTGAGTACCGTCCGCATTTGGATGACATAAAATCTGACCACAACCGTTCGTACGAGATTGCCAAACCACTGGCCGACTATAATGGGATTATCCTTATTCGTGGTACCGAAATTACCAGAGAAATGCCTCCGGGACACTTAAATGCCCTTTTTATTAAAGATGCCAATTTGATTGAGCGCGACGATTGGTTTGAAGCCTGCCGTGAAGCTAAAAATCAGGGAGCATTCGTTTTTTGGAACCATCCGGGCTGGAAGGCACAGCAACCAGAGAAAACACTGTGGTGGAACGAACATACAAGGTTGCTCGATGCTAAAATATTAGACGGAATAGAGGCTTATAATGAATACGAGTACTATCCGGAAGCCTTAAAGTGGGCGCAGGAGAAGGGGCTCACACTTCTTGCCAATTCAGATGTTCACGACCCGATTAATAACCTTTACGACCTTACAAAATCGCACCGCCCAGTAACACTAGTATTTGCAACCGAACGGAATGCCGAATCAATAAAAAACGCGCTGGAGAAAAAAAGAACGGCCATGTACTTTGAAAACAAATTGGTTGGCGACCGCGATTTCCTGGCACCTATTTTCAATGCTTCAGTAAAAATTCTTACTGAAAATGTAGGACTGGAAAATAAACAGAGGAAACTCATTCAAATTCACAATCACTCTGATGTTGATTTTATTCTGAAAAGCAACCAGAACCCGATTGGTTATAATTACAGAAGAGATGTTGTGTTAAAAGCACATAAAACATCGGTAATTGAAATAAACGGAACGATGGAGAAAATAAAAAACCAGCCTAAACTGAAGCTGGAATACGAAGTAACAAACCTGATTGTAGCTCCTGATAAATGTTTGCAGGTGGTTTGGGAAATCAATAACTAATCCTGATAAAAATGAAAAGCGGTGGTTAGCCACCGCTTTTCACTAAACAAACAACTAAAATTACCTTACGAACTTTGCTTTTCACCAAAAACCAATCAACCCAAATAAGTCCAAATAAGTCCAAAAATATAAATTGCAAAGTCAAGTTTAGTTACGTTCAGCATGTCGTCATTGTTTCAATATTTGGTGGTAATTAACAAATTTTAGCAGAATTAAATTTAATAATTGTGATTGGCGTTGCCAATTAACTGATTGATTGAATTAAAGCCATAACGACTAAATCCTGAAAAAAATCTTCCGTTTATACAGCCAGAAGCAAAGACCCCATTCAACAGCCAGAATTGCCAGGCTGGTAAAAACATTCAAAACAAATTCGGAAACACCAATCCAACCAATCAACCCTTTCGTAAAAATCGAGATAAAGCCATTCAACCATTGACCACCAACTGTTTGAAAAAAAACATAAATAAAAATTGAATTTGTTCCGACAACAGTAAAAACAAAAATCCATTTCTTGTACCCCTTAATATCAATCAACCAAAAACTTAATGCCAGCCCAACAAGCGCCCATCCCCCAGACGCAAACACAAAAGATGCGGTGGCAATCCGTTTAATAATTGGTGTAATTCCGCTCCAATCGAGACCGTAGCCAATTGCAATTGCAACTAAACCAGCGATCATCAGTGTCTTAAACTTACTGATTCGCATTCCATCGCTTATTAAAACTTGTCCGGCCAAAACACCCCAAATTGTATGTGCAGCTGTCGGGATACAATTGATAGCCACCCAACCGCCACCATTGTTGATTTTGCCCATCAAAACCATGTCCATCCAACTTCCGAAATTTTTGTCGATAACCCATGGATGGTTGTACCCTTCGATTGAAAAATTGCGATAGAGTAAATCTGTTATCAGTAGCAGAAATAACGAAACTGCCAATTGAATGCGTGCTGGATACTTCATCAGAAAATAAGCAATCGGAATAGTGACCGACAATTGCGACAACACATTCCAGAGTTCCCAAACCAGCTTTTTGTTATACCCACAATGCAGACCCACCCCGAAGGCGAGCAAAATAAATGAACGCTGAATTATATGGCGGGTTATCGTTCCTGTTGATTCTCCTTTTGATATCCGGTTACAATACGAAAATGGCATAGCCACCCCAACAATGAACATGAAAAATGGCTGTATCAAATCCCAAAAGCGCAGTCCATGCCAAGGATAGTGCTCAAATTGCATAAAAAAATGTTCGAGAAACGTACCACGAATCGGATCCTGTACCAAAGTCCACCACAGACCGGTACCTTCTGCAACAAGCAGAAACATGGTCAATCCACGAAAAAAATCGAGTGAAAGCAAACGAGACGAAGGCTGTTCGGAGGAAATTTCGGACATAGGTTTAGTTCTGGTTAATGTCCAAATATACCAAATCCATAGTTCTGACAGGTATTTTCAAAAATTAAATTCTGGATATTAAACAACAATTGATGGCGGATTACCGAATCAGATCGATTGTTAAAACCATTTTCTCTTTCTGAAATAGACGAGCAACGCTAAGGTTATGAGGATCATTCCTATCCAAAAATACAGATAGCCATATTTTAAACCTAATTCAGGAAGATAGTCGAAATTCATACCATAAACTCCGGCGAAAAAAGTGAGAGGAATGAAGAATGCCGAAAAAATGGTCAGCACTTTCATTATTTCGTTGGCTCTGCTATCGAGGCTGGCATGGTAAATCATCATCTGGTCGTTCAGCATTACCTGATAGATCTCGATGGTCTCCGAAGCCTGAACAACGAGATCGTTCAGGTCGCGAAAATACTTGAGGTTATCGTCGGCAATAAAACCCGATTCATTTTCAATCAGATGATGTACAATTTCTATAACAGGCCGGATGTTTTTCCGCAGAAAATTAATTTCGGTTTTGTGTTTATAGATTTCCTCCATCAACCCATTTTGTTTGGGCAAAAAAATGCGGGATTCCAGTTTCTCAATAATGTTGCCCAGTTCTTCAATGTTATTCAGATAGTTGTCCACAATGGTATCGAGCAGGAGGTAGGTCAGGTAGTCGGCACTCTTTCGCCTGGCCCGGCCATTTCCCTTTCTTATCCGCTCGCGGATATGGTCAAACTGGTCACCTACTCTTTCCTGAAGTGTAATAAGATAGTTGTCATCCAGAATCATCGAAATTTGTTCAGAAACCAATCTCTGGCTTTTATCGTCATAATCGATTATTTTTAAGATGACTACCATCAAATCCTCGGTCTCTGCAATTTTTGGACGCTGCCCGGTGTCGAGCATATCCTCAAGCAAAAGACCATGAATATTGAATAGTTCTCCCATTTTCTGGATCACGTCAGCATCGTGCAACCCATCGATATTGATCCATGTTACCGAATTTTCGGCGATAAATGATTGACATTTTTCCAAAGATTCCGGTTCTGCTTCTACCAGTTCATCCTGATTGTAATGCATAATCCGTAGCCTTGGACTATCGATTTTCTTTGTCCCAAGATGAATAAGAGAACCCGGAATTTTACCACTGGACTGTCTTCGGTCGTTTAAAAATTGTGCCATTGAAGATATTGACTATTGAAAAATTTACTATTGACAATTACTATTTATTCTGAATCTGCCTCCGGATCGTCATTTTTGTGGCTATACCTGTCTGGAACGAAAGTCTGATCAGTAATGGGAGGCCTGAGGTATGCCGGATGTTCTATTCGCGGTGGTAAAACGATCAGGTCATAAGGTACTTCTTCGTATGGAATAAGGCTCAACAGGTGACTAATACAGTTCAGTCGGGCCAGCTTTTGGTTGTCTGAAGGAACCACGTACCACGGCGATTCTTCAATGTCAGTTTGCTTAAACATTTCATCCTTCGCTTTGGAGTATTCAACCCACTTTTCGCGCGATGAAACATCCATCGGGCTAAGCTTCCATCTTTTCATCGGGTCTTTTAATCGTTCCTGAAAACGGATTTCCTGCTCTTCATCAGATACCGAAAACCAGTATTTAATCAGTATAATTCCTGAACGCATTAGCATTTTTTCAAATTCAGGGCAACTTCTAAAAAATTCCTTGTATTCATCTTCTGTACAAAATCCCATCACATGTTCAACTCCGGCGCGGTTGTACCAACTACGGTCGAACAAAACAATTTCGCCGGCTGCCGGAAGATGCTTGGTATACCGTTGAAAATACCATTCCGACTTCTCTTTTTCAGTTGGAGTGCCAAGTGCAGCTATCCGGCATATTCGCGGATTGAGCGGTCCGGTTATCCGTTTGATTACTCCACCTTTGCCCGCAGCATCCCTGCCTTCGAACAAAACAGCTACTTTCAACTGTTTACGCTTCACCCACTCCTGAAGTTTGACCAGCTCATATTCAAGCATTTCAAGCTCTTTTTCGTACCTTTTGTCACTGATAAGTTTAAAATCTTTTTTTACAGGCTCAACATGTTCTGGTTTTTCACCATCATGTTTTGAATGGTGTTTTTCGGAATTTTTACTCATAGTGATGATGTATAAAAATGGGTGATAAAAGTGTTTGAAATTTACGAAACATCCGGCAGGAAACCTAAGGGGATGGCGATTTCAGAAACTGGTCTGGTAAAAATTACGGCAAATCACATAAAAAGTGTTAAACATTTGGAACGAAAGCAGGGCAATCAAGAAAAAGCCGTATTTTCGTCAGTAATTATAAATCAAACAGCGTGCATCAGAATCTGGTATTAATTCCAACATACAACGAAAAAGAGAACGTCGAACGAATGATCCGAAAGGTTTTTTCATTGAAAAAACCTTTTCACGTTTTAATTATTGATGATAATTCGCCCGACGGAACCGGGAGAATTGTTGACCAACTCATTCCTGAATTTCCCGACAGGCTCCACATTTTGAAACGGGCCGGAAAAGAAGGATTGGGGAAAGCATATCTCGCCGGATTTCACTGGGCACTTGAACGCAATTACGATTATATTTTTGAAATGGACTGCGACTTCTCGCACAATCCGAAAGATCTGGTAAAATTGTATGACGCATGTACCACACAAAATGCAAGTCTGGCAATCGGATCGCGCTATATTTCAGGAATTAATGTAATAAACTGGCCACTCGGAAGGGTACTGATGTCGTATATAGCCTCTGTATATGTGCGAACTATTACAGGAATGAAAATAATGGATACCACTGCCGGATTTAAATGCTATCACCGAAAAGTACTTGAAACCATCGATTTCGACAACATCAGGCTAAAAGGTTATGGATTTCAGATTGAAATGAAATTTAAAACATGGAAGCATGGGTTTAAAATAATTGAAGTACCTATTATTTTTAAAGACCGCACAAAAGGAGCTTCGAAAATGAGCGGAGGTATTTTTAACGAAGCGCTTTGGGGAGTGCTGAAAATGAAGATCAGAAGCTGGTTTGTTCGTTACAAAAAGGCATAACAAAAACATAAAATATGAAGACACTCATTAAAAATGCCCGGATTATTAATGAAGGACAGATTTTTAGCGGAGCTGTTCTTATTGATGGTGAGTTAATTGCAAAAATTTTTCGCGGTGAAACTATTTCAGACGAATTCCTTTGGGGAGCAACTGTGATTGACGCCAAGGGCAAATACCTGATTCCGGGAGCAATCGACGATCAGGTGCATTTTCGTGAGCCCGGACTGACCCACAAAGGTGAAATTGCTACCGAATCGAAAGCTGCGGTTGCCGGAGGAGTAACTTCATATATGGAAATGCCCAATACCAATCCACAGGCGGTAACCCAGGAAATACTCGAACAAAAATACCAGCGTGCTGCCGAAGTTTCGGCAGCTAACTATTCGTTTTATATGGGTGCCACCAACGACAACCTTGACGAAGTATTAAAAACCAATGGATCTGACGTTTGCGGAATAAAAATTTTCATGGGTTCGTCGACCGGAAATATGCTGGTTGACAACGAAACAGTACTATCAGAAATATTTAAGAATACAAAATTACTGGTTGCCACGCATTGCGAAGACGAACCAACTATAATTAAAAATACGGCGATTTACCGCGAAAAATACGGCGATTTTGTTCCAATTTCTGCACATCCTAAAATACGAAGCGCCGAAGCTTGCTTCAAATCCTCGTCGAAAGCAGTTGATCTGGCAACGAAATTCGGAACCCGACTGCATGTTTTGCATATTTCGACTGCCGACGAAATGAAATTATTTACATCGGGACCAGTGGCGCAAAAACACATTACCGCCGAAGTTTGTGTACATCATTTGTGGTTCGACGAGAACGACTACATTTATTACGGTAATTTCATCAAATGGAATCCAGCCATTAAATCGGCTGCCGATAAAGCTGCACTTTGGGATGCTTTGCTGGCTGACAAAATTGATGTCGTGGCTACCGATCATGCACCGCACACCCTTCAGGAAAAAGATCACTCGTATTTTAAAGCTCCATCGGGAGGCCCGTTGGTGCAACATGCGCTGGTAGCGATGCTCGAAATGAGCAAAAAAGGTTTGATTTCGGTGGAAAAAGTGATTGAAAAAATGTGCCATGCCCCAGCCGATTTATTCCGCATCGAACGTCGTGGCTACATTCGCGAAGGATACTATGCTGATTTGGTGTTGGTTGATCCGGCACAATCGTGGAAAGTATCACCCAAAAATATACTTTACAAATGTGGTTGGTCGCCTTTCGACGGAATTGAATTCTCGTACCAGGTAACGCATACTTTTGTGAATGGAGCTTTGGTTTACGATAAAGGCGTAGTTACTTCGGCAATACATGGGAAACGACTGAAGTTTAACCGGTGATATCCTTATAAAATGAAAGAGGCTCCGAAATTCGGAGCCTCTTTCATTTTATATTTTCAATAATTTATTCAACAACAATCAGCAGGTATTTAGAAGCTTTCCAGAATTCCTGTGGCTTGTCGATCACCAGATTCTCAACAGTTGTCTCGCCTGTTAGATGATAGGATTCTGCAGGATGAAAAGTAACCAACCGCGCTTTTTTAGTATTTAACGGCAATTGGCTGAACTCGCGTAAATCAACTTTCATGAAATATTCGCGGTTAAAATCTTTCTTCAATTTAATGGTCTTTCCAAGTCCCAAAAATCCACCTTCTTTTTCAATCACATTCTGATCTTCAAGTTCCTTTTTGGTTCCAAAGGCATAATAAACAGAATTCATTGCAATTGTTTGTTCTTCAATAGTCTGGGTCTTTGCATTGATAGCAGCTTCGCTTTCGGCTGTAATCGTTTCAATTTTTTGGTTCAACCCCGCAACATCGATATTAAGTTTTTCAAGTTCATGTTTCAAAAGAGCAATTTCTTCATCTTTCTCGCCCATTTGTTTACTGAGCAACTCAATCATTTTTTCAAGTTCTGCTACTTTCATGTTCGAAGTCCGCAGTTTTCCCTGAAGTGATTTCACAAGTTCTTTGTTTTTCTGAAGGAGATCGTTAATCTGGGCAATGTCTTCCATAATTCGCTTTTTAGCAACAGCTTTAATCTCGGTTCCCGATGCAGTCTGAACCGAAACGATCTTTTCAAGAGTTTTAATCGAATCAAGGTTCATCTGTATTTCGTTCATATCGCCAATCAGCTCAAGAATAGAAGCATCTTTCTGAACGCCCAACTGTGCAATGCTGTCTTGTTGACCCTGCATGCGGGCAATGTCTTTTTTGTGCTGACCACAAGAAGTCAAAACCACAACGGATAAAACAAACAATAACTTTTTCATTTGGATATAAATTTAAAGTGAAAATAATCAGTACTAAAAACAGTCGGTTTAGTTTTTATTTACGGTTAGCAAATCAGTCGGTTGCAAAGCCAGGCGACTTTCATTATTCGCATCATAAAATATAACTAAATCTATAAACTCAAGCTAAATATCATTTATTGCTTTTCGATTTCTCTCCTGAACCACCTGATTCAAATCAATTGAATCAAACAATTCGAGTAACTTTCTTTCGGTTTCTTCAAATCCAATCCTAAAAATCTCATCGGCTTTCTTAAAATCAAACGTATTGTATTTCCTTGTTTCAGGAGGATCGATCACAAAATCGCATTTGGCAAGGCTTCCCCTAACATTCTGGCTCATGGCCAACCGAAAGGTTCGCTCTGCAACACTCTTTAGTCCTGAAATATTTTCTTCGGGACCGTTATGGTTTACATGCACCCCAATCAGGATCTGGCACTGATCGCGAATACAGTCAACAGGCAGGTTGTTAAGCAAACCACCATCAACATACGAGTTTCCATCGATAACCTGTGGTTCAAAAATTATTGGTATAGAAGCAGATGCCAATACCCATTGAAAGAGTTTCCCTTCATGTTTAATTTCGGAATGACCACTGTTCAGGTTTACTACCGAACAATAGAAAGGTTTTTTAAGTCCCTTAAAATCATCTGTTTCAATATTTTGTTCAAGTAGCGACAGCACCTTCTTAATATCGATCAATCCGTTCGAAGGCAGTTGCCATTTGAACATCTTCACCATTTTGTTGGCTTTCACCAATTCCAGGATCTGCAAGGGTTCCATTCCGGCTGCATAAAAAACACCGACCAAAGCTCCGGCGCTTGCTCCTGAAATAATTTCGGGACGAATGCCATATTTACGAAGGGCTTCGAGTACACCAATATGAACAATTCCCCTGGCGCCGCCACCACTTAGGGCGATGCCGAATTTGTAGGGTTTTGGGATATAGGGCATAACACTTGTAATTTTTTGGTGTAAAGTTAAGTTGATTAATTCATCAAACTGTTAGATAACCATAAAAACATTTTACATGATTCACACAATACATTATAGCACAGTTCTTTTTTAGTTTCCACTCCTGAATTTTAGACCAACATATTTCAGTAAATCATGATCTCTTCAATTTTACCTGCCACTTCGAGCCCAGCATTGCGACCTACATCGCAAAAAATGGTCTTGCCACTTTTCCGTTCAGTCAGGTTCACTTCAATGCATGCATTCATGCTTTCTTCAATCCGGCCATCCATCAGCCCCAAAATAGGCGAAGCAAGCGATGTTGACAATCCGCGCCGCGCAATAATTTCCAGACGATAAGTTTGGTTTTCGAGCAACAATTCAACCTTATCAGCATCGACTACAGATTTGCGCAACTTACTTCTGTTATAGGTTGTAAATTGCACTAAACGATCGCCCAACCAAATGCCCACAATAAATCCGACAAACCAACGGCCCAGAAACGGGATTTTGGCAACCGAAGCCTTAATTGAAAATCCGGGTTTACTGAAATGATTGGTTTGCATCCAAATATATGCGCTGGGGAACGAATGGCCCCAGTCTTTTTCGGTATAACCGCGACCATTATCAAAATTCAGCATTTCTCCATTTACTTCCAGATGACCGCTAATCTTGTGATCCATGGATACAATTCCATGGTAACATTCCATGAACGGAACAAAAGTATATGGCCCCATTATACCGGGCGAATACCAGTGACTCGGCCAGGGAACAGTTTCCGAAAACTGAAGGCTGCCCTTCAAGTCACGTAAATTTAGCTGAATAGAATTTCGGGAAAACCGGTTACCATCTATTGCAACTTCAAATTTATCTGGGCTTGGAACAAATAATTCGGGCGGAAATTTGTGATAATGCGCTGTTTGCATTTTCCCATCAAGCACCTGAATAAAAGCCTGTTTTTTCCCCGATTCGTCCATTGCAATTCCCGGGATAAAAGCGAACGCTTTGGTTTCCGGTTTATTAATCACCTTAAAATACCAGCCCTCAAAATATCTTCGTTTCTGTGCCCACCCCTGAAAATGTTCGGGATTGAAAATCGCACGTATTTTATTTTGTAAGATGCCCATGCCTGAATGCTATAATTTAGTTTCCCAATTTAAGGCTTTCTTTCGGGTAATTACTCTAAAGTTTGTAATATTGCAAGCTTAATTAATTATGACTTTTTTCAACACAAATAACCTGCATTTTAAGGGTGCTCATACAATATTATCCCGAATTGGCAGTTTATCCTAAAGTCAGTAAAAATCAACTATTGGGCAATCGGTTTTCATATCGCATAATTTTCATCATAGTTTTGTTTTTCATCGCTGGATGCTCTACCGAAAAAAACACGGTAGTGTCGCGTGCATATCACAATGTGACATCACACTACAATGTATATTTCAATGGAAAGGAAAGTCTGCGAGCCGGTACTGCGAAGATTAACAACACGGTTGAAGATGATTTTTCGAAAGTCTTGCCTCTTTTTAAATCCAGCAATCCTAACACAGCCACTGTTGCCTCTGCCGACATGGACAATGCTGTTTTGAAAGGATCAAAACTCATACAATCGCACTCCATCACCAATAAACCGAAACGCCGGAAGAACAGGAGCAAGTCGTATATCAATTTTGCCAGCCGCGAAGAATTTAACAACTGGGTTGACGATGCCTATATTCTGATGGGGAAAGCCTATTTTTATCAGCACAATTTTTCATCGGCCATCGAAAATTTTTCGTACGTGGTTCGTAAATTTCCTGAAGAATCATCAAAATACGACGCAAATATATGGTTGATAAGGAGTTACACAGAACTTGAACGGTACGTTGAAGCTTATGAACTGATACAGGTTTTACAAACTGACGAGAACTTTCCACGACGTTTAGATGGCGAATTAGCCGCAGCCACTTCCGATTATTACGCCAAGCAACTAAATTATACCGAAGGAATCCCTTTCCTTTCGATTGCGGTAAAACAGGCAGCGAAAAAACAAGATCGGCTCCGGTTTACCTACGTTTTGGCTCAATGGTACCAGGAAACCGGTGATACTGAAAAGGCATCGCAAACATTCAGGCAAATTGCACGAATGAATCCGCCTTACAGAATGGCTTTTAACGCTCACATAAGCGCGGCAGGAACTTTTACCGGAACCGGTGATGCCGAAAAGCTGAAAAAAGAGCTCCGGAAAATGCTTCGCGACAAAAAAAATCTGGAATTCCGCGATCAGATTTATTTTGCAATTGGTAACATTTTAATGAAAGAGGGAAATACAACGCAGGCAAAAGAGGATTATACCAAATCTGCTTCGTTAAGTTCAACCAATTTGTATCAGCGGGCGCTCTCATGTCTCACACTTGCTCAAATCTATTTCGACGAGCTGAACTACAAAAATGCACAAAGCTATTATGATAGCGCCATGGTGGTAATCGACGAAAAATATCCGAACTACCAGCAAATTTCTGATCGTCACCGCAGCCTTACAAGGCTTACCGACAACATTTATACTGTTGAACGCGAAGATAGTTTACAGCGAATTGCCCTGATGGACGAGCCTTCGAGAAACAGCCTGATTGACAAATGGATTAAGGAAGCCAGCGAGAAAGAAGCCCTGGATAAAAAGAATGAAGCCAATCAACTGATGGACAGGAGCTACTTCAGGCAAAATGAAAGCAGATTTGGATTAAGCCAGCAACAGGAAGGGGCCGGATGGTATTTTTACAGCCCAACAACGGTGGCTTACGGGAAAGTTGAATTTGAACGTTTATGGGGAAAACGCAAACTCGAAGATGGATGGAGAAGAGCCGACAAACGGAATGTATTAGACGAAGAAGCCGCTCAGAGTGAAGATTCGCTGCTTGTTTTGGAAGGCCAACCCAAGAAAGTTACAGACAATAAACAAAGAGATTTCTATACCCAGAATTTGCCAATGAACGATTCGCTGATGAGCATTTCGCATACAAATATCAGGAATGCCCTGTTCAATGCCGGACGTATTTTCAAAACAGAATTCACAGATTTTCCACGTTCCTCGGAGACATTCGAAGATCTTAATAAGCGCTATCCTGATAATATTTTTGCCCTGTCGTCGTATTTCGAATTGTATGATCTGTACAATAAAATGAATAATCCGGAGAAATCGGATTATTATAAAAACCTGATTACCCAAAATTATCCTGATTCGAAATATGCCAAATATTTACTGAATCCGAATTACTTCATCGAACTCGAAGCAAGAGCCGACAGCATTAACAGACTATACAACAAGGCATTTCTCGAATTCAAAAACGGGCAATACCTTCAGGCAGGGAAAACAACCAATCAGATTTTACCAATGCAACCCGACAGTGTACTGGTGCCAAAAATTGCATTTATCAGCACGGTAGCAGACGGAACACAGGCAAACTGGGAAACTTTCGGGAAATTACTGACCGCTTATATCGAAAAATATCCGAAGGCTGAACCCAAGCCACTGGCAGAACAAATCCTGAAATTAATTCAGGACAGTTCGTTGGTAGATTACCAGAAAATGGTTGATTCGGGTTACCTGAACGACCAGATAAAGAACAGCGAATTGATGCCCGGACGTGAAAAAGGAACCGACGAATTTGAAGGTAAATTCTCTTATGACGAAGATCTTCTTCATTATTTTGTAATTGCATACCCGAAGGATGCCAAGATCGATCTTAACCGTTTGAAATTCGATATTGCCAATTACAACATCGATCATTATACAAAAATCGATTTCGACATCGAGACTCAACCCCTGAACAACAATACCAACCTGTTGATTATCCGCTCGCTAAACGACAAAGAACAAGGGTTGATTTATTTCAGGTCGATTATCAAAAGAAGAAATGTTTTTGAAACGCTCAAAAATGTGAAATACGTAAACTTCGTGGCCTCATCAACCAATTTCCGTGAAATTACTGCCGACAAGGATTTTGCTGAATACCTGAAATTCTATATTAAAAATTACAGCAGGTTTATCTCAGGCGATTTTAGCGACGAAATATTGCCATCTCCTGAAGAATTAATGGCAAAAGCACAGGCCGAAGAAGATTTGCTGAAAGAAAAAGGATCGTTTGTTACCATTGCTCCTTCAGGCTCCGGAAGTGACTTATACGGCAACGAAGAGACCGGGCTGCAGAATTTCGTAATCGCTGTAAATGCCCGAAATGTAAACCTTAAACCACTAATTTCGGCTTTCGAAACCCATCACCGCGAACAATACCGACAAGCAAACCTGACCATCGAGCAAAAGCAACTTGCCGATAATCAACTGATGATTGTAACCAAGTTCAAGACAAAGAATGATGCCATCAGTTATTTTACCAAGACAATTACAAACCGCAGATTATATCGCACTCTGGATACTTTGAGCTACCGTAATTTTATTATTACCGACGCCAATCTGAAAAAACTGACAGAAACACGGAGAATTAACGATTACCTGAATTTCTTCAAAACAAAATATATTGGGGCTGAAACGGATGAACAGTCTGCTCCAAAATATGATGGTCCATACAAAACAAATGTTCAGGGACAGCAATCGTTTGTACTGGTTGTTCCCCGCGAAGAAGTGAATACAGAAAAGCTAACCGAGACCATTCGGCAGTTCAATGCACAAAACTTTGGGCAACAATCGCTGGTGGTATCTTCGACGATGCTCGACGATTTCAGGCTGATTGTTAAAGTTGATGGATTGGCAGATATGCAGGCCGGACTGGCTTACCTTCGAGCGATTGCCGGCAGTCAGCTGGTTTATGGCCCAATGCAAAATGCGAATTACCGCAATTTCATTATCACTCCCGATAATGAATTGATTTTCAGGAAAAGCCGAAACATTTTAACCTACATGGAATTCTACAAACTGTTCTACCTGAAGCAGTAAATCTGATTTAGAGAAGATTGCAGCAGCCTGCCCAGAATATTGCAAGGTTAAAGTTTGTTAAGCCGATACTATTTATGTATTCTTCCTGTTTATATCTTTATTACATCTCATTTCTGAAAAACAATCTTTATGCAGAAAACTAAAATACTTTGGACTGACGACGAAATCGATTTATTACGGGCTCACATTATTTTCCTTCAGGAGAAAGGATTTGAAGTAGTTACTGCCAACAACGGAAGCGACGCTATTGAGCTTGTTAAGACCAATTTTTTCGATATTATATTTCTTGATGAAAACATGCCCGGATTGAGTGGCCTGCAAACATTGAGCGAGATTAAAAATATAGATCCGAACGTTCCGGTTGTGATGATCACCAAGAGTGAAGAAGAAGATATTATGGACGAGGCAATTGGGTCGAAAATGGCCGATTACCTGATAAAGCCGGTTAATCCCAATCAAATACTGCTTTCAATAAAAAAGAATGTAGATCATCGCCGGTTGGTTACACAACGAACCACTTCGGCCTACCAGAGCGAATTTTCAAAAATCGGAATGCAAATTAGTGATCGGCTTTCATTCGACGAATGGGTAGAAGTATACAAGAAACTGGTATTTTGGGAACTTGAATTGAGCTCTTCAGAGGATTCGGCAATGGACGAAGTTCTGAAAATGCAAAAGTCGGAAGCCAATAATTCGTTTGCAAAGTATATTCGGAATAATTATCAATCCTGGTTTGCCAGCAACCAAACCGAACGACCATTACTCTCGGTCGATATTTTCAGAAAAAAAATTATCCCCTTGGTTGATGCCGGAAACAAGGTTTTTGTGCTGCTCATCGACAATCTCAGGTACGATCAGTACAAAGTACTTGCTACCGTGCTGACAAATTATTATCACGTTGAAGAAGAAGATCTTTATTGCAGTATTTTACCAACTGCCACCATGTATGCCCGTAATGCAATGTTCTCGGGTTTAATGCCCTCCGAAATCGAAAAGCTGTATCCCGAATTCTGGGCAGACGACGACAACGATGGACACAAAAACCGATTTGAGCAGGAATTATTACAGAAACAGCTCACCCGGCTTGGCAAAAATTACAAACTGTTTTTCGAAAAAATCAC
Source organism: Bacteroidota bacterium (assembly GCA_023251435.1). Classification (GTDB taxonomy): domain Bacteria; phylum Bacteroidota; class Bacteroidia; order Bacteroidales; family Prolixibacteraceae; genus Aquipluma. The sequence continues at coordinate 88,971 of JAHEYU010000007.1, forward strand.
CAATGTAAAAGGCGACAAAAAAATGACCGACTATATTGGAAATATACTCCAAAGCAATCTGTCGGTGATGGTTTTCAATTTTGTTGATATGATTTCGCATGCACGCACTGAAATGGACATGATAAAAGAACTGGCAGGCGACGAATCGGCTTACAGATCGCTTACCCTGAGTTGGTTCAACCACTCATCGTTGCTCGATTTGGTGAAATTACTAGCCGAGAATAAAGTTAAAGTAGTGCTGACTACCGATCATGGAAGTATTCGAGTTGACAATGCACATAAAGTGGTTGGCGACCGCGAAACCAATACCAATCTACGTTACAAGTTGGGGCGAAACCTAAATTACAATTCAAAAACAATATACGATGTGAAAAATCCGGCAAGTATCTACCTACCATCGCGCAATGTGAGTACATCGTATATATTCGCAACCAATACCGACTTTTTTGCTTACCCAAACAATTACAATTATTACGCACAGTATTACCGCAATACCTTTCAGCATGGTGGTATTTCGCTGGAAGAAATGATAATTCCGGTGGTAACACTTACCCCGAAGGGATAATTTTACGATTTCCCCCCTTCGATTTTCTCATCCCTGATCCTCTGATACTGTTTATTGGCAAATACGAATTCCTGAAGTTTCTGATTGTCGCTATGCAGGATTTCTTTACGGTTGCCTTCCCAGCACATTTCGCCTTCTGAAATGAAAAGTATGTTGTCGCCAATTTCCATCACCGAGTTCATATCATGGGTATTGATGATGGTAGTAATTTGAAGATCAACAGTTATCTGATGAACCAGTCCGTCAATCACCATTGCAGTTTCGGGGTCGAGGCCGGAGTTGGGTTCATCACAAAACAGGTATTTTGGATTCATCACAATAGCCCGGGCAATGGCAACTCTTTTCTGCATTCCACCCGAAATTTCTGATGGATACAATTTGTTTGCATCTACTAAATTTACCCGATCGAGACAAAAATCAACCTGTTTTTGTTTCTCAACCGGTGAGAGTGATGAAAACATATCGAGTGGAAACCGTACATTTTCCTCGACAGTTAGTGAGTCGAACAGTGCGCCACCCTGAAAAACCATTCCCATTTCCTGCCGGAGTTTTTTACGCAATTTCTGGTTCATCGATGTAAAATCGCGATCGTCATAAAAGATATGACCACCGTCAACTTCCAGTAAACCAACAATAGACTTTATCAGCACAGTTTTACCCGATCCGCTTCGTCCGATAATCAGGTTTGTTTCGCCCTTATTGAATTCTTTAGAGATATTCTTCAGTACCTCCTTATGCTCGAACGATTTATATATACTTTTTATTCTAATCATAAAAGCAACTGAGTTAAAATCAAATCCCAAACCAAAATGAGAATATTGGTATTAACAACCGCCCTGGTACTGGCAGTTCCTACATCAAACGCACCACCTTCGACTGTATAGCCAAAGAAAGAAGCAATGGAAGCAATCAGAAAACCAAACACCACACATTTAATGAGCGAAAAGGTGACATAGTATGGATTAAATAAATACTGTATCCCAGCCAGATAATCGGGTGCGGTAACTGCACCAACCGCCGGTCCAACGATCAAACCACCAATCAGACCGAAAAATACGCTAAGAACATATAAGAACGGGAAAATAAATACTACCGCGATTATCTTAGGCAAAATCAGGTAACTGGCTGAGTTCACCCCCATAATTTCCAGCGAATCAATTTGCTCTGTGACTTTCATACTTCCAATTTCGGAAGTAATATTTGCTCCAATCTTTCCGGCCATAATCAACGCCATAATCGTTGACGAAAATTCCAGAATTAAAGTATCACGATTTCCCAGACCAATCAGATAAACAGGCAAAAGTGGATTGGACATATTATAGGCTACCTGAAGCGTGGTGATTCCTCCCATAAAAATGGAAATAACCACCACAATCCCAACCGACTTGACGCCAAGGTTATCAATTTCATTAAAAGTCTGCCGTGCATATACACTATGCCTTTCGGGTCGGCTGAATACTTTAAGCAGTAAAGCAAAATATCTCCCGGTTAAATTTAAAATACGCATTCTCCGTTCTTTTTTTACTTTTATTAAATCTATATTTCACCCAATTAAGGCAACAAATAATTATTTTCCAATTTTCAGGCAATATTTTCACAAATTGCTTTTCCTGAATTGAATTGCATAAAGGTACGAATAATCCAAAAGCATGTTTTTTTTCGATGGTTTTAATTTTAAACTTATTATCTTCATAAACAATTCTGACAACTGATTATTACATTATAAATATCATTTTAAAAGAAATTTAGAATTCCTCATATTACTCACAGTAAAACACATACATCATGAATAACACGTATTGCGTAATAATGGCAGGCGGCATCGGAAGTAGGTTTTGGCCATTAAGCAAGACCAATATGCCGAAACAATTCCTCGATATTCTGGGTACGGGTCGTACTTTTATACAGCAAACATACGATAGGTTCAAAAGAATCTGCCCTGACGAAAATTTTTATGTGGTAACCAGCAGCGACTACAGAGATCTGGTAATGCAACAATTACCGGAACTACGCTCTGATCAGGTACTGCTTGAGCCACTCCGGAGAAATACTGCTCCCTGTATAGCATACGCCAGTTACAAAATACTGACGATCAATCCTGACGCAAATATAATTGTAGCCCCTTCGGATCACCATATTCAGGATGAAGACAAATTTCTGGAACAAGTAAATAAGGGACTAAAATTCGTAACTGAAAAAGACGCGTTACTCACCCTTGGCATTCCTCCAAGCCGTCCCGAAACAGGCTACGGGTACATTCAAATTGAGAGCAAAGTTGCTGAAGAAGACACGGAAACACTATACAAGGTTAAAACATTTACCGAAAAACCAAATCTCGAACTTGCCAAAATATTCCTTGAAAGCGGCGAGTTCTTTTGGAATTCGGGCATCTTTATCTGGTCACTGTCGTCAATTCTGAAAGCTTTTGACATGCACCTCAGCACTGTTTCCGAATTATTTAAGAAAGGGTATAAACTCTATGGTACGGCCGACGAAGTTCCATTCCTGAATAAAACATATTCCGAATGTCAAAACATTTCTATCGACTATGGAATCATGGAAAAGGCCAGCAATGTTTATGTATTGTGCTCCGATTTCGGTTGGAGTGACCTCGGAACATGGGGCTCATTATACGAAAGCAGTAATAAAGACGATCATGAAAATGTGGTTTCGGGACAAAATGTAATGCTTTACAATTCAACTAATTGTATTGTAAATATGCCAAATAACAAATTGGTGGTCTTACACGGTTTAGATGGTTACATCGTAGTAGAATCGGAAGGCACCTTGCTCGTTTGCAAAAAGGAAGACGAACAGCAAATCCGTCAGTTTGTAAATGATGTTAGAATGAATAAAGGTGAGGAATTTGTATAAACAGAGATAAAACATAGAACAGGGGGATTTCACGCAATGAAGCCCCCTTTTTTATGCTATTCCCAATAATCGGGCTTGAAGGTACTTCTGACACACCGAAACCCGATGTATGATTTTGCGGTGTCCTGGTATTCGTAACTGCGCGTTGAGACCTGAATATAGTATGCAACGTCTTTCCACGAACCGCCACGAATAACTTTCCGCTTCAAGGCAGGTTGATCATCGGGTCGGGCATTATACTGAAAATCGGGACTAAAATCAGAAATCATCTCATAGCCGGACTCGTCATAAGCGCTCGAAGTCCATTCAGCAACATTGCCGGCCATATCGTACAATCCATAGGAATTAACAGTAAAATTGGCCACTTTAGTTGTCGTAACGCTCGACTTGCTATCAGACACATAATTACCACGCATCGGTTTAAAATTGGCAACAAAATTACCTTCCTGATCGCGGGAATAATAATTACCCCATGGATACAAAGTAGAGGTATGACCGCCACGTGCAGCATACTCCCATTCAACTTCGGTTGGCAACCGATAGTCCATTACTGTAGGCATTTTTATCATATCCTGATAAAAATTCAACTGTTTGGTTCTCCAACAGCAAAAAGCTTTTGCCTGCGCCCAGGTAACACCCACAACGGGATATTCATCGTAAGCAACATGCGAAAAATATTTTTCGGTTAAAGGTTCATTATAGGAGAAAGTAAAATCCCGAATCCATACCAACGTATCAGGATAAACCGGTGTTGATTCACGCATGACAAATGCAGACCGGTTTTGAACAGGATTTGTATTTCCAGCTGCATCAACAACAGAGCCGCTGTAACTTTGAGTTTCGTAGTTATAACTATTTGCTCTTTTGGCTGCCTGCTTGTAATCAATCCAATAATATTCGAAACGGAGTTTTCGCGTATCAAGTTCCTTGCGGCTAATAAACCGTTCAGTTTCAGAAATATACATTTCTTCAAGGGCAGTCTGAAAATCAGGACTTTTCCACGCGATCGGTTCCATCCAGTTCAGGTGGGGATTTTCAAGAATATTCCCCTTCCGACCTTCGGTGAGCATAAATTCAGGCATAGTTTCCGACAAAAGCTGACGGGCTATTGAGTCGCGAACCCAATATACAAATTGCCGGTATTCATTATTTGTAATCTCTGTATCGTCGATCCAAAAAGAAGGAACTGACACTGTCTTCGAAAGCGTACTTCCATCATCAACTTCCTGATCTGATGGCCCAATATTGAGGCTTCCCTGTTTGATGAACTTCATTCCATAGGGAATCGGTTCAAAAAATGGCTTTCTATTCTGCGCACCAACAACCTGACCAGTCTGGTATTTTTTACATGAATTCAGACCAATCAGAATTACAAAGGCTATGAGCAGAATTTTATACATCTTCAAATTTAGTATCAACAAATAACGCTTCTGAAACTAAAATATTACAATGCTCAAAAAAAAAGCCTTATCAGGAATTCCCCATAAGGCTTTGACTTATGTCGCAAAATATTAATATTCCCAAAGGTTCTGTTCGTAGTCAAATATCTCGTTTTCAATTCGTTTACTTTCAATCATCGCATCTTTTCCAACAAGATACTGACTGATATTTCTATTGTCGTAGATATTACTTTCCTTGACGATATATGAATTAAACCTGCGTTTCAGGAAAATATCGTCATAAGAAGAATTGCGGGCAGTATTCAATGGATTAAATACCTCGTTGGCTGCCATTAGTTCTCTCGCTTCTGGATAATATATCCAGAATAATTGACGGCGTACAACTGTTTCCTGATTCACATCTTCATCGCGGTAAAACTCTTTAATCGGACAAATACCAATAACCCGTACATTCAGAGTAGAGGTTTGCTTGTCGAAATACCACTCTTCCTTAACCATAAACTGTTTAACTTCTTCTGATCTTACTTCGCCAGTTACAGGTTTATCAACCATTTCACCGGTATCAATATCTCTTACTTTCATTGTCCGGGTGGTGGCACCAAAAGCTTCTTTTACCTGATCAAAAGTCATCGGAACCTTAAACTCGTCGTCTTCTTTTGCATCATAAGCAGTCAGCTTACCATCTTTTACTCCTTCTACAAAAAGGTTTACCAGATTGCGTCTTCCTTGTATTTCTTTTGTTGGGAAATACAGAGTTTGGTTCATCTTTTCACGAAGATCGATAATACGCCAAACCATTTTTGACCACATCACATCGGCTTCCCTCACATAAGGCAGCGGAGTTGGTTTACGCTTATAAATATCGTTTCGCTTATACGCGCCATCAATTATCTGCGCTTTGGTTTCAATGCTGGTCTCACCAAGCAGAAAAATCAATAATCCTAAAAATAATAAAGTCCTTTTCATAATTACCTTATTTTAAAACTTATTGGTGCCAAAGGCCGATCGGTGTTATCGTCGCCCTTTGCCATAATATTATCAATATAAATTAAACTTCCTTGCGCCAATTTGCTAAACTGACTTTTTTGCTCTGCAGAAAACTTGTTTCCGGTAGCAGTATATTTTCTTTCGTATCCACCGGCTCCCGAAAGGTTTATATCAAATTGAGTAACCCTAAATTTCAGGTCAAAATCGAAGTCTTTCAAGTCGGCAAATATACCTTCTTCTGCCATTAACTCTTCCTTCCGAAGGTTACCTCCATTTTTACCACCAATTGTAGCAATTGGTGTTGGAACTTCTTTCACCCGAAACACCATTGATCCCATCGATCGTTTTTCACCATTCATGGTTGCCATAACAGAGATGGAAGTGTTTTTACCCAAAACATCTACCTTTGAAGGATAAACCAGATAATCGCTTCCTGATTTTTCAATGCGACCATTGGAAACAGAAACTTCAAGATTTTCGGAAGCAACTCCCGGCACAGACACTTTTACAGGATTCGGTATTCCAAGATAAAATACATTCATCTTTGTAGGCGATATTGTTACACTTGGCTTACCAACCTGATATTCTCCCTTGAAAGGATAAGGAACAATATTTCCTTCAGGATTTTTAAAGTTAATTTTTCCACTCCATTGGAAAGTTCCCACCTCGGAGGCAGTGACCCTGTAAATCCCCATGCCTTCTTTCATAGAAAGCTTAGTATTACCTACAAATATTTCGGGTTCTTGTGTTGTATCTTCGGCAGCCAGGTAAATCTCAGCTTCAAACTGGTCGCCTTCGAGCACATAAGTCGATTTTGGTAAAATTCTGGCGCCAAGCTTATTAAACTTAAAGGAGGCCGCATCAATCTGACTGTAAAGTGTTGAAATGATGTTTGTTTCAGCATTCTGAATATCGATTTGTATTTTCGATAGCAAGGTAATAACAGCAATAAGCGGTTTGCTTTCGAAATGAAGAATTTCCCATGATTTTTTCTCACCGCCTTCTTTAAGATTCATCTTTGGATCTGAGGTATCCAATTGTTTGATAATATTTTCCTTCATAGGGGAATCATCATCAAGAAAAGAAGCCAGAAACTCACGGTATTCAATGATGCTGTTTTTCAAATCAGCAGCACTCTTTTTATTGATCATTATTTCTGAAGGAGTGTTCAGGTCATCTTCCTTTTTAATTAAGATGGTGTCTCCCTGTACATTTACCATTACGGGTTCTTCCGGAGACAAAATAAATCCAGGTTCAGCATTTTTTAAAGCCATACCGCCAGAAGCCAACACTAATTTTTCTTTCAGGTTTGTAATTTCTGTAACCAACTCCCTGGTTTTTTCTTTAACCTGATCAGACTTATCTTTCCACTCTTTTACTTTGTTTGGATTAAGCTGGTAGGCTACATCAAAAGAACTATAAATCTGTTCATTTTTTCTGTTGACGTTATTCAATGTTTGAACAAGACTGGCGTCAACAATCCTGAAGGACTCGAGTACCTCCGAAGCAACATTTAGTGCCAACATAGCTGTCAGCACCAGATACATCATATTTATCATTTTTTGCCTCGTTGATTCCGGGCAATTCTTTGCAGACATAGTATTCTCTTAAGTTACTTCTTTTTATAATTCATGGCACCCAACATATTTCCATAAATCGAATTTAGAGCATCAAGATGTGAATTCAGCTGTTCCGCATTTTCGCGGTATTTCTTCATTTCCTGTGCCGATGAAGCTATAATCTGGTTCATTTGGTTGAGGTCGTCGAAGAACTTGGCCGATGCTTTAAACTGTTCGCTGGTGCCAGCTAATTGCTTTTCGTAGGTAACATTCAATGATTCAATATTTCTGGATAACTTCTGAAGATTTTCTCCGTAACTGGATGAATTTTGGTCAAGATCTTTAAAGCCTTTCTCAATCGTTCCTGAAAGTTTTTGGTACGACTCAACAAGTTTACTTCCTGATTCATCAATCTGCCTTGTGAACTTAACGCTCGACTCATTTAATTTAGCAAGCATCCCTTCGCCTGTTTCTGATATTTTGCTGGCAGTAGTACTATATGTGCTAACTAATTCGCCAATCGATGTATTCAGTGAGGCATTGGCCTGAGTATTAACTTCAGAAAAAGCAATCATCGATTCTGAAGCAGAATTCAGATTTCGTACATAAACGTCAGTAGCAAGTGTTGCAGCTGATATGTCGCTGATTCCGGATGCTGTATTTGACAAATCGACCAGGCTCTTGCCAATCTTCGCTAAAAGTTCAGGCGTAATATTCGTGCTTCCAAGCAGTGAGTCAATATTGGTTTTAATATCCGATTTAACATCTTCTCCTGTTTCAAGAAGTTCAAAATCATCCTGCAACTCCGGATAAACTCTGGTCCAGTCGGGCTGTTCCATCGGTGGTTCAAACGATGAAATAAAGAAAATAAATGCCTCGGTAAGTAACCCAATGGTAAGCATAATTCCGGAATGGTTCCAGTGCTGAAGTTTAAATAAAGCACCAACAAGCACAAGGGCAGCACCCCAACCATACACGTAACCCATCAGAACTTTCCATCTCTTCGACTTGAGTATTTCGCCAAAATTCATCTGTTCAGAATTTAAAATTGATGATTAGAATTCATTTCCGAAAGAAGAACGAACACACCGGAAACCAATGTAAGATTTGGTTGTATCCTGATATTCAAAACTTCTGGTTGAAACCTGCAAATATGCAGAAATATCTTTCCATGATCCGCCGCGGATAACTTTACGTTTCATTGCCGGCGCATCGTCTGGTTTGGCATTGTATTCGAAATTCGGGCTAAAATCGTTGATATATTGGTATGCAGATTCGTCATAAGCAGAATTGGTCCATTCTGCAACGTTTCCAGACATATCATATAGTCCAAAGTCATTTGGATCATAACTTCCCACTTTCATGGTAGCCATACCGCCATCCTCTACATAATTTCCTCTTAATGGCTTGAAGTTGGCAAGGAAAGTTCCGTCTGTTTCACGGGTATAATAACCTCCCCATGGGAACATTGACAATTGTTTATCTCCTCTTGCGGCATATTCCCATTCTACTTCTGTTGGCAAACGATAATCGTGCAGGGTTGCTTCATTTCTGCCTGATAAGAAATCATTGTGAAGTTTAGTTCTCCAATGACAGAATGCCTTGGCCTGTTTCCATGTAACTCCAACAACTGGATAATCATCGAATCCGGGATGCCAGAAATAACGGGTCGCCCATGGCTCGTTGTATGAGAAAGTAAAATCTCTGATCCAGCATAAAGTATCAGGATATATAGGCGTTTGGTCGCGCAAAATAAATGAGGCACGATTTTGTATTGGCTCTTCTTCACCTTTTGGGTTTACAACGGTTCCGCTATAGCTCTGCGTTTCGTAATTATACATATTTACCCTTCTGGCAGCTTGTTTAAGGTCTATCCAATGGTATTCGTAGAATAATTTACGGGAATCGATTTCTCTTTTCTTGAAAAATCTTTCAGCCTCCGGAACATACATTCCTTCAAGAGCTTCTGTGTAATCAGGATTATCCCACTCCATCTTCTCTTGCCAGTTAATACGTGGCGGATCAACCGGATTTCCGCGGCGGTCTTCAGTTATCATGAATTCCGGGAATTGTTCCGACAGCATTGTTCGGGCTATTGAATCACGAACCCACTGAATGAATTGCCGGTATTCGTTGTTGGTGATTTCCGTGTCATCCATCCAAAATTCAGGAACTGAAACCGTCTTTGACGGCGTATTGGAAGAAGTAACGTCCTGATCGTTTGGACCAAGATTAAAAGAACCTCTGTGTACAAAAGTCATTCCGTAAGGAGTCGGTTCAAACCATTTTCCTCTTCCTTTAACTCCTGTTAGCTCTCCGTTGCCTGATTTGCTACAACTTGAAAAAGATGCAACAATCAAAATAACTAACCCAATAGAAAAAAGTTTTTTCATATTTCAGCTATATAATGCTTCTAATTTTCTTTATAAAAACCTCACACTCTTGTATTTCTTACTTCTGTTTTTCCCCAAATCAAGGCTATATCCTAGGTAAATCTCATGAGAACCGTTCCCATAACCTGATAAGGCAGAAGTCATTATGTCGTAGGCATAACCAATTTTTAGCCCATTTGCCATTTCAAATCCTAAAAGAATCCCAATTGCATCGTTGATGCGATAATTCAACCCAGCAGAAAACCTTTTGTTGTAAACCAGATCAACGGTTATGTCAGCCTGATAAGCAACCATATCTGTTTTAAACAATACTGAAGGTTGTATTTCAAATAACGGATCAGCCAAACTTAAATTGTACCCTGCTGACATATAATAATGTCGTGCCAAAAAAGTTCGGGCCTGGTCAGCAAAAACAATGGAGGCCTGATTCAAATGTGTAACAGAAGCCCCCAAATAGTATTTATTAGATTTCAGGAATACACCCAGCCCAGCGTCAAGAGCCATCTGACTTACATCGCCTTTTACAACACCCTGATCGCTATCTGCAGGAGTCCAATAATCTCCTTCAGGAACAAACCAATCGCCATTTATGGCCATGTTATAAAATCCGAAAGAAGCTCCTATCCCCAGATTCCCAAATTTCGTCTTTTTAATGTACGCATAATTGAAACTAACCGCAATATTTTTCTGAAATCCTATTTCATCACTGATAATATTCAATCCTACCCCACTATTTATTCCCATCAATTCGGTTGCCCCTTCAACACTAAATACCAATGTTTTGGCTGCCCCCGGCATTCCATCCCACTGATACCGATTTAATATTAAGCCATTTACCAACCCATTATTACCTGCATATCCTGGATTAACAGAGAACTGATTTACCCTGTTGAAACTAAACTGCGGGTCTTGTTGAGCAATTGCGGCTAAGATAGCTATTATATATAAAAATAAAAAGCAATATATTTTTTTCATAAACCCACTGTTGCGTCTTGATTTCGCCCAGATAACGTAAAGTAAAGAAATAAATTTTACTGTACCACAAAAGCGACATAATCTAAAATTACTGAACGCAATAAAAAATCATTTATTTTATCTTTTATACATTTTTCTAATATTTTTCCACCATCTGTCGGGAATCTCACCATGTGATGCTTTCTTGTAATCTTCTTCATCACAAGGAATTACATACATTCCCTTCTTTTTATTCTCAAAATCGGAGATTTCCATCCACCAACGGCCTGATACCCTGCTTTGAAAGAACATCAGTGTCATGTTTACATCCGACATATCTACAATAAATTGGTTAAAATCGTCTGTATCATCGAGTGGGTTTTCTGGTTTACGAGTAACAAACCCATCAATAAAATGCCAAACAACATGTGCCATCAGCTTCGACGAGCTTCCTGAAAGGTCTTTTTCAGGAATAAGATTGAAAAATCCTGCAATATTTAACTCGTCGCTCGTGCCGGCGTATCTGGCCAGCTGGCAAGCTTCTTCAGAATAAAGACCATTGGGCGATGCAAACGATTGCCCTGGAGCATCCTGGTATCTGATTGCATTCAAATCGAAACTAAATACATGTGCATCACGCAGGATTGGTTCGGCAGATGTAAGATCGTAACGTACTTGTCCGAGTCGCTTTATATCCCAGTAAAAATTATTAAACTGATCGATTTCAACCGCGTCAACAAAATAATTCTGGTATCCCAAAGCGGTATATGAATACAGATTTTTTTGCTTTTCAAATATCAGATTGAGATAATTTTCTGAATTAATGGTTTTTAACCCTTTTCGATAATCAAATTTTGGATCAACCGATACCATATTAAATAGTCTGCCGTCGAACGCTTTTGTAATTCCAAATGTCAGATCCTGGCTCCCGCCCAATACGATAAGCGTAATTTTTTGCTCAAGGCAATAATCGCAGATATCACGCAACGCAAAATATGAATCGTTGACAGTATGACCCGATTTCAGATTACCAAGGTCAATTATTTTAAGCCTTGGACCTATACGATTAAGGTTATAAAGGTGTTTTCTGATCTCATCAGGCGCTTTTCCCGCGCCGGGAATCACCGAATTACGATCCTCTTCAACACCGATAATCACCAATTCTGCCTTTTCAAGTTTGAGTTTTTCCGCATTCTTTTGAAGCAGTGTTCCCAATGAAAGCTTGTTATTGCACCATTCGGCAGCCTCAAACTTCTCGAAATCAACAGGATTAAAATAATGCTGCAAGTCCATTTACAAATTTTTATCAAGCTCTGAAAATACGCTTTTAAACAAAACGGGCAAGCAGAAAACTGCTTACCCGAAAAATTTATTTCTTACGTCCTTTTTTTGCCACCGGTTGCTTTTCAATCAGCTGTAAACAATCAGCTAGTGTAAGTGCAGCAGCATCAGTTCCTTTAGGGATTTTATAATTGTTCTTTTTAAATGAAATATACGGTCCCCACCGGCCATTCAAAAGTTTAACTTCCTGATTTTCATCAAAAACTTTAATTACTGCATTTTTATCTTTTTCACGTTTTGCATCTATCAACTCAATTGCCCGCTCAAGTATAACGGTATAGGGATCGTCCACATCTTTTTCGAGCGAAACAAAAATACTGTTGTGCCTTATATAGGGGCCAAACCGTCCAATGGCGACAGTCACCGATTTTCCTTCATAGTCGCCAATATTCCGGGGCAGTTTAAACAATTCGAGGGCATCTTCAATTGTAATTGTCTCTAAATGTTGTCCTGCACGGAGACTTGCAAACAGTGGTTTTTCACCACCTTCGACCACCTCGCCCAATTGGGCAACCGGACCAAAACGACCTATTTTAACCGATAATTCCTTGCCTGTAGTTGGATCAACGCCCAAAACTCTGACACCATTTGTTCGTTCGGCATCATTCAGTGCGCCTTCAACCCTGGCATGAAACGGATCATAAAAGCTGCGGATCATATCATTCCAGACCAATTCCCCTTCAGCAATTTCATCAAATTCTAATTCTACTTTGGCCGTAAAATTATAATCCATGATTAAATCGAAATATTTAAGCAAAAAATCGGTCACCACCATTCCAATATCAGTTGGAAATAATTTGGATTTTTCGGCACCGGTTTGCTCTGTTTTATTTTTATCGGATATTTTTTGTCCTGATAACGTAAGTTCACTAAATGTCCGCTCTGTTCCGGGTCGGTCTTCCTTTACAACATAGCCGCGATTTTGAACCGTAGTAATGATTGGTGCATAAGTTGAAGGTCTTCCGATTCCTTGCTCTTCCAGTTTCTTTACCAGACTTGCTTCGGTGTATCGTGGTGGTTTCAGTGTAAAACGCTCGGTCGCATGAATTTTATCGGGTCGAAGCACTTGATTTACAGTAAGTGGAGGCAATAATCCTTTTGTTCCGCCATTCTGATCTTCATCGTCGTCTGATTCGATATAAACTCTTAAAAAACCATCGAAGATTAACACTTCGCCCGAGGCAATAAATTTTTCAGGAGTTGTTGAAATATTAATGGTTACTGTAGTTTTTTCGAGCTCAGCTTCGGCCATTTGCGAGGCAATGGTACGCTTCCAAATTAATTCGTACAGTCGTTTTTCCTGACTGGTTCCTGAAATTTCCTCATGATCGATGTATGACGGGCGAATCGCTTCATGCGCTTCCTGTGCACCTTTCGACTTATTTTTGTATTGCCTGAACTGGTGATATTTTTCGCCCAATGTTCCGACAATTTTCTGTTTGGTTGTTTCGATTGCCAAACCCGAAAGAGTTACCGAGTCGGTACGCATATAGGTAATTTTACCCGATTCGTACAATTTCTGGGCAACGCTCATGGTTTGTGAAACCGAAAATCCAAGCTTCCGACTGGCTTCCTGTTGCAACGTTGATGTAGTAAATGGTGGTGCCGGCGATCTTCGTCCCGGCTTCTTAACTACATCAGCAATATCAAATTCAGCATTTTTACACTTTTCAAGAAAAGCATAAGCTTCTTCTTTGGTGTCGAACCTTTTGCTTAATTCGGCTTTCAGCTCCGAAATTTTACCGTCCTTTTCAGGAACCAGAAAACTGGTAGATACCCGATAGGCTGAAGTTGATGTGAAGTTGATTATTTCGCGTTCACGTTCGACAATAAAACGCACAGCTACTGACTGAACACGACCTGCAGAGAGCGATGGCTTAACTTTTTTCCACAAAACCGGAGAAACCTCGAAACCCACAATACGGTCGAGTACCCTGCGGGCCTGCTGCGCATTTACCAGATTAATGTCTAAAGGCCGTGGATTTTGAACAGCCTTCATAATTGCATCCTTGGTAATTTCGTGAAAAACAATTCGTTTGGTTCTTTCCGGGTCAAGGTTCAATGTTTCCATTAAATGCCACGAAATGGCTTCCCCTTCGCGGTCCTCGTCAGATGCGAGCCAAATGGTCTTCGATTCTTTTGCTAATTTCTTTAATTCTGCAACCAACTTTTTCTTGTCAGCAGAAATTTCGTATTTCGGAGTGAAATCGTTTTGAATGTCAATTCCAAAATCCTTTTTCTCGAGATCCCTGATGTGCCCCATGCTGGAGGTTACAAAAAAATCTTTTCCCAAAAATTTCTCAATCGTTTTTGCTTTGGCAGGTGACTCAACAATGACCAGATTTTCGTACATATATCGTTTTATTATTCGTACTAACCCAAAATTTTGTGCAAATTAAAGAAAAGGAAACGCTAAGTTCAAAATTAAATCCAATAAATTTTAAAATCATATTTATTTGAAAATGATTTATTTATTCATTCTTTACTACAAAAATGTATGATTTCAAGCACTCACAAAGCCCTTGTCAGCACCTTATATCCAATCAGAAAAAGCCAACATTAAGGAACTATCAATGTGATCGTTATAGCGTGTTTTATCAAAAGGCAAACCCTCAATTACGTGATTCGTTTCATTCATTACAATTTCGGGTTTTATCTGCTCAGTTAAGACAAATGGAATTAGATTGGGTTTCATTATCTTTGCCAACTTAAAACGAAATCATTTCTGAATGGAAAAAGATATTACTGTATATAAAAAGTATATCCGCAATTTTTGGATTATATATGCATCGGGCGTTGTAGCCGTTATGCTGCTGTTCTTTGTAATTGCTGAAGGATGGCTTGGTACTATGCCAACTTTCGAAGATCTGGAAAATCCTGAAAACCTTTTGGCTTCGGAAGTAGTTTCGGCTGATCAAGTTGTTTTAGGCAAATACTTTTTCAAGGAAAACAGAAGCTTTGTAAGTTACGAGGAATTTAATCCGGAATTATTGAATGCACTGGTTGCTACCGAAGATGTCAGATTTTTCAGCCATTCAGGAATTGATGCCCGTGGATTGATAAGGGTCGTTAAAGGAATTATGACTGCCAATACCAGTTCGGGAGGAGGAAGTACGATTAGCCAACAGCTGGCTAAAATGCTCTTTCCGCGTGATAACCTCGACAATAAGTTTGAACTCATCATGCGGAAATTTAAAGAATGGGTGATCGCAGTAAAAATTGAAAAAAGCTATACCAAGGAAGAAATCCTCACGATGTACCTGAATAAGTACGACTTCCTGAACCTGGCTGTCGGGATAAAATCGGCTTCTGCCGTCTATTTTAATACTACTCCCGATTCGCTTAGGCTCGAACAGGCTGCAATGTTGGTTGGGATGGCAAAAAATTCATCGCTTTACAATCCTGTCAGACGACCGGAACTTACTCTTCAGCGCCGGAATGTAGTTTTGTCGCAAATGGCAAAATACGGTTATATTTCCAAATCAGTTCGCGATTCGGCCAAAGCGCTGCCGTTGGGACTTGATTACCACAAAGTTGATTTCAAAACCGGACTTGCTCCTTACTTCAGAGAATACCTGCGCATAGCGATGAATGCCAACAAACCAGATCGGGCTGACTACCGTGGCTGGCAAATTCAGAAATACAGAGAAGACTCGGTTGAGTGGGTAAATAACCCGCTTTATGGCTGGTGCAATAAAAATAAAAAAGCCGATGGCACACCCTATAATTTATACCGGGATGGCATCCGGATTATTACCACCATCGATTCGCGGATGCAGCAATATGCTGAAGATGCTTTGACGACTCACCTCCGGAATAACTTACAGCCTTCGTTCAACAAGCATCTTAAAAAGCTTAAAAACAAACCGTTCTCGAACGATTTAACTGCGGAGGCTGTCGAAAATATCATCGACCAATCGATAAAACAAACCGAACGATACCGGCTTGCCAAATTAAGTGGCAAATCGTGGGAAGAGATTAAAAAGATATTCGATACTCCGGCAGAAATGACTGTTTATACCTATAAAGGCGATCGGGATACTTCAATGACTCCAAAAGACTCATTGAAATATTACTACAGCATTCTGCGTTCGTCTTTCATGTCGATGGAAATAAAAACAGGCCACGTAAAAGCTTATGTTGGTGGCGCAGATTACCGTCATTTTATGTACGACATGGTTAAAGGCGGGAAGCGACAAGTTGGATCAACAGTGAAGCCATTTTTATATACGCTTGCTATGCAGAACGGCCTTTCGCCTTGTAGTAAAGTGCCCAATGTAAAACAGTCTTTTATTTTACCTGATGGTGTAATCTGGGAAGCCAAAAACTCGTCGAAAACTAAATTCGACGATAAAATGGTTACCTTAAAATGGGGATTGGCGCATTCGGTGAATCAGGTTTCGGCCTGGGTGATGAAACAATACAACCCACAATCGGTGGTTGATGTGATGAAAAAAATGGGTATTTACAGTCCGATTGATCCGGTACCCTCCATGTTTCTTGGCACTTCGGATGTTACACTTTACGAGATGATTGGCGCGTACAGTACATTTGCGAATAAAGGGGTGTACACACAGCCAATTTTTGTAACGCAGATTGAAGACCGGCATGGAAATATAATTTCAACATTCAGACCGGAAAGGCATGATGCCATTGATGAAGAAACTGCTTACCTGATGATTGAACTGATGCGCGGGGTGGTTGATGCGGGCTCGGGAGGAAGACTGCGCTGGAAACCTGAATATGGCGGATTTAAAGGCCAGATTGCGGCTAAAACGGGTACTACCCAAAATCAATCGGATGGCTGGTTTATTGGAATTACACCTCAACTGGTAAATGGCTCGTGGACAGGAGGAGAATTGAGAAGTATCCATTTCGAAGACCTTCAGTCGGGACAGGGAGCAAGTATGGCCCTGCCAATATGGGGATATTATATGCGAAAAGTTTATGCCGACCGCAACTTGCCTTACCGTGATGAATTAGAATTTGAACGGCCTGTTAATTTTTCGGTGAACATTAATTGCGACGATCCGGAAAGCATTGAACAAAGCCTTGACACTTCAGAAGATTTCTTTTAGGCAAAAAAAATCGGAGTGCCTGAAAGTGATTTTGAATCAACTTTAGGCACTCCGATTTTTTATTCGTTCAGCTATTTTTTCTAAATCTAATGTCAGTTCTCGTTCAGTCGACATTGTCACTTGTGGTCATTCATTGTTTCAACAAATGACTACTAATGACCATTTAATGACTGAAGGTTGAAGGTTAAGCATCACAAATCGGATACTTATTTCTTTAATTTCCGCTTTCGAGTTGTTTGTTGATTTTATCGTTTATTTTCTGACTTGGGAATTCAAGAGAATAAATCATGGCTTCTACCTGGCGCAAATAGTTACGTTTATTGTTTTTCGGGGCATAAACATGACCCTCAACAGTCACAATCCGTCGGCGACTTGCATCCAGAACCGAAAGGCTCACATACGGCCCACCCATAAAATCTTTTTGAACTTTCCATAAACCGCGCATCTCCGAAGCGTAATTTCCATTGTGATTCAGCACATTAAAATCCTGTGGTAATTCCATTTCGGTGGTCATGTAACTTCCGGGAAGAGCGCCGGGCAGGTTTGCTTTCAACACCAGATTACGTTTGCTAAGCTGATAATTTAGCGTGAAGGTACTGTCAGAGTCGTACGGATAAGTATAAACAACAATACTTTGGTAAAGCAACTGGGTATCATATCTTATCCATACAAAATTTGAATCTTTCTTTACAATTTTAAATCCTGTTGGTACATTCAATTTAATATCAAAATCCTCCAGCAATTGATTATAAACTGTCTTTTCACGAGCATCGAAATAGGTCTTTTTTAGGCGATCTCTTTCTGCCTTCAGGAACAATCCAATAATTTTATCGCTGTTTGCCTTAAATATTTCTTCAAAGTTTTCAGGAGAACTGGCCTGGATATTTACCACAGCCTGCGGATAAGCCCAGGTGTCTTTGGTAAATTCAACTTTTGGTTCGGTAAACGAAGGGGAAATTTTTACAGTAATGATATTCCTGCTTGATTTGAACAAATTAATAAATGCATCGGGAGGTACATTTATCAGCGAGAAAATGGGCTCTTCCTGAGGAAGCGATGATTGAGCCTGAGCGAGGGTTTGCCTAAGAAGTGAACCAACCTGCCCTTTCCAGGTTTCTTGTCCGATTACAATTACAATTTCGTTTGCCTTACCAGTGATAGTATCCATTTTGGCTCCCGGTTTCATATCGCACGAAACCAAAATAACCGACAATAAAAGCAAGGCGGTAAATTTCAAATTAATTCGTTTCATAGGAATAAAATTTTGTGTGTGATTCCGACATCAAAAACCTTACCAGAACATCTTCTGATAATTATACCGATTGAAGAAATATAACAGTCCAATCTTCGCAAACTCGATTGGCCTTAACATTTCTATTCATCGGCATTATACCAGATGCGTCTTTGGACTGATTTGGAATTGCATTTGGTATAATACGATGAACGACAAGTTGCAATAAAAGAAAACGACAAAAAAAAACCCGCTGACCGCGGGAATTTTTTATTTATTTTTCAATCTTCTCTGTGTCTTTTTTTGCTTCGTTTTCGTCAGTTTTCGATGCATTTTTAAATTCCTTTATCCCCTTGCCAAGGCCTTTCATCAATTCAGGAATTTTGGTTCCGCCGAACATCAGTACAACCACGACCAATACTACAATAAGTTCCTGAGGTCCAATAATACCGGCAATTACTAATAAGTTCATACTATTAAAGTTTAAATGGTTTCGTGCAAAAATAACAAAATTTATTACTCCAAATATTTATTTGAAAAGTTTAAATATATCGTTCCCGTTAGCAAAGAGAACAAGTGACAGAAGTAGCACCATACCAGCAATCTGTGCATATTCCATAAATTTATCTCCCGGTTTGCGTCCCGTAATCATTTCGAAAAGCAGAAACATTACATGTCCACCATCAAGAGCTGGAATTGGTAATAGGTTCATAACACCCAAAATAATGGAAAGGAATGCAGTCATGCTCCAGAAAGAATACCAGTTCCACATTCCGGGGAAAATATTTCCGATGGCAATAAAACCACCTAAACTTTCGTAGGCCTTTGTTTTAGGCGAAAATATCAGTTTAAACTGTTTGAGATAATCGCTAATGGTATTCATTCCCTTTGAAATTCCGGCAGGAATCGATTCAATCAACCCATAATTAATGGTTTTAAATTCAAATATTTTTTCCAAATCTTGTTCTAACTGAATACCGAGCATGCCAGTTTCAGGAATCGTAATGGCAACAATCAATTCAGTGGTATCGCGCAAAACATTCAGTGAAACCGTTTTACCAATACTGTCTTTTAAAGTAGCCTTAAACTGATCGTTGTATTCGTATTTCTGATCGTTCATGCCAACAATTCTGTCTCCTTCCTGAAGACCAGCTTCTTTGGCTGCCGATTCATTCGATATTTTGGCGATTTTATAATCGAAAGGAAGCCTGAACGACATAACGTCCTTGCTTTTTATTAACAGCGCGACATCTTCATCCGAAATTTCTACATCCATTATCTGTCCGTCGCGCTCAACCTGAATGGCCGGAGCTTCGTCGAGAATAACCGTTGGAATAATCTTAAAGAAGTTTTCAACTTTATGGTTGCCAACCGTGATTATTTTATCGCCATTCTGAAGTCCGATCTGCTCTCCTACTGCACCAACTTCAATTCCATATTTTACACTTTCGGTAGGAAGATATTGTTCGCCCCAGGCATATAAAATACCGATGTAGATAACAAATGCCAGGATAAAATTCATCAAAACACCGCCAATCATGATGAGCAAACGCTGCCACGATTTTTTAGCCCTGAATTCGTGCGGCTGCGGCGGCAGTTTCATTGCCTCTTTGTCCATTGACTCGTCGATCATTCCTGAAATTTTCACATAACCGCCCAAAGGAAGCCAGCCAACACCATATTCGGTATCGCCTTTTTTTACTTTGAAAAGGGAAAACCATGGATCAAAAAATAAATAAAATTTCTCAACCCTTGTTTTAAAAATCCGCGCGAACAAGTAATGACCGAATTCGTGAATAATTACCAGAATTGATAGACTTAGAATGAGTTGTGCTGCTTTTATGAGTACTATTTCCATTGAATAATTTTTCTGTTCCTAAATATTTAAATTGCCAGTTTCTTAACCATGGCAGATGTCGAAATCCGTATTTCCTTGTCAGTCTGAATATAATCGTCCAGATCCGGGGTTTTTATAAACGATGCCTTCGACATAATTTCTTCAATAATTTCGGGCATTTGCAAAAAACTGATCTTATCTGAAAGAAAAGCCTGCACCACCACTTCGTTCGCCGCGTTCAAAATACAAGGCATGTTTCCACCCTGATTTAAAGCTTCAAAAGCGAGTGCAAGGTTACGAAATTTTTTTGTATTTGGCTGCTCGAATGTGAGTTTCGGATAATCAAAAAAGCTGAATCGTTTAAAATCAGAAACGAGCCTTTCAGGAAAACTTAATGCATACTGAATCGGCAATTTCATGTCGGGCAAACCCATCTGAGCCTTCATCGAACCATCGCGAAACTGAACAATTGAATGAACAATGCTCTGCGGATGAACTACCACGTCAATTTGTTCAGGTTTTAACCCAAATAACCATTTAGCTTCAATCACTTCAAACCCCTTGTTCATCATCGAGGCCGAGTCGATGGTGATTTTTGCTCCCATGTCCCAGTTCGGATGTTTCAGTGCATCGGCTTTGGTTACTGCTGCAAGCTGTTCAGAAGAAAAACCTCTGAACGGGCCTCCCGAAGCTGTTAGGTATATCTTCTCAATTTCGTTGTTGAACTCGCCTACCAAACACTGAAAGATAGCCGAATGTTCGGAATCGACCGGGTAAATATTCACTTTGTGCTCGATCGCCAGCCGGTTGATAATTTCGCCCGCCACCACCATCGTTTCTTTATTGGCCAAGGCAATGTGCTTTCCTGCTTTTATTGCATTACAGGTCGGAATGAGTCCCGAATATCCCACCATTGCGGTAACAACAACATCAATTGTTTCCATTTCAACAACCTGATGAAGCGCTTCCCTGCCTGCGTAAATTTTTATTGGTTCATCCTTCAGTGCTTCTTTCAGCTGATCGTAATGGCACGAATTGGAAATTACAACCACATTGGGCTGAAACTGCCTGGCCTGTTTAATCAACAATTCAATATTGTTGTTGGCGGTCAGAACTTCCACTTCAAAATAATCAGGATTTTGCGAAATGACTTCAAGCGTTTGTGTACCAATCGATCCGGTTGAGCCCAGAATGGCAATGCGTTTTTTCATAAATCTGCTTAAAAATCAATATAAGTTTCAGGATCGAGTGCTGTTCCGTTATGCCAAAGCTCAAAATGAAGGTGCGGTCCGGTAGTCAGCTCTCCGCTGTTGCCCATTATGGCAATCACATCACCCGCTTCTACTTTGTCGCCAACAGCTTTCAGTAATTCGGCATTGTGTTTATAGGCCGAAACAATATTATTTTCGTGCTGAATAAAAATTGAATAGCCTGTCTCCATTGTCCATCCGGCAAAAATAACTGTTCCATTCAAAACACAAGAAATTCGTGCATTCTGTTTACCTACCACATCAACCGCCAGATGCTCTGTTTTTGTATTGAATTTATTGGTAATCATACCCCGAAGCGGTGTGAAAAAATGAATATTTGCAATACTTGGTAACCGTTTCTGACTATTCGAAATCGATAAACTAAGTTTTTCTCCCTCTATTTTTTCCTGAAATACTGAATCGGCATTGAAGCTTTTAAATTTCACTTCATGGGTTTTTAATCCGGCATCGGTTAT
The DNA here is from genome assembly GCA_023251435.1 of Bacteroidota bacterium. Classification (GTDB taxonomy): domain Bacteria; phylum Bacteroidota; class Bacteroidia; order Bacteroidales; family Prolixibacteraceae; genus Aquipluma. Next base: position 110,916 of record JAHEYU010000007.1, read on the forward strand.
CTGCGATTCTTCCGGGGGAACTTCACCGGCAAACAGCGTTCTGATTTTTTCAAAGTAATTGTCCCTGGTTTTAATTTCATTTTCCAGAGAATCGACCAGCAGGTAGTTCCTGATAATTTGCAGCCGAACCTTCTCGTCGGGATAACCCGGAATGTTTTCGCGCAACGGCGTATAAGCAATAATGACCGAGGTGAGTAAAATTAACAGAATGGCTCCCAGACTTCCAAGTGTTGCCACTTTTATTGGGGTAAGTTTAATGCTGAAGACGGTCTGAATCGTAGAATCGTTGTAAATGATCAGCCGATAATGATCCTTCAGCATTTGAAAAATTTTCTTTCTTAGCTCTTTTCTGTTCATTCCATGTTTTTTCGTGCTTCAAAATTAGAAAGTTTTACAGAAAACTAATCCGATAAACTACATATTAATACATTTTAACGAAGCGAACCCGGAGACAAATAAAAAAAAGCAGAATCAAATTAGGAATTTAAAAACTGATCGTCTATATTTGCACCCGCTTAGCAGAAATATATCAGACAAAGCAAAGTTCTTACAAACGACGATTCAAACATCAAAGATACATTGCGGGATGGAGCAGTTGGTAGCTCGTTGGGCTCATAACCCAAAGGCCGTCGGTTCGAGTCCGGCTCCCGCTACACCGAAAGCTCTGGCATTTATGCCGGGGCTTTTTTTATGCCTGAAAATGAAAATTTTTATTATGCCTGACTAAATCACAGGCATCGCCATCGGTAGGGAGCTGTGCCACAAGTTCACAACGGAAGGCTTTGGCCAGCAAGGCTAGTGGCAATTGATTTATTTTTGCTTTTCAATGAAGTATTTGGGTCATCGTGAATATACCGTTCCACTAAAATCCCAAGATTGGACAGGATTGGATATTCTGAAGATAGAAACTTGAAGTTACTTTCCATTGGTTTAATTGGGGCTGATTTATGATCAGCCGAAGATATAAAATCCAATCAGGAAAAGAAAGATTATGAAAATTAATTACAAAGACGCATAGAACACCTTAGAAAATATCTATGTGCCTATGTGGTTTTTGAACTTATTTCATAACCAACTTGTTCGTTTCAAATGGTGGAACCAGTGCTTTGATCTATTTTAAATGTTCAGGATCGTAAACAATCGTTGCTCCGCCTAGTGTAACCATCATAGGGTTTTCACAGCCAATGGAGACTTTTTGAGGGTGCGGTTCAGCCTCCGGAGCGGTCCCGTTCACGAGCGCTTCAGCCAGTGTTCGCATTTCGGTAATGTATGCTTTGTTAAAGGCCATTTTGACATAAGGATAATGTCCGCAGTAAATTTTGGTAATTCCTTCGTCCATCAGTCTTTCCATCTTTTTGCACGAGTTGACATAGGTTTGCATCGGAGCATAAGGCCGAAGCTGCAGCCATACCTGACCAGATCCAAAAGCGTCGCCTGAATAACAGCTTCCAGCTTGTTTATCGAGAAGTACAATTGATCCGGGAGTGTGTGCCGGCATGTGACTGACTTCGATTTTCTTTCCACCCAGATCGATGACCTGCCCATCGGCAACAAAATTGATTTTGCCTTTATATGGATTGAAACTGTTGAGCAAAACGGTATCGGCCGCGTGAAAATACACTTCGTCAAATTGGTTCATATTTCCGGAATGGTCACCGTGAATATGAGTAATAATTACAACCAAAGGTTTTTGAGTAATTTTATGCACCACCTCTTTCAGCTTTTCACATTTGGTCCCGGTATCAATCAGCATCGCTTTTTCGTTGCCTTCGATTATATACATGGTTGTGTTATCGGTGGTTTCTATCACCCACATTTTATCTTCCAGCTTAGAAATTTCGAGGTCGTTGTTCTTAAAAACAGATTGTGCAGAAACAAACCATCCGGATAAAACAAGAACAACCATTAGAGTTAATGTCTTTCTCTTCATATCGGGCTACTTAAAAAGTAATGGTGCAAATTCCGATAAATAAACGCGCCAGTTGGTCCAGGTATGGCCACCTTCGCTTTCGCGATAGACGTATTTCATTCCCATTTTATCCAGTTTGGCCCGGTATTCTTCGTTGAACTTGAATAAAAAGTCGCTCTTGCCGATCCCTATCCAATAGAGTTTATACCCGTTTTTCATTTGAATATTAAGCGTTCCATCGATATCGGCATAAACTTTCGAAGTGACTTTTGCATCGGGCATAACTGCTGCCGAGAATAAACCAACATAGTCGAACGTATTGGGGTAATACCTTGAAATATGCAGAGAATGATATCCACCCATTGACAAACCCGCAATGGCACGGCCCGATTTTTCAGCTTTAACGCGGTAATTGCTTTCAACAAATTTAATTACATCGGTAAAGGTTTCTTCGAATTTTCCATCCATTGTGTTGGGCAATTGAAAAGTAGGTTTGTACATTCCCAGGCTCGATTCGCCCGGAGCAGCTTCCTGTGCCACGTTTCCATTGGACATCACAACAATCATCGGTTTTGCTTTTCCCTGTGCAATCAGATTATCAAGAATTTGTGAAGTACGGCCAAGCGCAATCCAGGCTTCTTCGTCGCCGCCCATTCCGTGCAACAGGTATAGAACCGGATATTTCTCTTTGCTGGATTCGTATCCAAACGGAGTGTAAATTGTTATGCGGCGTGTCAGACTGTTTCCGGGCGAATTGTACCAGCGGCGTGCTACCGTTCCGTGAGGTACTTTATTCACTTTGTACAAATCGGCTTTTCCGCCACCAACAATAAAAACATTAAAAACCGAAGCCACATCGCGGATGAGATAAACATTATTTGGATCTGTCGTTTTCAATCCATCAACCAAAAAAGAGTAGCTATAAAGATCCGATTCAAGCGGTTTTGTGGTGTATGACCATATTCCCTTGTCGTCTTTGGTCATGGATTCCGAGCCGGGTGTCCAACTCTGGGCCGGCATCCAGTCTCCGGTAATTTTTACTTCTTTGGCATTTGGTGCCTGAAATCGGAAAGTGACCGTATTGTCTTCCTTCACTTCAGGGGAAACATCACCCGCAGCTCCCCACAATGACTGCTGAGCATTTAATTGAATGCTTACCGTAAGGAAAATTGCGAGGGCAATTAAAATTCTTTTTTTCATAATTTATGTTTGGGAAAAAGTTAATGTGCCTATACCAGAATGGGTTTGGGCTAATTTAGATTTGCAATTGGTATTATTTGACACAATGTTAGCTTTTTCCTTTATAAAATCAAAAAAGCCGTTCCGGATTGTTCCAAAACAGCTTTAAAATCAGAATTATCTGATAAATTCTATCGAACGTTATTAATCGAATTTTTTACCGTATCGTGTTTGGTCTTCATTAGTTTTACCTGACCATACTCTACCCCATTTACATAAATAGTGTGTAAAGTATCATGCGAAAGTGTTAACAAGAAATTACCTTGTTCATCTGTAAATGTACTGGCCTCATCACCTGTTTCAGCTTGAGAAATAGTGATTTTAATCTTGCCGTTCGCCGATCGCCCGGTGGCAGCATACGATGCTGCTGCTGCTCCTCCGCCAGCTCCTCCAGCCAGGTTTCCGACTGATGAAACTGCAGCGGAAACAATTACCCCTTTAACTGTTAAGCCATTTACAACCGCTCTGTTTTGGTTGTCCTTCTCCTTGCTCGAAAATATTTCGATGGTCAGCGGCTGTTTAAAGGAGCCAACAGCCGAAATTTTTGATCTGACTGGATTATTCACCATGTCATTGGTTGAATTGAGTTGCCTTTTTTCCTGTCCAACGGCTGTTACAACAGCGAAAAATAATACCGCCAAAATGAATAGTTTTATGTTGTTCATTGTTTCGCTTTTTTGGATTTTTATTAAACACTGGCTGAAATTATTTTGTATGTGCGTCCTTCGACCTTAATGCCTAGCCGAACCTGGGTTTTTAAGGTATCTTTTAGTCCTGATTCTGATTTATGGACCACTATCGTTAAAGTGTATTCCCCATCTGTGAGGTTCGATGGCAATAGAAAGCCGTCGCTCACATTTTTAATTTCCCAGATTGGCCTTCCGCCATCGGCTTTCGATACTGCCGCTGAAATAACTGCACCACCTGGCAACGCACCACCTACCAATGAGGCACCCTGTGCCAAGGCACCGCCTGCAGCCTGCAATCCTGCTTTTACTTTGGCAGTTTCTGACGAAGTCATTTCATCGACTTTATTTTGAGTAGCCAGAAATGCCTGATTATTTGGGAAAATAACGTAGACTCCACCTGCCGCGTGAAGGCCGGCATTCACTTTTTCGCCAAAAGTGGCACCCTGCGTTTGTTTTGGAACTGTTACATTCATCGAAATACGGTTGGGCATTCCACCATTAATATTATTCACCGACTTCTTCGTTTGTCCAAATGATAAAGCTACTGAGCTTAATACTAAAGAAAGACATAATGCTGTACTTTTCATGGCCTATTTTTTAAAGAATGGAAGAATCAAATAAGTGTAAATCAAACATCCGACACAAATTGTAAACAGAAATTCGAGACTGGCAAAGAAGATCAGCGCTCCGGCAATAACCATCCATGCGATTGGCAGTTCAAGAATGAAAAGCCCCGTAATCATAAAAGTAACCAAAAAACCTAGCCGGGCGGCAAATACCTTAGGTGCTTTGTCAATCATTTTAACCGGAAGGCTAAGTGCATTGCTTAAATAATGGCTTACGAAACTAATCGGACTGAATTTTATTTCGGTAAACGCTCTAATAAAAAAATCGGCCATCAAAAATGCAAACAAAAACATTGAGTTCAGTACGAATGCAGCAATAATAACGACTATCGCAAAAAATGCATTAAATCGTGTAACCTGTTCGTTCACACGCTGATCGGAGATTGGACATACTAAATTTTTCATAAATCAACTATTTCATTTACAACTTAAGAAACAAATAAAACTGACATTTGATTGATAAAACAAATAATAAAATACAAATATGTCTTTTATTTTGAATAGAAAGTTATATTAATACAAAAATTAATCAGGCATAATAATTTATTAATGATTTTCCGATTGCATACCTATTTGGCATTTTGCATCAGTCATTTGTAGTCATTATTGTCATTCGGCTGTCATTTCCTGGCAACTTAAATGACTACTAAATTACAATTGAATGACTTTTATGACATTGGGTTATATTAAGGATATCCATATTTATTAAAACTGATCTTTGTGCCATTAGTATTTAATTGAACAGGAATATAAAATCATATTATTAACTTTATCGCCATTTAACTATACAGTAAAATCATGTTTCAACCTGAAGTTTATATTGAAAGAAGAAAAATACTTTGTGATAAGATTCGATCGGGGTTGATTTTGCTTTGGGGAAACGACGAAAGCCCGATGAATTACCCCGACAACCACTATCATTTCAGGCAGCACAGCTCATTCCTGTACTATTTCGGTATCGATGTACCTTCCCTTGCAGCCATTATCGACGTTGATAATCAGCGGCAGATTATCTTTGGCGACGATCATACCATCGACGATATTATCTGGACTGGACCTCAGCCCACCATTGCCGAAAGAGCCATCCTTTCGGGAATTGAAGAAACACAGCCTCTGGTAAAACTTTACACCATTTTAAGGGAAGCACAGGCATCACGAAAAGTAATACACTTTTTACCGCCATTTCGTCCCGAGAACAAAATAAAACTGCTACGATTACTAAATATCCGCCCAGACGAGATTAACATCAATGCATCATCCGAACTCGTAAAAGCGGTTATCAGCCAGCGAGAAATAAAGTCGCCCGAAGAGATTTCCGAAATCGAAAAAGCGGTAGATCTTTCGGTTGACATGCACCTTGCGGCCATTAAATCGGCACGCCCCGGAATGACTGAAGCCCAGGTTGCGGCCAAGGTTCACGAAATTGCACTTGCCCGCAACTGCCAGATTGCTTTCCCGATAATCGCCACAATAAATGGGCAAACATTGCACAATCATTCGCACCATAACATCCTGAAGGAAGGAGATTTATTCCTGCTCGATGCCGGCGCTGAAACTCAGATGCATTACGCGGGCGACCTTTCGAGCACTTTCCCGGTCAGTAAATCATTTACCAACATTCAGAAAGTAATTTATCAGGTAAGTTTAAAGGCACATCAGGCAGCAGTTGATACGATTGCTCCAAATGTTCGCTTTCTGAATGTGCACCTTGCAGCCTGCCGCTCGATTGCCGCATCGATGAAAGAGCTTGGAATGATGAAAGGTGACATTGACGAAGCAGTTGCCGAAGGAGCCCACGCACTGTTTTTCCCTTGTGGAACCGGACACATGTTGGGCCTCGATGTTCACGACATGGAAGACCTTGGCGAAGTTCGGGTAGGATACAACGGAGAACAAAAAAGCACACAATTCGGGTTAAAATCGCTTCGGTTGGCAAAAGAACTGCTACCCGGCCATGTCTTCACCATCGAACCAGGCATCTATTTTATTCCTGAATTGATTGACCTTTGGAAATCGGAAAACAAATTCGAAGCTTTTCTAAACTGGAATGAAATTGAAAAATTCAGAAATTTTGGAGGAATACGCAATGAGGAAGACTTTTTAGTTACAGAAACCGGATTCAGGAAATTGGGAAAAGACAAGCCCAAAACGATAGAAGAGATTGAGTTTTTGAGGTAATATCAAACTGATTTTCCTCAAATTTTAGCGATGATTGAAGAAAATTTAAAATAACGCGACCCCGCTCAAAAAAACTCCATTTTCCATTTTGATATTTTTTGAAACATATCATTGTTTGTGTCTGTTAAATATTGTTAATTTTACAGACTACCTATCTAAAATCGAAACAGAAAAATGCCCGAAAAATCGTTTGAAAGAAGAGCATTTCTGAAACTTATGAGTGCCGGCCTGGGAGCAGGTTTAATCTCTTATCCCACATTTGTGCAGGCATTTTCGCTTCCTGCCAATTATAGCTACCTCGATTTCACTCTTCAGAAGCCTGAATGGATTTTACACAACGACGGAACTTTCGACATTTATGCAGGACGCATACGACTCACCAATTGCAGGCCATCAATTGACGGACAGAGCATCTTCGCCCGCAATACATTTATGGGCGATTCGCCAAAAGGCAAACGGATTATCTACGAAATTGATGACGGATTCGTTATGCTCGACCTGCGAACACATACGAATACCATTTCAATTGGAGTCGAATTGAGCGGAATGAAATATGCACCAACCTGGTTTAATCCGCTGGGCGAAGGATATTTGACCGGAGCAACCCGCTTTTTCAAACAAGGATTGGGCACAGGCGGTCAATCGGGTATTTTCGACATCAGGCAATCAACCAACACCAATAATTCTGAATATCCTGAAGAGCAGGCCTGGTCGTACGATAGTTTCCTTGTTACCGGATTGATTGCTGAAAATGGTGATACATTGGCAATTGGAGCTTATGACCAATCAGATTTCATACAACGCAGCTCCATTTTCAACCGGCCGCGACGAAAAGGTTTGGGAAACAGCCGTTTCGGGAATGAGGAAATATTTTTCGAATCGGGATTTGCCACCGAAAATGTTCCGCTCAAGGATGAATTCATCAGACTACCCGACTTATATATTTTTTGCGGGAGCCAGCCCTTTGGAACTTTGCAAAATCTTGCCTGGAATATCTCTGAACAAAATCAGGCAAGACGCGACACCGACACCAACTATTACTGGTCGCCCTTTCAGGATTTTCGATATTCATTTACCTATCAGTATCTGCTCGATCAATTAAAAATTCTTGACGAAATCAAACCAGCCATTCCTTTACAAACTGTTCATACCGGGCCGGGATATTGTATTACAGGCGATTGGCTTAAAACTCGCGATGGATGGCCGGATTCGATGGAAGATGTGGCGCGCCAGATATTTCAGCGACGTTACCGTGCAGGTATTTATGTGGCGCCATTTGCTGTGCACGAAACAAGCAAAATATTCAGGAACCATCCGCAATGGATTTTGAAAGATAATGAAGCAAACCCTATTGTGATGAGCGAAGACAGCGAAGGCAAACTTTACGCTTTAGACGGAAGCCACGAGGATGTAAAAGATTATATTGCAAAAGTCTTCAAAGCCTTCCGCAAAATGGGTTTCACCTATTTTGAACTCGACTATCTGGATTGGGGCTTAAAAGATTCATCGGAAGTTAAACGGGCTAAAAAGGGCAAATCTTCAGTCCAGATTTTCAGGGCAATAATGGAAATTATAAGGGACGAAATTGGCGCCGGAAGTTTTATCACCGCGAACAAAACGCCTTTCTCTCCGTTGATCGGAATTGTTGATGCTGTTAGGATTGACCGCGATCAAAGCTGGAAATGGGACGAAAAAATAACCGGACACATTCTTCAGGAAAGTTACAATACGCAATATTTCAACAATGTTTTCTGGCAAAACGACCCCGATGTCATCTTTCTGCGCGATTATAAAACTGAATTCACCAAAGAAGAACAAAAAAGTCTGGCACTTTGGATCGGTTTTATGGGCGGATCTACAGGGATTTCAGACAATTTCAAAATAATGGAAAGCGACAAATTAGAGATTTGGCACTTTCTGGAACCGCCCAAACGTCCGCAAAGTGCTCTTTTACCATTTTGGGGAAGCAACGTTACAAATAAGGTGGCAATTCGAAAAATAAAAAAAGAAAACACATGGGCACTGCTGGTTTTAAACGATACCAATCAGGTAGTTTCTGAAACATACTCCATTTTCGATTTAACCGGGCAAAAAGAAGCATGGGTATTCTATTGGGAACCCGGATTCAGCATTGGATTAGGAAAAGCGAGCCGTATTGCCACTGTGTTAAGCAGCCACGAATCGAAAATCTATTACATTTCAGAAGAAAAAGAAAATCCGGCACTCAACCTGACCTTGGGCGGCAAGCGAATGTCGGAAGATTAAAAGCCATTACAATATTGGATGAAACGGTCAATTTTCCTGATAAAATTGGCTGCTTCGCTTCATTTTTCTAATTTCACGCTTTTAATTTTATCCTGATGATGTTTCCAAAACTTACCCTTCAAACTCCAATTGAGTTAATTAATCAATTTGCAAAAAATACGATGGTCGAAAACCTCGGCATCCGCTTTACCGCCGTTGGCGAAGGCTGGGTAGAAGCTACCATGCCCGTCGATCACCGCACCTCGCGCCCAGGAGGATTGCTGCATGGAGGAGCCAACCTTGCACTCGCTGAAACCGTTGCCGGACTAGGATCGATGCTGACTGTGGATATCAACGAATTTGATATACTTGGAATCCATGTTAGTGCAAATCACACCGGAAGTGCATCCGGAGGGACCGTTTTTGCGCGTGCTGAAATCCTCCATCCCGGAAACCAAACCCATGTATGGAATGTTGAAATTAAAAATGAAGCCGGGAAACTTATTTCGACCGGAAGGGTTACCAACATGATTGTTAAACGGAATGGAAAATAACTTGTCATTATCATTTGTGCTCGATCAGCTTCTTGAAAAAAATATTGCTTTTGCCTGTTGGTTCAACCCAAAAGACAACAAGTTGGGAATTGTTGCAGGCAATGCTTCAGATGTTCAATTATTCGATCGCTTCGATCAGTTAAATGGCGAAGCCGGGTTTGTGTTCGCCCCTTTTCGCATTACAGATAATTCTCCGGTCATTCTTCTGAAACCCACCATTTATCTGGAAGATTTTAAATCAGCCGACCAGCTCGATTTCAGTAATCTGGAACCATTCATTCCCGCTGAAATAAGCGAATGTTGTGCCGGTTGCGAAAAAGAAGAATATATCAGCACCATCGAAGAAACCATAAATGCTATCCGCGAAACCGATCTGTCGAAAGTCATTATTTCCAGGCAAATACCCATCGAAAGGCCTTCCGGATCGTTGGGCAGCATCTTTTTTCAATTACACGATCAAACCCCCAACGCTTTCACATATCTGGTTACTTTGCCTGCTGCCGGAACCTGGATGGGCGCAACACCCGAAGTTCTGCTGAAATCGGATGGCCGCCTATTCGAAACGGTTTCGCTGGCCGGAACGCAAGTCAGAAAATACGATTCCGAAGAATATTACTGGAGCACAAAAGACATTGAAGAACAGGCTTATGTGTCGAGATACATGTTGGATATTTTCTTCAATTTCGACATTCACCAGTATAAAACCATAGGCCCCGAAACTTTGGAAAGCGGCAAAGTTGCCCATTTGAAAACCTCTTTCTTTTTCGCGGCTGAAAAAATTGAAAACTGCCTCGGTAATTTCATTGCCGAACTGCACCCTACCCCGGCTGTTTGCGGACTGCCTAAAAATCTGGCCGACGAATTTATCAGCCAAAAAGAAAAATACGACCGCAGATACTACACCGGATATCTGGGCCCCTGGAAACTGGATGGGCTGCTCAATCTTTTTGTAAATTTGCGCTGTATGGAAGTTACCGGCAACGAATTTATACTCTACGCCGGAGGCGGAATCACTTCGCACTCAATTCCAGAAAAAGAGTGGGACGAAACAAACCAAAAGGCAAAAACGTTACTTTCGGTAATCAATCCTGACGACTCCCTTCCCATTCACTCCAAAGGGGAAAGTTTTGGACATCAGATTTAGTTGGTTATAGCTCCATTAGGAGCGAAATATTTGTAGAAATATGCATGTAAACACGATCTTCCGTCCGCGAAATCGCAATAAACAAGGAAATAGTGTTCTTTCGGACGGAATTGAATTTGCCTTTTGAAATGATAAAATTGGAATAAATCCATGATTATAACAGACAAAAAACACATTCAGCAACTGGCCTCGTTGCTCCTGAAAAAAGGAATTACCGACATTGTAATTTCTCCCGGAAGCCGCAACGCGCCGATGATAAATACTTTTGCCGGAATTCCGGAATTCGATTGCCGGAACATTGTTGACGAACGCAGCGCCGCCTATTTTGCACTCGGACTGGCATTGGCCAAACAAAAACCGGTAGCCATTGTCTGTACATCGGGAACAGCCAGCCTGAATTATGCCCCCGCAATTGCCGAAGCGTTTTACCAAAATATTCCTCTGATTGTGCTCACTGCCGACCGCCCCGATTACTGGATCGATCAGGCCGAAAGTCAGTGTATACGTCAGGAAGGCATTTACCGCAATTTTGTAAAAAAAGAAGTTAGCCTTCCTTTGGGCGAAACCGAAAAAGAACTTTGGTTTGCTGCCCGGCAAATCAACGAATGCCTGAATCTCGCGGTCTCCGGCAATCCTGCCCCAGTGCATATCAACATTCCGCTCGAAGAACCATTGCATCAACTTGTCCAGGAAGAATTGCCGGAAGTAAAAGTGATTGAACTTACCGACATTCAGCACAAAGTTACAGAAAGTGGATTCACCCGACTGGCTGAAACGATTAGTCAGTCAAAAAAAATAATGATTCTGGCCGGGCAACTAAACCCCAATCCAGATCTGGAAATTGCACTGTCCAAACTGGTTGCAGAAACCGGAGCGCTGGTTCTGCAGGAGCATTTATCAAACCTTGCCAATCCTCAGTTTTGTGGAAGTATCGACACAGTGATGGCCAACATTTTGGATAGGAATGCGGAAGATTTTCAGCCCGATTTGCTCATCAGTTTGGGCGGACAATTCGTTTCCAAATCGCTCAAACAGTTTCTGCGGAAGAGCAAACCTGCAGAGCACTGGCATTTGAGTTTGGGTGGCGAACATTTCGATACCTACCAGTCGTTGACCAAAGTAATAAAAGCTGATCCTGCTGATTTTTTTGATAAGGTTTCAGAACACACTCATTGTACAGGCAAAGCTTATCTGCAAAACTGGAAAAACAAAGAAAATCAAGTGAATCAACTTCGCGATAAATTTGTTGAAAGCATCGAATTTAGTGATTTGAAAGCATTTGAATTGATCGGTCAGCACATTCCCAAAAATTCAGTCGTTCATTTGGGCAACAGCTCGCCGGTGCGATATGCGCTGATTCACAAACGGGTTGAAAATACACAGTATTTCAGCAACCGCGGCACTGCCGGAATTGATGGGTGCCTATCTACTGCCGTTGGTTTTGCCAGCCAATCGGATAAACTGAACACCATTATTATGGGAGACCTGTCGTTTTTCTACGACTCGAATGCGCTATGGAACAAATACGTCGGTTCAAATCTTCGCATCATCGTAATTCACAATGGCGGCGGAAATATTTTCAGCATGATCAAAGGTCCGGCAGATTCGCCAGCCTTTGCCGAACATTTTTTTGCCGGAAATACCCACAAAGCCGAAGTGCTAGCCAAAGCATTTGGGTTGGATTATTTTTCCGCCACCAACAAAGCAGAACTTGCATCAGCGTTGAATGAGTTTTATTCTCAGGGACAAAATAAAGTTGCTTTGCTGGAGGTATTTACGGATGCAGAGGTGAATACACGGGTATTTAGAGAGTTGTTTAAAAGAGTGAAATCTTAAAATAATTAATATGAGTAAGTCAAAGCTAATAATGATGGCAGTAATGATGATTATTGCTTCAGTATTAATCATGTTTCTTAAAGACCAAGCCACAGAAAGTTCACTTCATCAATTTTCAGGTTTTTTTGCTGGGATGCTATTTGCGGCAGGAATATTTCTCTTCTTTAATCAAATTTCAAAAAAGAAGATTTAACGGATTTTTTCCTGAAATACTCATTTTTTCAAATGTATAGGTAAATGTGAGGGTGTTTCGGAAATTGTTTAAAGAAGTGAAATCTAAATAAAAACTAAACTATGGAAATTGATTTTACAATCAACGACGACAAAATTGATGATGATTTTCAACGGATCGCAAATGATCTACTAAATAACTGGGTTTTAAAGGTAGAAAATGCTTTGTATAGAATTACTGAAATAGAGTTTTACTACAAGGATAAAGGAGAAAAGCATAATGATACCTATATTCATGGGCATGAACTTCAGCGGCAGAAGGGTAAATGGTATTTCCATGGTTCGGGGATTGATATTACCTTTGGTGACGATAAAGCTCATGGCGGTATTCTAATTCGAGCAATCTATAGCATAAATGACAAGAAATATTGCTATGGTCCGTTGAATTGTATCTTAGAAATATTCAGCAACTTATCAAATATATACAAACCTAAAATGTCATTTTGTTTAATTCCATCAACGGAAGAGTTGTTTGAAAAGGAAAAACCTATTCGTGCTCAAAGAGTAGGATTAAATCCAGATAAAAATCCGGAAATGTGGAATAAATATTACCGGTTTCTAGTAATGCCGAAAGAAAAACATGCAGATAAAACAAAGATTTTTGAAGCAATGAAAAGTCAAGGTTTTTCAGAAGATGAACGTAAAAACATTTGGGGATAATGATTTCAGACTTCCAAACAAATAAGGTTTATTTCTCCGAGCGACTCAAAACAGATTTGAGGTTTGCTGCAACTTGCAATGAGATTACCAAAATTCTGGATTCATTTGAAGTTAGATACGATTTCCTTGAAAAGACGAAAGACATTTGGGCGCGGGATTATATGCCCATTCAGGTTTCCGAAGATAAATTCGTTGAATACCGATACGATCCTGATTATTTACTAAGCACAGCAAAAGGGGACAGAGATTCTAAGACCTATCCTGACATTGTTTGTGATTGGCTCAATCAAAAAACCATAAAAACGGATATCATCCTGGATGGAGGAAATGTAATAAAGTCGAAAAACTGTGTTATTCTAACCGATAAAATTGTTACAGAAAATCAATATTGTTACGACAAGACCAAACTGGTAAAGCATTTGGAAGAGTTGTTTGAAGTTGAACATGTCATTTTAATTCCCTGGCCAAAAGAAGAGCCGTATGGTCATACCGATGGAATGCTCCGATTTATTGATGAAAAGACCGTTTTAATTAATGAAGTTGAGAAAACATCAACTTTAGAAAAGCTACTGAAAGATCATGGACTGAATTGTGAATATCTTCGATACAACACTAAAAAGAAAAATAAAAATTACTGGGCGTATATCAACTTTCTGCAAACCAAAGACCTGATTTTATTACCAAAGTTCAATGCCGAAGAGGACGAACAAGCGTTTGAAAAGATGAAGATATATTATCCGGATTATGCCCGGAATAATAGAATTGTTTTGGCTGATATGACTAAAATTGTAAAGGAAGGTGGGGCTTTGAATTGCATCAGTTGGACGATAAAACGCAGTTTATAATTTTGAGACTTAAAGGCTATAGAGTTGAACCCACTTCGGGGTTCATTTTAATAGCTCAATCCACCACGGGTTTACACCCGCGGTAATTCAAATTAAATCCCTTCGGGATTTTGAGAAACAAACCACGAATGTGGTTTAATCTGAATAACCCTGTACGAAGTGTGGGGATGATGAAAAAAGATAGCGATGAACCCCGAAGTGGGTTCAATAATTCATTGGCAAACACATAAAAACTACTTACAATGAGCACAACAAGACAATGGCAAACAATTCGCGAATACGAAGATATCTTCTTCGATTATTTCGACGGAATCGGAAAAATAACCATCAACCGCGAACGCTACCGCAACGCGTTCAGGCCAACCACAGTAAATGAAATTAGCGATGCGCTCAAAATTTGCCGCGAAGATCAGCGCATTAATGTGGTGGTTTTGACCGGTGCTGGCGACAAAGCGTTTTGTGCCGGCGGCGACCAAACCGTAAAAGGTAAAGGCGGATACATCGATAAAGACGGCATTCCACGCCTCAACATTCTGGAAGTTCAGAAGCAAATCCGCTCGATGCCGAAACCGGTTATCGCGATGGTGAACGGCTATGCCATTGGTGGCGGACATGTGTTGCATGTGGTTTGCGATATCAGCATTGCCAGCGAAAATGCCATCTTCGGACAGACAGGGCCAAAGGTGGGAAGTTTTGATGCCGGATTGGGTTCGTCATATCTGGCAAGCATTGTCGGACAAAAGAAAGCCCGCGAAATCTGGTTCATGTGCCGTCAGTACTCGGCTGCCGAAGCATTGGAAATGGGCCTGGTCAACAAAGTTGTTCCCTTCGATCAACTGGAAGATGAGGTAGTGGCATGGGCCCAGCAAATGCAGGAGCACAGTCCGCTGGCCTTACGAATGCTTAAACTGGGATTGAACGCCGAACTCGACGGACAAATCGGAATTCAGGAATTTGCCGGAAACGCCACTTTGCTGTATTACCTCACCGAGGAAGCCCAGGAAGGCAAAAACGCGTTCCTCGAAAAACGCAAACCTGACTTTAAAAAGTACCCTAAATTTCCTTAATATCAACACATTAAAAATGTAACACTTTTGTTAGTAACAAAGTTGTTACTAACAAAAGTGTTACATTGCATTCAATCTTGATATTTTACCACAGAGAGCAGAAACACAAGTAAAAAAAATGGCATCACCAAAAAGTTGGATCAAAGCAGCACGTTTGAGAACACTTCCGCTGGCCATGTCGGGCATTTTGATGGGAGCAGCATTGTCATATTTCGACAGCGGATTCCAATTCAAAGTGACCGTTTTGGCCATAGTAACCGCATTGTTTATCCAGATATTCTCGAATTTTGCCAACGACTACGGCGATTCGCAAAAAGGAACCGATAACCAACACCGCGTTGGACCAAAGCGAACGGTTCAAAGCGGTGAAATCAGTCCAAAACAAATGAAAGTTGGAATGGTGGTTTTGATTGTGCTAAGCCTGACAACCGGAATCTGGCTGGTTGCTGAAGGAACCAAAGGACTTGATCTGACTACCTTTCTGCTTTTTCTCGCGTTCGGAATCGTTGCGCTGATAGCAGCATATCGTTATACGGCAGGAAGTAATCCTTATGGATATGCCGGATTGGGCGATATAGCTGTGTTTCTATTCTTCGGAATTTTACCGGTAGTTGGCACCTATTTTCTGAATGCCCATCAACTCAATCCTGAAATATTTCTGCCCGCCATCAGCATTGGACTTTTCAGCACAGGCGTATTGAATTTAAACAACATGCGCGACATTGAAAACGACCGGAATTCAGGAAAAAATACGGTGGTAGTTCGAATGGGAAGCAGCAAAAGCAAATACTATCACACCAGTTTAATTGCCATTGGCTGGCTAACAGCCGTGTTGTTTGTTGCACTTCGGTTTCAATCGGTTTATCAGGTGATTTTCCTGCTCACTTTTCCATTATTCGTCAGCGATTTGATGAAGATTAACCGGATTCAGGAGCCCCGTCAACTCGACCCGTTTCTGAAAAAATTGTCGATTGCAACGTTGTTGTTTACGGTGTTGTTTGGGATTGGAATAATTTTGGCAAGTTGACAGATAATGTAAAGTAAAATTCTTTGGAATAATTGAATTAAGCAATTCTTCTTTAACGGTTTATCCAGTTTTCAATCCTAATTTCCGACATTCGTTCCAGATGTTTTTCATTTTCGGTTACCAGAATCAGGTTATTTGCCAGAGCAGTCGCTCCTATCAACAAATCAAAATCATCAAGCATTTTTCCTGATTTTCTTAGGCGAGCTTTTTCTTTTGCATAAATATTCAGTGAATTAAAAATTGGCACAATGGTTAATTCTTGTGCAAAACTATCAACCATTTCGGTGTTCTCCGTGATTTGGTTGCTACATTCAGCTCCATATTTAAGTTCGGCTAAAGTTATTTCAGAAATACAGCAATTATGGAGTCCGATATGCTTCAATTTGACATTCAGGTTATACTTTCCTTTTAAAAAGAAAACACAAACATTGGTATCCAGAAGATATTTTTCCATGATTAAAAAGCTTCAACAGATCGGTTAAAGTTGCGGCTTTCTTTTATTTCCCTGATTATATCTTCGGCACTTTTATCCGATTTGAAAGCTCCAAAAAATTTATCAACAATATTCTCATTTTCAACAACTTCATCAGCTACCGAGGTTGACAATTTTGCAATGAGCCTTAACTTGTTCTCTTTGCTTAGGCCGTTTAAAAGCCCAAAATAATTATCTATCAGAGATGTACTGGCACTTGTCTTCATATTATTCAATTTTACACAAATATACTTCTTTTCACAAAGCATCAACTCAAAAGAAGTGTTATACTGGGTTCTGATGAATTCCTGATGGTTGCATTTTATTTTTATACTTTTAAACGCTCAAAAGTAGTTTCAATAATGAAAGCCCATTTCAAAAAATATACGCTCAATTTCAAGCAGGCTTCCGGCACTTCGCGGGGAGTTTACACAACACGCGACGCTTGGTTCATTTTCTTAACCGACGGAACAAACTCCGGAATTGGCGAATGCGCTCCCCTGCCCGATCTGAGCATTGAAAGTCCGAAGAAAATGAGCGCAAAACTGCTTCAGGTTTGCGAAAACATTGATTATTTCAGCCAGTTTCCTGAAGAATTGCAAAGCTGGCCATCCATCCGTTTTGGGCTCGAAACCGCTTTACTTGATTTGAGAAACGGTAGCCAGCAAATACTGTTTCCTTCAGCATTCACGCGCGGAGAGCAGGGAATTCCAATCAACGGACTGATCTGGATGGGAACGCCCGAATTTATGAAGCAGCAGATCCGCACCAAGCTGGATGCAGGTTTCCGCTGCATTAAAATGAAAATTGGAGCCATCGACTTTGAGACTGAAATTAGCTTGCTGAAGGAAATCCGCAAAGAGTTTTCGTCCGAAGAAATTACATTGCGGGTGGATGCCAACGGAGCATATTCTTACCAAACTGCCCTCGAAAACCTGAAACGCTTGTTTGACTTGCAGATTCATTCCATAGAACAACCGATTGAAGCCGGACAGTGGAACGAAATGGCCAGATTGTGCGAGAAGTCACCCGTTCCGATCGGGCTCGACGAAGAATTGATTGGGATAAGTTCAGGAAAAGAAATGCAGAAATTGATTGAAACCATTCGACCAACTTACCTCATTTTGAAACCCAGCTTGCATGGTGGTTTGGGGGGTTGCGAAAAATGGATTGAACTTGCCAATAAAAACAATGTTGGTTGGTGGATTACTTCAGCACTCGAATCTAATATCGGGCTGAATGCCATCGCGCAATGGACTTTTCAGCAAAATATAACGATGGAACAAGGTCTTGGAACAGGTCAGCTTTTTACCAATAATTTCGATTCCCCATTGGAAATTTCAGGTGATCAATTATGGTTTCGTACGGAGAAAAAGTGGGAATTGGGAAATTTGATTGAAGACGAAATGCCCGACGATGATTTTTAATACAGCGATTAGCATGACTCTATCCGACCATATTATTCTTAACGGCAAAGCAATTTCATCTGCTGAAATTTTGAATCTGAAAGCTGATAAAGTTGCTGACCCATCCACTCCGGAATGGGAAAATGACCTTTATAGATTTCTGGAAGAATGGTTTTCGGAATCGGAGTTTGTAATTGCTCAAACTTCTGGAAGTACAGGCGACCCGCAAGCTATTCACCTGCCTAAAACCACGATGATACAAAGCGCCCGCCGTACCATCGAATATTTTAAACTTCAGGAACAAAACCGGATTTTATTAAGTCTGCCGTGCCGGTTCATTGCCGGAAAAATGATGGTAGTCCGCGCCATTGTTGGGCAAATGAATTTGATTGCGGTTGATCCGTCCGACGATTTTGATCTTCTGCGAAACGAATCGTTCGATTTTGGGGCGATGGTTCCCAATCAGGTTTTCAAACTGCTCGAAAGTCCTTCAGGAAAGGTTAAGCTCGAAAATATTCGCAACCTGCTGATTGGTGGTTCTGCCATTCCGGCCACCCTTGAACAGCAAATCGGCCAACTAAAATGCCGCGTGGTTTCAACCTACGGAATGACGGAAACCGCTTCGCACATTGCCATTCGTGAACTTTCAGGAGAAAACCGCTCGGATATTTATATATGTTTACCCGGAATTTCGGTTTCGGAAAATGAAAACGGTTGCCTGCAAATTCATGTTCCGGAACTGGCTGACCCGCTTCAAACCAACGACATTGCCGAAATTCTGTCGGCTATGAATTTTCGCATTCTGGGAAGGGCCGATGACGTAATCATTTCAGGAGGAATAAAATACCATCCCGGAACAATTGAGAAAAAACTGGAACATGCAATTACCCAACGATTTGTAATTTCGGAGGAGACCGACGAAAAACTGGGAGCCAAACTGGTGCTGGTAATCGAAAGTGAACCTACAGATATTGAATCCATTCAACAAAAAATAACACAATTACTTCCCGCGTTTGAACGACCAAAAGCGATTTATTTCCTCGAGAAATTTCCGGAAACAGCCAACGGCAAGGTGAAAAGAAACGAGATTAAAAGTGCCATTCACCGATTTTAAGCTTTTATTGACCGATCTGAGGTGTTTTCAGTATGCCTGCCAATTTACATTTACAACAGATTTAAAAATCAAGGCTATGGAAAGGCATATTGAACACAAAAAACATTCGGGCTCATTCTGGGCTTATGTACTCATCATTTTCGGTATTTTATGGATATTAAGCAAAAGTGGCTGGGACATCAACCTCCCCAATATCGGTGGTTTTTTTGCCGGAATCGGGAACTTCTTTGGCAATCTTGCGCATTGGTCGGCTGGTGTAACATTACCAATCCTCATTTTGCTGGCCGGAATTGTGCTGATTGCCGGACGACGATTTTTCGGAGCCCTGTTTCTGGTAATCCTGATACTGATTGTTGTCCCTCATTTTCTGATTATTCCGGGCATTCTGATGTTCCTGTTTTTTCCGGTCGTTCTGATAATTATTGGGATAGTTATTCTTTCAAAATTATTCTGAACCATACAAAAAGCCGGATTAACCGATTAAATCGGTTGTTTTACCGATCGCTGAATTAAATAAAACTGATAATAATTACATTTATCACAAAAATACGTTTAGACATGGAACGAGGAAATAGCAATAAACGATTTTATTTTGGGATCATCCTCATTGTTGTTGGAGTGATCATGATTTTGGAGAAGCTGAACCTGATTCCTGATTCGGTAGCCGATTTGCTGATTTCGTGGCAAATGTTGCTGGTTGGAATTGGCGTTTTAGCGCTGATTGGCGGAAACAGAACAGGAGGAACCATTCTGATTGTGATTGGTGGATTTTTTATGGTACCCGAGCTTATAACTGTTCCGTATGAAATAAGGAAACTGTACTGGCCAATGATTTTGGTTGCAATTGGAGTCGCATTGCTATTACGGCAACGCGACAACACACAGAAACCAAAGGATGGATCTTTTCCGTTGCCTGAAAGACCTGCCGACAATAGTCACAATAATTTCGACGATTTTGTCATCTTCGGCGGCCGCGAAATTTTTATCAATTCACAGGCGTTAACCGGCGGAAAAGCCACCTCCATATTTGGAGGAATGGAATTCGATTTGCGCAAAGCCAACATGGCTCCCGGCGGTGCTGTGATTGATTGTGTAAGCGTATTTGGCGGATGCGGTTTTAAAATTCCGATGGACTGGAATGTTCGCAACGAAGTAACCACACTCTTCGGCGCATTTACCGACAAGCGCGGCGATACCTTTAACGAACGTTATTACGATCCGGCCAAAACCATCGTAATAAAAGGCGTTTCAATCTTCGGTGGAATAGAAGTAAAACATTTCTAGCAATGAAGCACCCCTTAACCAATAACTACAGGCTATTGCTTTTTTATGCCTTGTTTTGGGGTGTAATTTCAATTATCAATATCGCCCTTAATGTGGGTTGGTACCACCAGCCACTCACTTATTCGCTGCTCGATACCGGTACAAATTATATTCTTTACCCATTGCTCGGATCGAGTATCTGGTACAGCATAAGGTACAACAGTCTCGAAGTAGTTACCATTGGCCGCCTGTTGTTATTTCATTTCATTGCCGCCTCAATTCTGTGCGCCATCTGGGTATATATCAGCTTTGTAATTTACAGGCCTTTTATTTCTGAAGACGACAACAGACTTGTAAACGACCTGCCTTTCAAGATTTTCCTGGGTTACCTGATGTATGTTATTTACCTGGTTTTTTTCTACGCCGTAAATTATTACCAAAGCCTGAAGGAAAAAATCAAGAAAGAAGTAGAATACAAAACATTGTTGCGCGAAGCCGAATTGCAGGCGTTAAAATCGCAGATAAATCCACATTTCCTGTTCAACAGCCTGAATTCCATTTCATCGCTCACCGTTAGTAATCCTGAAATGGCACAGGAAATGGTAATCAACCTTTCTACTTTTATGCGGTATTCGCTGATGCACAACGAAAAAGAAATGGTGCCTTTCTCTAAAGAGCTTGAAAACATTAAACTTTACCTTGGCATCGAAAAAGTACGCTTCGGTAAAAAACTGAATGCCGAATTCGAAATCGATTCACACTGTTTCGAAGCCGAAATTCCAAACATGATTTTGCAACCTTTGTTCGAAAATGCCATAAAATACGGTGTTTACGAAACCACCAACCAGGTTACCATCAACACCACGTGTGTGTGCGAAGGCAATCTGCTGAAAATACGAATTATAAACGATTACGACGCCGATACGGTAAAACGAAAAGGTGAAGGTATTGGGTTGAGGAACATCCGGCAGCGCATGGAAATCCTTTACAATCAGCCCGATCTGCTAAAAATAATCAACCACAAGACAAGTTTTGAAGTACAATTAATCATACCACAAAAACAAGCAGTGTCATGAGCGAAAAATTACAAACCCTCATTATTGAAGACGAAGAACTGGCCCGTAACCTGTTACGCTCGTACTTAAAAGACCAACCCGACATCGAAATTATCGGCGAATGTGAAAATGGGTTTGATGGGGTAAAAGCCATCAACGAAAAAAAGCCCGACCTGGTTTTTCTCGACATTCAGATGCCAAAAATTACAGGCTTCGAAATGATTGAGCTGCTCGATCACAAACCACAGATTATTTTCACAACCGCCTACGACCAATATGCACTCAAGGCTTTCGAACTGAATGCTGTTGATTATTTGCTGAAACCGTTTTCGAAAGAACGGATGCAAAAAGCCATCGAAAAGGTGATTCACCACATTCAGCACAACGAAAATAACATCGAAAAACTGGAAGAAATGTCGAACTTCCGCCCCGGCGAGGAATTCATCGACCGCGTAGTAGTTAAAGACCGCCACAAAATACACATCATTACCGTCGATAAAATCCGCTACATCGAATCGCTCGACGATTATGTGATGATTTACACCCACGATGGCCGCCACATGAAACAAAAAACCATGAAGTATTTCGAAACTTACCTCGACCCGAAAAACTTCATCCGCATCCACCGCTCTTTCATTGTTCAGGTTGACAATATTGCCGAAATCCAGCAGTACGAAAAAGAATCGTACGTCGTAATCCTGAAAGACAAAGACAAAACCAAGCTAAAAGTAAGCAAATCGGGGTACAAAAAAATTAAGGAAGTGCTGCATTTCTAAAAGTGAGATATACAAAAATCCCATTATCGTTTTCCGGTAATGGGATTTTTTTTGATCGGGATTTCGGTTATTCAGCTGAATGTTTTAAATGTTTAGCCGGTGACTCTATCAATTTGAATTTTAGGCAGTAACGTTTGGACGTTTAATTGGTTTTGGTCTTTTACCGCCAGCCTTATTTGCAGTTTTTTTACTTTGTCTAAAGAATTCGCTAAGTGCTTTTTCCTCGGCATCAGTTAAGGATCCTTGTCCACCGATATAGTCCACATCTAAATGTATTTTTTGTGTTTTCATCTTATTTGTTTTGAAAATATTTATTAATGAGTTTAAGGGCGGCTGGTGTTTCAATAATCATAACCCTACCTCCAAAATGAAATGCTCCAAGCGTTTTTATATAGTGGTCAACAAGCAGTGTTTTAGAAAGAAATGAAATATTGCCTTCGTGTCCACGTTGAAATGATAGTTTGCATGCAAAAGCGACCAAGTTTCCAGGAACACCTGAATACACTTTTGTTTTGCCTTTATTGAAAGGAGCACTCTCAACTAAGTGCATATAAACGTGGTCGGATTTTACTTCTAAACTTATCAGACCTTGAATAATTGTTGGATTATTTACAATGGTAAGTTTATAAATGTCTCTTGCTGGTTCTTTAAATTCGTCTTTCCAATTAAAAAGCCACCCGTTTTTTGTCGTTGCTGTTTTGAGATCATTGGCTGTCAATATGGAAATTTCGGTTGCAAAACTATCGCCTGTAACCACGTTCTCAATACTGTTGGTCAACTTGTCAATCATGAAATCAAGTCCTATTTCATTGTCTTTTTTCATACAGCTAATTTACGAAAAATTGTTGTCCGAATCTATTATTATGGATGCTGATTGCGGCAACTGGCATTGGCTACAACTTAGGAAGCGTGGATTGTCCCGATGTATCGGGATCAAGCCCGAGTACCCGGGACCTGAGCGGAAAGATGCCCTCCGAAAACCACCGCTGCCGCACTTGACGGGTTGCTGAAGTTAGCGGTTTGTACTTTTAATCTATTCAATTTCATGTGATTAGAATATGTATTCAATTTGATGGAAAAAATTCTCAATAAATCTCCATTGCCCACCTTTGTCACCAAAAATCAAAATCTCTCCATTTTTACCTTCATAAATGAATCGCAAAACGAATTGTTTCTCATGACGTTTATTGTCATGTTCAATAGTAGTTGATAATGTAATCTCGGAAATAGCTGGTGAACAGTCCTTTATATTTACTATTTTATAGTCAATCAATATCTTACCTTCAAATATCTTTCTCGTTTTACCTGCTTCTTTGTTCTCGTTAATCTCTGTCTTAGAAAACTGATGGATTTGTTTTGTGATTGCTCCAAAATTCTTCTTCGACCAGTATTCTGCAAACCTAATTGCTTCCTGTTCTGGTGTATACTCTTTATAATCTAATGAATTTCCTTTCTCAGGTAAATCAATACCAATGCTTAATTGTCGAGCTTTCCATTCTTCAACCTTTTTGCTTACAATATCATTGCGCTTTTTACTTTCGGAGTAGTCGACAATAGCGTTCTTTAGTTGTGATAAACTTTCAGTGAACGATAACTCTGGTTCAGGCGGTGGTGGATTTTTCTTTCCTTGTCTAACTGCCGTTGCCCAATCTCGAATAGCGAAAAGCGCAGCCCAACATTTGGCGGCAACTGTTTTGTTTGCATAACCTAAATCTCTACCGTGAAGAATTCCGTGTCTATACGGTAGACTAATTTCCTCTTTATTTGTTTTGTGTCGACCATCACTAAATACCTCTTTTAGAGCTGTTAGTCCTGTGCTGTGTGCCGCAATTGAATCCCATGCTGTCAAGTTTGTGTTATCCGCAAAGAAACCTTTTCCCTTATCAATATCGTTAACTGCACCGTCAATCATCATTAGTAATACTGGAACTACAGCATGAAAGCGTTCCGCTAATGTGTCTTCGTATGCAAGCAAGAAAAAATTATATCTGATTGAAAATGCATCGATGCCTTTAAGTTGGTGCAGTCGCAAATGTAATTCTTTAGAAGTATAGAAATTAATAAGTTCAAGTTCAGCGACTTCAATAAGTCCTTTGTCTGCCAACTCAATTGAAGTCAACATTAAATCAGAGTTCATTGATTCATGTGCAATCCAACCTCTTTGAGCAAAATGAGAGTTAAATTTATCGGGACTTTTTGAAAGAAGCTCAGCTTTTTTCTTTATGTCTGGTAAAGAGCTAAACGCCTCTTCTAACTCCTTGCTTTTTATACCAAAGAATGAGAAAACCTTAGTCAAGTTGTGAAGTGCTTCTGCTCCTTCAAGTTCCTTCTTGAATTTCTTGTTAGATGGGTTGTCCTCTATTCTTTCTTTATTCATTACTTACTTTCAATTTGATTTATGCAATGCCCCAATAGTATGACCGCTAACGTAGGAAGCTACACGCAGGGGCGGATTGCGGGCGATTTCCTGTCAAGCCGAAAAGCAGCTTGGGCGGAAAGATGCACACCGAAAACCACCGCTGCCGCACTTGACGGGTAGCTGATGTTCAAGCGAAACCCTTCGGGTAGCTTTTGCACACGAATATACGTAAATCTCCATGATTAATTAACAAAAAGAAATAATCATGGAGAAATTTAATTTACAATCGGTTGAAGCCCTCTGGC
>JAHEYU010000120.1 GCA_023251435.1 Bacteroidota bacterium
CACATCGGGCTGTAAAACGCACGACTGAGCTAATCCGAGCGAAGGGAGTAAAAAGAAACTGCTTACTTCGGTAATACTATCATTTATCATTCTACAACCATTTCCAAAAAAAACGACAGCTCCCGAAAGTTTAAGTTCTTTTCCTTCGTTGGTTCTAATTTCTTCCGGAATAGAAAAATTGGCCGATTGTCCGTCGATAATGGTTGCCCTCACTTTATAAAAAGGTTCCCAGTTCTTTGATATTTCATCGGTTTGCAAATGATCCAGTGTTGGCATATTTGTTCTGTCGCCTGTTTTTACTTTGCTCATTTCAATAGCATATAAAACAATCAGCAAGACAACAATTGAAAGGATAATCAGCCAATTTTTCTTCATAAACTGAACTATTTCAATGGATCAAGTTTCCAGGTAATGTTCTGCCCCGAACCCGATTGACGAATGGTGCGAGGCCAACCGGGAATTTGCTGTGCTCCATTTTTTGTAACGTCGGTAAACCTGTCCCAGCTTTCAAAAGTCACGCTCTTGACTTTTTTATTGAAACGGACAATCCCGAAACCATCGCGAAGCAATTCCGGACTTTCAATGTTTGCATAAGCATGCATCGTAATTTTATTCCCCAGACCATCCTGATAATCACCGGTAAAAGGAAGCGGATTTTTGGGATCTTTGTTCTTACCTGATTTTTCATCAAGCGGGTGCCACCATCTTTTGTAGATTGTATTGACTATGGCTGGTGCTACAAAAGCAAACGGGCCATCTTTGAATTCATCGATCCCATGCTGAACCAATGTTGCAATATGCTGATCGCCAGCCAAATGAACAGCTCCTGCTGCTTTAATGGCGCGCAACGCTTCGTTTCTTCCGGTTTGCGGCCAGCCATTGCAATCCAGGTCGGCGTGCAAATAGTTTTCAAAAGTCCCATGTCTGTGAGCACCACCGCAAAAACCAGTCTGCGAAAGAACGGCTTTCATTTCAACACCCTTGTATTGTTTTCCCCACTCTTTGAGAAAATTAAGCTGACGTTGGCCAAGCAACTCCAAACCAGGAACATCAATAGATTTTGGGTCGTATTCGGGATTGCGAATATGGTCGGGGCGCGGACCCTGTTGCGGAATTTTTCCGGCAGGTCCTGATTTAAACTTACGATCTTCGATAATGGCAAAATCAATTCCGCCGATATTTATACTTGTATAATAAACCCCGATTCCCTGTAAAACTGGCGTCGGATCGTAAGCATCGGGCAAATGCGAGGTTTGGCAACGTTCCACCATTTTTACATATTCGTGATGGAAGAAATATCCACCATCGTCACCGGCTGTCGAAGCAGAAATTTTTCCACCTTCACCCCAAAGATTGCCATGACCCACATCATGGTCATCTGGAATTGTTATACAAGGACGCTCCCTGAACAACTCACGAAACTGAAGACCGAAGAGAAGCCAGGCTGCAGTATGCTCGGTATGGTCGTAGCTTTGATCGCCGGCAAAGAATACCAAATCAGGATTAAAATAATTTACGTTTCGTGTAAACTCCTGCCGTTGTAATCGCTCTCGATTCGAATTGCAATTGAGCGAAGCAACCACAATTTCGTTTTTATTGATTGGCTTTTTGCGGATTAAACCTTCAAAAACCGCCTTTTGTCCATGACGCAAACGATACTGCACATCTTTGGTTTCGTCCCATTTTTCGATTCTGAATAGCGCAGACCATCCCAAATCGTTCACTTTTGCCTTTGCAACCTCTTCCCATTTTCCATTCTTTTTCAGTTCCAAACGTACTTCGCGGGTTTCATTCGGATAAAGCGGAAAAAGCTGCGCGGTCATTTTCATCACCTTGTTTTGGGTGGTATAAATTCCAAAACAAATGACCTGATCGCGGGGAACATCGACATCGACAATTTTTTTAGGATCATTTTTAACTGATTTTGCATGGTTCCACCAATCGTTAATACAATACGTATCAATCTTTTCGAATGGTGCTTTTACGGGCGGTTCGCCATACTGTGCATTTGCAGTGATAACAAAGCACAACAATAAAAAAGAAGTTACTAAAGATTTCATTTTATGTAGTATGTAGTTAATTAGAAATTATTTTTGAACTTGTGAATATTTAATAAATACAACTCCATGTGGTTGAATAGAATGCCACGCATGATGTGTACGCCAAATTTCAACCCCTTATCATGCAGTTTATCTACCATTGGTTTAAGCCCCTTTGGGAAAAACTGCTTCGAGGGTACAGGAATACCATATTCATTGACCGAACATTCAGACGGGTCGGGTTTATCGGCAATCGCCATCATATAACCTTTGTGCATTACTGTTTTTGGTGAAGCAAACAAGGCATTGTCAATTACAAAATATCCGTATCCGTGAGGGGCAAATTTATCAATGAAAGCATCAATTTCTTTCAGTGCGACCTCTTCGTAAATGGTAATACTATAGCTATCAAAACTATTCCATCCCAATGGAGGGGTTTGGGCTAAAATAACGTTACTTTTTGCATTTTTATCTTCATTTTTCGCACTGCTCTCTTTTATCGATTGAGAACCTGTACACCCAGCCATTAAACCTGCCAGAACAATCGCGAATAAAAGATTTTTCAGTTTTCTCATTTTTAAAATATGCTGGGCTTAAATGACTAATCATTAATTGATTAATATTCTGATTTTTATTTGTTTTAATTAAACTATTGATATTTTTTCCCGTTTAAAATTTCCGTATTTGTCTTGCACATGAACGAAATAAACTCCGGATTTAAATCCGTTGGCCTTTAAATCATACGCTATACCAGGGCATAATACACTCTTCACTTTTCTGCCTAAAATATTGTACACATTAATTTGCCTGATTTCGTTTTGGCTGTTAATTGAAATTAATTTGTATGCAGTATGATATTTAATTCTGATTGCTGATTGCTGGAAGAAAGGTTTTTGGTTAATACCGACTGTTCCATCAGTCACCTTAGCCTGAACAACGCGCACCATCGAAACCACAATTTTTTCGGTATTTGAGCCCGCTTCGAGTGCAAAATCGAATTTATTTGGTAAGCTGTTGGCTTTCAATTGTGAGATGAAAAATGTCACTGTTTTCAACTGGCCATCTCCGGTTAGTGTTTGCGATTTCTGAACCTGTTCCTGCCCGTTGTTGTAAACCAGATTTAATGAACCTGCATATTTGTCGAAATAGGTAACCTTGAAAGCAATCGAATCATGAATTCGAACCCATCTGTCATCGATATCGAATCCTATCTTTTTACCTGATCGGGCTATATAGTCGTAATATTTATCGGGTTGAACCATCCACATTTTTATCGCCTGCTGAATTTTTTCTTCGGGTTTGGTTTCATACCCCGTGGCATCGCGTTGATAGAGCCAACGTTCAAAGTTTTTGGTTTCGATACCTTCTGACTGCTCTGTTGCAGTAAATTGGCGGTTTTTCCAATCGTTGTTTTTATAGTTGCTTGTTCTTAAATAGCTTGTATTTAAGAAAGCCCAGACATCGGGAGCATCTTCAACCGATCTACCTAATTCCAATGCCAGAAACGGCAACATTTGCGGGAGTAAATGCCCGGTTGTATGCACATAAGTGCATTGCATTTGCAGAGCGCGCAAAGTGCTGATAAAATAGCGGTAAGGGAAAGGATTGGTGGTGTTTCCAAATCTGAAGTCTCTGCCACTGGTAGCCCAGGCTGCTTCATATTCCTCATTTACTTCGCCGTTAAAACATTTATATTTAATGATTGGCGAAGTCTCCTCAACACTTAAATAACCTTTGTTGTCGATATATTGTCCAAGATCCCGGTTAGGAATGTTGTAGAGATACATTTCGACAAAGCCCCTGCGCACGCCAAAACCTTTACTAAAACCATAGTCGCACGATCCGCCCATGAATACTTTGGTTTCCATGCCTTTAAAAGCAATTTGCCAGGCATCCAATCTTTCGTGTACATGCTTAACGGTGTCGTTTGCCGCGCTGTTTCCTTCGCCATAAGGCCCAATGCCTTCGTCGCCAAGACTGGATGAAGCGTATCCAACATAGGCATTCCTTACCAATTGTGGGATTTCGGTTTTGGCCAATTCATTAATCAGCATTAAGTATCGTTTATGAAATTCGGGATGGGCCGGATTGAAATTCAAGTTGTCGCCGGGATTCTTTTGTGGTAAAAAAGTTACACCTAAATCTTCTAACCACAAAGGAGCCTCTCCACTGCCGGTTCCGCGCGATTTCGAATGTCCAAGAATGCGCAAACTAATTTTAACCCCAACACTTTGTGCCTGTTTTATACGATTTAGAATTCCGGAGAAATCGTAAACTCCCGGTGTTTTTTCGATTTCGCGCCAGTTTACCCAAAGCAGCCCTGTAGGATTTGCCTGAAATTTAAGATTGAAATTAAAAAAATCTTTTGTCCACCCAAAGTTACGTTGCAAACCTACCGACGACCGGGCAGCAGGTTTTATAAAACCCGGCATCGACCAGTCCCAGCCTTCTATAACATGGTCGGTAGTTTTCCATTCTTGTGCCCGAATATTTGTGACATACTTATCTTCTATATAGGAATATGTTGGCCAATACGGATAAGTCCCTTCAGGAAGAATTACATTGGGATTTTCATCTCCATAAGTTGTTAAAGCAAAGAGCGTAATCAAAATTAAAAATAGCTGTTTCATTTCAGTATTATTCATTTCTCACATTTTTAGCCTGACAACAATTTTTGCTTATATCAATATTTTAAGAACACAACCCCATTTGGATGAATGGTAAAATCAAATTTCTTAACCTTTTTATTGTTCCAAACATCAAAAAGTTTAGCAGACTTGTTAAAATCAGCTCCAAAATTTTCATGGTTTAACGAAACTGATCTAACCTCATTGTTTCGGTTAAAAACGCCAATCCATCCGCCTTTGCCATCTTTCTTTGGTGTTTTCCAAATTTCGATGCCAGCCTCGTCAAAAACCAAACTTGCCATTACCCCATTTTGGTTACATTCCAGCACATCCTTGTCGGTAATAAGTTTTAACGAAAAGTCGTCGAGTGTCGGTAAATCGCCGCCCATCATCAATGGTGAAGCAGATAAAGCGCGGAGTGTTATAAAGGTGTACATCTGGTCTTTGGTAAATTCGCTCCAGCGATTGAATCCTTTTCCGGCCAAAAGCTCAAAATTGGCAACCTCTCCCGCTTTAATTTTATCCATTATCTCTTTTTTCGTTTCATTCCCCTTAATACCGGCAGGTTTAGGCGACATCATTTGCAACTGACCAAAAGGGATCATATCCATATCAATCCAAAAGCCGGTGTGTGACTTGCCGTTCCACTTGCGCCAATCGTGAAAACATTCATCAATCCCTTTTTGATCGTCCCAAATATCAGGGGTAACACGCAGCATGTGCCCCTTTTGAAAAGCTTCGAGGTGATTTGGATCTACGTTTCCACCCGGACTAAGACTTAGCACCATTGGGCGCCCACTTTGAGCGATTGCATTGGCAGCTGCTTTAACTTCTTCAGGAAAAGGAACTATATCATCATACTTTATAAAATCGACACCCCATTCGGCCATTTGATTCATTAATGAATTGTAGAACTCCTGGGCACCGGGTTTACTCATATTAATACCATAGTTTTGATGGTTCCAACTGCAAATACTGGTAGTGTCGGCAATATCCTGCGCAAAATATTTTGTGCCTTTGATGGGTACATTGGCCTTTACCGCTTCCCGGGGAATACCACGCATAAGGTGAAGGCCAAATTTGAGACCCAACTCGTGACAACGGTCAATGAGCTTTTTAAATCCATTAGGGAAATAGGTATCCGAAGGTTGTAGTAAGCCAAATTCATTAAACTTCATTTTTGCCGCGTGTTTCTCGGCAGGAAACATGGTTCCGGGCTGAAGTTTAAATTCGCCAAACCAACCGGCATCGATTACGAAATATTCGTATCCATAAGGTTTAAGTTTTTTTGCAAAAGCTTCGAGGTTATCGAAGGCTGCCTTCTCGTGAAGATAAACCCCATAACTGTCGAAACTGTTCCAACCCATTGGTGGGGTTTGAGCCAATTTCGCATCCAATTGCCGGCTTTTGCCAGATAAGGTTGTCGCGAGTAAAACGCTTATAATGATAGCTAACTTATTTATATTCATTATTTTACTTTTCCACTTTGTTTATTTTATCCTATTTTAACGACTTCAACCATTCCAATTCATCTTTTACCTGTTTTTCTACTATTGACCAATGAAAATCTACTTCAGGAAACTCCTTATCGTTTTCGCAAAAATGAGTTAATGGAACAGGCTTATAAACAGGTTTAGTTACTTCGACCAATGTATGCCAGCTTGCAGTCGCTTTGGTTAACCAACCAATTGCTTTGTCCAGATCTTCCTTATTGTTCGAGGTTTTAAAACGTTTGTATTCAACAGCTGCCCTCAATTTGTTCGAGAAATAGATGCCCAGATTGGCCCACGCTTTAATATCAGACACTTCGTACAACAAATCGGCTCTTGTTGTTGTATTAATTTTAATAACTTCTTTAATTGCCTTATTACAAATTAGTTCCAACGAATCAGCAAGATGGAAAGGAGAAATTTTATCTTTTGGTACATTGTTTTCGTTGGCAAGAAAATCGGCAATGCTTAAATAGGCTGGCTCCATTGGAGTTTTTTCTGCCATGTCGTTGAGTGAGATAAGTTTTTGTACCTTTTTCTTATCAACCATCATCGATTGTAGAAATCCTTCGGAATACAATGAAAAATCCCAGGTTGCATTTTGCCACGAACCAATAACCAATGGAACTTTACTTGCTTTGGCTTGTGCTTCGAAAAGCTTAGCACCATATTTTGGAAACCGCTGTTCGAATTCGTTTTTGAAGAATTCATCCGGTGTGGTTGGATTATACAGCAACCTTCCCATTGTTTTATAATACATCCATTGCCGTTCGAACGCATATCGATAGCTTGCACCCGGCAGTGAGGTAATATAATCTTTTGCCGGAATATAGGTTTCGGAACCCACATAATAGCCATTCACATGCGGATGAACGTTTGTTGCAATATGTTTACGGATAAAATCGGTTTGCCCCCACCGCAACATAAAAAAGTCTTCGTTACGCATCATCCACGCCAGATAGTAGTTTTTTGGCATCGGATTCCAATAAACATCGTTTAGTTTTCCTCCGTGTACTTTCACCAGACTCGGCGTTGAAAAAGCATGCGACCAGTTAAATTTAAGTTCGATGTTGATCGGGCCGTCAAAGCAGGAAAGTGTATCCAATGCACTTCTTGTTAACTGTTCAGTTTCAACAGAGGTAGCACCACCACTTCCGGTTCCTGCCGAAAGAGGTACCCGGTAAATAAACTTTGCTTTACGCGATGCCATTCGCATTCCTTGAATATAGTTATCGAGAATCCACTGCTGACGGACTTCGGCAGTCATGTTACCCATGCCTTCGCCTAAGGTAATTCCTAAACCGGTAAGGTCGGGGTAAGTGTCTATTACTGCCTTTATGCTCTCGCGATAAAAATCTTTGGTAATTGCCGAAGTGTCGCCTTGTGGTACAAAATGCTTACCTTCAAGACAATAGTCGCATACATTATGTGCTTTGGCAAATTCGGGCGAAACAAATATGTTCCAATTTATAAGGTAAGTTTCGATACCTCTGTTTTTTGCCATACGAAATAATTCTTTCCAAAACACTTGCCATTCAGCTAATTCCTTATCACTTAGACTGCAACCTTCAGGATATTTTGCAGTTTTTACCATATAACTAAAAGGATGTAAATTCCACAAGGTAAGTTTGTTGAACCTGTTTTCGACCATCATATCCAGGAAAGACTCCCAGAACTTCGTATCGCGGCAAGTTTCGTAATGAAGTTGTAAAGCTGGACTACGGCGGTAAGAATCCCATGGGAGATTGAATTTTATAGCCCGAAACATTAAGTTTGGAGACTCTTCTTTGCTCTCAATTGATACTTTCCCTGTTTTTAATTGGTCTTTAACTTCCAATAAACCATACATTAATCCAACTGCATCGCCGCCCTTAATGGTCACTAAATTATTTTTCGATACAATTCGGTAAGCTTCGGGCTTTAAGCTGACGGAGTCGAGTGATGCATTTATCGTCAAATCCGAATTCTTGTCCGAAATCACTACAATCTTCGACTGTTGTAATTCCTTCATCTTTTCTAAAGCATATTCTACCTGTGGTGAGGTATTATTCACATTTAACCGAATGGCAACAGGACCCTTCGCGAACGACATTAAAAGAAATAATGCAGGAAGGAGATAAAGCTTAGATTGAAATATATTTCTCATACTATGAAAATTTGAATTTACAATTTCAGAAAATTAACTCGATACTGGTTTGGCAGATATAACAACCAGCTATTTGACTTTAAAAAATGCTGCGCCGTGAGCATTCACTTTTACACTAAATTCATTGCTGAGTTTTCCAATATCCTTTTGTCTCCACAGATCGCGTATTTTTCCTTTTTTACCAAGCTTTTCTGCTGTAATTGAAAGGACCTGTTCTTCGTCGGCCAAATTAAAGAATGCCAAAGCTTTGCTGCCATCTGCCAAATCTTTTGCCCAAATTTCGTAATTGCCCTCTTTGTTTTCGATTCTGTATCCCTGTTTTACCAAAGGATCCTGATTTACGTCCAATACTTCGCTGTTTTTCACAAGGTTCAGGTCGAAATTATCCATTGTCGGAATGTTACACGAAAGCAACAGTGGCTGACTCAGAATGCTCCACAAAGTCACTTGTAAATATTGCTCCGATGGAGTTAAGGGAGATGGCACAAATACTTTTTCGGCCCTGTTTGGTTTGCCCAATGGCCCGATTTGCAACATGTCGAGGTCGCCATACAAGCCTGGTCGGGTATATGGATAGCGCGCAACCAATTCGTCACTGAAAGCTCGGGTAAGATCTTCCCACGTTGCTTTAATATCTGAAGTTAAACGCCACAGGTTACAATACTTTGTAACTAATGTATCTTCTGCCGGATTGTGCCGTGGCGACAAGCTGATGACAATATCCCGATCGAGTGAACGAAAATCATTGTAAAAACGACCGGTAATAGAATCTGATTTTCTCAATTCAGTAGTGCCCGGTCGGGAATATTTTCCTTTCTCATCTTTCACTAATTTGGTTTCTACCCAGTCGTATTTCACATAGTCGATACCCCACTCTGCGAATTGTTTGGCATCGCGATCGATAAACCAGTAGGGCCCTACCTGTGCAATGCCCCGTTGTGTAGATGAAGGGTGGCGACCAAAAAACTGGGAGGGGTTAATTATTTCGCTTTCTGGTAGGTAAAACTCGCTGTAATCGCCTTCGGCATTAGGGGCTGTACCACCAATGTATCCAGCAAAAGTTGACATCCAGGCTGTTGAATAAATACCCAGTTTAAACCCTTTACTGTTTACAAAATTTGCCATGGATTTCATATCTCCAAATTTCGAATTGGCTTGTATGGCTTTTGTTTGCGGATGACGGGAACCCATCCAGCAATCATCGATATTGATATAAGTCCAGCCATATTGGTCCAACCCTTTTTCTTCCATAGCGGTAGCCATATCACGTATGGCTTCTTCACTAACGCCTTCTGACTGAACATACCAACTATTCCAGCCCATTGGGGGTGTAAGACAAATGGTTTCACCAACACTCACCGTGAGTTTCTTTTTTGTTTTGCCTTTACTGTTTGAGGCAAGCAATGTAATTTCATAATTTCCGGCTGTAAGAGGAGCCTGGCCAGTTATCCAACCGGTGTTGGCATCCATCTGTACACCTTCAGGTAATCCTTCGGCTGAATAATTTATTGGTTTTACTCCCGAAACCGAAGTATGGTAAAAAATTGGCTTTCCGGGGCGTACTCCTAAAACTGCTGCGCCATTAATTTGTGGCTTATCGCCTGATGCTGGAGTAAGAATCTCTCTCCCGTTAATGGTAGCATCATACGGAGAATGTAGATTATTACATCCAAATAAAACACCTGCAAAAAACAACCCCAATAGTGTGTTCAAAAATGATTTCATTTTAATTTTAGTTTTCATCAGTTTAGTATTCAATTTTTTTTAAGCGTATCCCAATTTTCCAAAAATACGGTTTGTGGAATATTGGAGTGGTGAAAGAATGTCTAAATAGGTGCAAATTCTGTTCAAGTTGATGAACTAAGAACTAAATAGCAGCAAAATACTGGTTGAATTCCAATTCCTACTTAATTTCAGGGTTGATCGAAAATGACTTTGGCTTTGATCTCATTTCATTCAGAAATGTTTGATACAATCTATTTGCGTTTGAAGGGCGCTCCCTAAAGCACCAATGAGCTCCGCATTTGTGTACGTCTCCCTTCACCAGCTTTATAATCTTCGTTAAAGAAAAAGAAATATAGACTGCAGCGTCCTGCAACATTGTCCTTTTTTGCAAGCCCTTTGTAGGTAGCTCCAACTGCATAGAAATCATCCAGACAAAATATACGTATGGCTTCTATGCCATTTTACTAAAAAAAATGCGAGTGGCTTTCCATTAGTGGAAAAAGCAAAAAACTCCTGTAAACGTAGTATTTACAGGAGTTTGCTTTGATGTGCATCTTGAAAAAAGTGGAGCTGGCGGGAACAGTACCAATAAGCTACACAACTAAATTTCAGCTATTTAATTTTTCAAAA
>JAHEYU010000121.1 GCA_023251435.1 Bacteroidota bacterium
ACGTATTACGAGAAAATTGCTCCACATCTTAATGAACCGCTGTATACGAGAACCGTACGTACAGTGGTGTGAGAGGCGCACTCCGTCAGCTAACTACTGGCGGAGCCGTCTACTCGATTGGCGGTCAGGTTTTTAGTCCTTTCTTAAATACATTTTTAAATCTTTCTAACATAGACTGTTTTATGAAATTATCTTTAGGTAATTCTATTGTTTTTTCTTCCGAAAATCTTGAAAATCTAAACGGGTCAATATGTCCGACATCTTCCCATTTATGTAAGTCGCCATTAAAATTAAAAAGAACCTCGTTGTTTAATTCTTCTAATGTCCGCAAGTTTTTCCAAGTAGAATATTTATTTACTATAAACTGGCTTCCCCTAGCATCAATCAAAAGAAATTTTGAAATGTATACATCACTATCAGTAAAGCAATCAATCACTGTTATTCCACTCAGGTCAGTAGGCTGTTTAAGTCCTAATAATTTGTCAGTTTTAGATTGGTTGATTTCAAACAATTTATTTGTAAAATTATTTGATGCTCCTGGATTTAGGAAATATTCTTGTCCCTCAAACTCTGCCATAAGTCTATATCCGTCAGCATATTTTATTAAAACAGGTATTCCTCCATTTGAATGCGGATGTCCTAATAGAAGTCCACCCTTAGTTCCATCAATTGCCAGTCCCATTGAAATATATCTCTCAACTGAATTAAAGTCATAAAACTGTCTATAAATGAATGTCATATGAAAAATATAATAATAAAAATACTCTTGTCTCTACGCATTTAAAAAAAAGTCCCAAAAGTCATAGGCGGAGGACTTGTCGGTTATAAAAATTCCTCTATTGAAATAATTGTCAACGAAAAACGCTGCGCCAATAAACTTGCCGCCAACTAGCGAATAGCGGAAAGTTTACCGTACTTTTCATCTTATTCCGTATTCGTTTAGTTTTTTTCAAACCTTAAAAGTAGCAGTTATGTTTATAGAACAAAACATTTCACGGTTTATTTTTCAATCTTTTTTGGAGGTAAGTTACTTTGTACCAAATTGTCGAGCGGACTAACAATTTTTCGCTCTGCTTTTGGCGTGATG
This sequence comes from Bacteroidota bacterium, assembly GCA_023251435.1. Taxonomy (GTDB): domain Bacteria; phylum Bacteroidota; class Bacteroidia; order Bacteroidales; family Prolixibacteraceae; genus Aquipluma. The sequence goes on from JAHEYU010000121.1 coordinate 1,088, forward strand.
TGCGTGTAAATCATGGTCGTTTTTATACTGCTGTGTCCCATAAGTTGTTGTATATATCTAATATCTGTTCCGCTTTCAAGCAAATGAGTCGCAAAACTGTGGCGCAAAGTATGTACCGTTGCCTTCTTCTCCAATCCGGCTTTCGCAACCGCATCGTGCATCACCTGCTGTACCGTACGCGTACTCAATGCCTCGCCCTTGTATTGCCCTGTAAAAACCCAGTCGTCGCTGGGGTATAAATTACGGTAATCTTTCAGATAGGCCACAATCGAATAAGGCAACATCACCATACGGTCTTTGTTTCCTTTCGCTTGTTTAATGTGCATTTTGTGCTCGTCAAAAAATATATCGGCCCATTTTAGTGCCACAATTTCACTCCGGCGCAAACCCGCGCCATAACCAATCAATAACAATAGCTTGTGTTTCGGATTGTCAATAGATCTGAAAATTCGGAAACATTCTTCCATCGTCAGCACTGTGGGCAAATGATGTTCTTTGCGTGGCCGCGGCAAATTAATCTCAAACGAATCCCTTTTAAGCACCGTACGGAAATAATACAACAAAGCATTCACCAGCATACTCAGGCTCGACGCAGATATAAAAAGAAATAGAACGCGGATTGAACCTGATCGAGCGGATTAAAAAACGGATTTGAATCCCGACAAGTCGTGACGATTTTCAGATATCAACGTACTCATCATCATTCATGCTTGCATGATTTAATCCGTTAAAAATCCGTAATTAAAAATTCTTATCCGCTTTTATCCGCTAAACCCGCGTAGATCAGCGTTCGATTTGATTTTTTTGAATTTATTCATAAATACTTTTCGTTTATACTCCGCTTCTTTCCCAAAATTCAGAAGTAATCCAAGTTCTATTTTAGTTGCTTTCAGATAATTGATTAACTGACATTCATGTTCTTCAAGTAGAGATTTTGATGCTTTTAATTCAATAACCACAATATCATTTGCAATCACGTCGGCAAAATACTCTCCTACGATTTCACTTTCATAATAAACCGTAATAGGATATTGACATTTTACTTCCAAACCCATTTTACGCAGTTCTATAGCCATTGCATTCTCGTACACCTTTTCTAAAAATCCATAGCCAAGCGTATTATAAACTTTATAATATGCTTTAATAATCTTTTCTGTAATTTCTTTGTGAAGTAAGTCCATAGGAAGATATTGATTTAAGTTAAATATTTGTATAAATCAGTTCCAACTTGTTGGAATTAAATCTGTTTTTAATCCGCTAAAACCGTATTTATCCGCGCTTTTTTTAGTTTAGGCGTAATGGTTTTCTGGTATGGAACTTTTAATACCCAGTATTTACCTGTACTTCCTGTAAAAACAATTTTGCCGGCTATTTCAGGGACAGTGCCCTTATGTTCGGCTTGAATGTCGGGCCGAATTTCGCTGATCGTATCAGCTATGTGAACAATTTCTTGCTGTATTTCAGCAGGTTCAGTGTGCCGCTCGTCGTTTTCGTCTTTTATAATCTCAACATTGTCAAAATTACGAAGTATCAGCTGATAGTTCTCCTTGTTATACAACACATACCAACATTTGTGAGTCTGGCTCCAAAAAGCGCCAATTCTCCTGACTTTGGCTATCAAATGTTGATTATATCCAAAGCTAATTCCAATCTGGTAATTTCCTCGGTGATGTATTTTTCGGAGTTGTATCATACAATGAAAAGCGTTGACGAAAGAGTGTAAAACTTGGATGTTTAATCAAAACAAATCAAATATACAAAATTGCTATGATAAATTATACGAAATGCAATTACAAATTAGTCCAAAGGCATTATGGTATAATGCCGATGATTAGACCTGCCCGTAGCCGCTACCGTGTACCCACATCTTTATCTTATTGCACACTAAATACTGGCCAATAGGTAAAATAATAGAACGCAGATTCACACGGATTTAGCGGATGGAAAACGCCCGCCTGCCGTCGGGCAGGGATTTATATTCCAATAAATTGGAATGGATTCGAAAAAAGACAAATGGGATAATGGATGATTGATATTTTTTTATGCATTTCTTTAGAAAATCATCCCGACTTGTAGGGATGATTTTAATCAGTTTTAATCCGCCAGATCATATTTAATCCGCGTTCCATTGTTTTTTGTTTTGTATTAGTATTTCCCAATTATTTGTGGGTACACGGTAGCCGTAGCAGGCGGGAATGTTAAGGCCAATCGAGTTTGCGAAGATTGGACTGTTATATTTCTTCAATCGGTATTATTCGTGAGCCAATTAGGCATTGTCGCGACCTTAATCTCGTCAACAAAAAAGGGAATAACCCTTTCGGATTATTCCCTTTCTATCTGTTGATGAACATTCAGTCATTCCCCGATTTTTTGTCTCCCGACTCTTTTGTATAATCTATTTCCTCAGTATTTTGATGGTTTTTGAATGACCTGATGTTTTATATACCAGCAGATAAACGCCCGGTTTTACTCTATCACCTCTTGATGACAATCCATTCCAGGTAAGAACATTCTTTCCTTTTTGCAATAAGTCGGCTGAGAACTGATAGATGATCGAGCCTGTAATATCAAGGATAGATAACTCTTTAACATCATTTGGGTTAGAGCAATTGATAACAATTGTAAGTTTTTCAGTAAAGGGATTTGGATAAACCAAAATTGAATCCTGTCCTGCGATCAAGTCCCTGGCATTAAAAGTAATTTTTGTTTCATCCACACAATCATTACAAATATAATTGGTGTCTTCCAGGCATAAAAAGGAGGTGTATTTGGACAATACCCGTTTGTTAATACTTGAATATACTATTTCGTTGATGATATCATTACTATGCGTTCCCGATTCAAGTTTTTTGATATACTGACCAGTCCACATTGTTTCAGAAAGTGAATCATTGTTAATCGTAGCAGGTTTTTGTATTTCCATCGTGTTTGAGAATACTTTATTGTTGTATTCGCCTGAAATCTCAATCAGGAAGGGAAATTCGCCTTTAAATTTACCCACCTGAAGAATGGCATCGTTCACATAAGCAATATTGCTTACTCCTCCGGTCATGGTATATCTGCTGTGGCAAAAGCCTACCTTTAAACTTGTATGCAGGTCGAACGAGTTAATTGAGCCACCCAGGTATTTAAGCGATCCGTTAATAGTTTCAGAAATACTTAAGCCGTTTTTAACCCTGTGGTAGGAGCCAAGTGTCATTTTTGATAAATTGGAATAGAAATAGTCGTTGCCATAATAAGTCAGACCATCCTTGTAATAGGAAGGAAAGCTAATAGATTGATAATCTGAAATATGAATGGGGATTTTAGGATTCATCAATTTGAGAAGGTCAGTGATCAAGGTATTTGAAACCTGAAAATCTCCATATTGATCTCCATCAGATATCAATATGATTTTTCCGTCATTTCCATTGTTTTTAATAAAATCGATTCCATTTCCAATCAGTGGGCCAAGGTTACTGTAGCTCGAAAGTGGATTATTTAAACTGCTGAAAGCCGCTATGATATTTGTTTTTGATGCAGCTATCCATTTGTTGCTGTACCGTTTGATGGTAAGATTTGAAAACAATAAATTAAACGAATCTTTACTGTTCAGATTGATCAGCATTTCATTTTTTACAGCGCTAAGAAGCTCATTTGCAGTTACTGCGGTATTTGACGCATCAAAGTCAATTAAGATTGCCGCCTTCTTGATTACATCCGCGACAAAAAACTGATCGGGGAATAGGGCTAACTGATAGATACCTTCATTGCCTTTTTGATAACCTGATAAATATAAACCGCCTACGGCAGGCGTATTAAATCCTATATTAACATTCGAACTGTATTTTGAAGAAGGAATTATTGCCTGTTGATAGGTCCCAAATGTGGTGTCGCTTTTTGCAACAAAATTTATTTCAGGATCATTTATTATTTTAGGATTGGTCCAGATCGCATCGGCCCATGTAAAAATCTGAAAATCTGCTGGTTTATAGTTGGATGTATTTAAAATCGCTGTTGGGATTGCTGAAAAAACATTGCTTTTATTCCAGGTTGTTGGCATAAGGTAAGTAATTTTCACTTTCCTTGTTTGATTTCCGGCCATAGGGAAGACCCTTAATTCATACTGAGTGGCCGACTGCTTCAACAGAATGGAGGGATCGCGTCGCCTTTTGACTATTTCTTCATAGATAGAAGAGGCGCTCCACTTATCCATTATCTTGGCCTTAATAATATCATTACCAATCCATAACCATGAATCATGAATGATGGCATTTTCCGGCAGGTCAAATTTTAAAGTCACTTCCAGTGTGTCTTTTACATTGGTCCACATTGTACCCCTTGAGGAGAAGGTCAGATAGAGCCCATATTCCATGAATAGTCCTTTTGGGCGAACAGTTAAAAATGCTTCCTCAATTGTTCCTTTATAAGTTTGCCAGGAATTTCTTGGATCTCCGACTTTTAAATCATTGATTCCGAATAAATTGATTACGGAAATGAATAGCACGCAACTTAAAATAAACGATTTCATGGCGATATAATTTTGGTTTTATATTTTATTTAAGTTTACTCATGGAGAGCGGTTTGTTGTCGAATTATTGGGATAGAAACCAGGATCTCTTTTTTCTTTTTTTTCTGTAATTTTCAAAGTTATGTTTTCCAAACCGCTATTCAAAGCCATTTGACTATTGTTTTTCCTTATACGTTATCTTTTAACTGAATTTAATCCTTTGGTGCGGAATTCTATTTTAATATTCTATAATTGAACAACTTGCATGATTATCACTAAAAACAAAAGGGAACAACCCTTTCGGATTATTCCCTTTCTTTCAATAGTAAATTGTAAATATTTAAATCGTAAATAATTACTTGTTGTTTTTAATATTAGCCTGTGCAGCAGCCAAACGTGCAATTGGCACGCGGTAAGGCGAACAGCTAACGTAGTTCATGCCTAATTTATCGCAGAATTCAACCGAACTTGGTTCGCCGCCATGTTCGCCGCAAATACCAATTTTCAGGTCAGGTTTTGTTGCACGGCCACGATTTACGCCAATTTCCATCAAAAGTCCAACACCATTTTGGTCAATCACCTGGAAAGGATCTTGTTTCAGGATACCACGGTTCAGATAATCGGGCAGGAATTTACCGGCGTCGTCGCGCGAGTAACCCAAAGTCATCTGGGTTAAATCGTTGGTTCCGAATGAGAAGAATTCGGCTTCGGCGGCAATGTGGTCGGCTGTTAAGGCAGCGCGTGGAATTTCGATCATGGTGCCCACCAGGTAGTCGATACGGTCGCCTTTTTCGGCAAAAACTTTTTCGGCAACGCTGCGGATGATTTCAGTCTGGTTTTTCAATTCGGCAACTGTACCCACCAGCGGAACCATAATTTCAGGACGGGCGTCAACACCTTTGGCCTTCAAATTCATGGCAGCTTCGATAATGGCACGTGCCTGCATAGCTGTAATTTCGGGATAAGTAATACCCAAACGGCAACCACGGTGACCCAACATCGGGTTAAACTCGTGCAGCGATTCAACTTTGTGTTTTACCTGCTCAACCGAAATGCCCATTTCTTTGGCCATAACAAGCTGGTTGGCTTCTTCGTGAGGAACAAATTCGTGCAATGGCGGATCGAGCAAACGAATGGTTACGCCGTATCCGGCCATCGCTTCAAAAATACCTTCGAAGTCGCTGCGCTGCATTGGCAACAGTTTTTCGAGCGCTTTTTCGCGTCCGGCAACATCGTCGGCCAAAATCATTTCGCGCATGGCTTTAATGCGGTCGCCTTCAAAGAACATGTGTTCTGTGCGGGTTAAACCAATACCTTGCGCACCAAAATTACGTGCAATCTGCGCATCTTTTGGGGTATCGGCATTGGTACGAACCGACATGCGTTTGTATTTATCGGCAATATCCATAAGCTCGCCAAAGTAGCCGCTCAATTCAGGATCGATGGTTGCAATTTTACCTTCGTAAACTTCGCCCGAGGTTCCGTTCAGCGAAATGAAATCGCCTTCCTGAAATATTTTTCCGTCAACAGTCATTGTGCGCTTTTTGTAATCAATCTGCAATGCACCTGCTCCAGATACGCAGCATTTGCCCATTCCGCGGGCAACCACGGCAGCGTGCGAGGTCATCCCGCCACGTGCAGTTAAAATACCTTTGGCCACGTTCATACCGCGAAGATCTTCAGGAGAAGTTTCGATACGAACCAGCACAACGTTTTTGCCCTGAGCCACCCATTCTTCGGCCTCGTCGGCAAAGAATACGATCTGGCCGGTTGCAGCGCCCGGAGATGCAGGCAATCCTTTTGCCAAAACATGGGCTGCTTTAATCGCTTTTTTATCGAATACAGGGTGCAACAACTCATCTAATTTGATGGGCTCAACACGGAGTAACGCAGTTTTTTCATCAATCAGGCCTTCTTTCAGCATGTCGATGGCAATTTGCACCATGGCAGCACCGGTACGTTTTCCGCCGCGGGTCTGCAGCATCCACATTTTACCTTCCTGAATGGTGAACTCCATGTCCTGCATATCTTTGAAGTAGGTTTCGAGTTTGTTCTGAATTTCGAACAACTCTTTGTACATCGGTGGCATTGCTTCTTCCAGTGAAGGATATTTAGCTGCGCGTTCGGCTTCAGAAACTCCGGCCAGTTCGGCCCAGCGTTTCGAACCTTCGAGCGTAATTTGCTGTGGGGTACGAATACCGGCTACCACATCTTCGCCCTGTGCGTTAATCAAATATTCGCCGTTGAACATGTTTTCGCCAGTTCCGGCATCGCGGCTAAAGCAAACACCAGTTCCTGAAGTAAGACCCATGTTTCCGAATACCATTGCCTGAACGTTAACAGCAGTTCCCCATTCTTCAGGAATCTGGTTTAACTGGCGATAGTAAATAGCGCGGTCGTTCATCCAGCTATTGAATACGGCGCAAACAGCTCCCCAAAGTTGTTCGTAAGAATCTTCAGGAAAGTCGCGACCGGTTTTAGATTTAACGGCAGCTTTAAATTTTGTAACCAATTCTTTCAGGGCTTCAACAGAAAGTTCGTTGTCGTTGATTACATTTTTTTCGTGTTTTAATTCTTCCAGAATTTCTTCGAAAGGATCAATATCTGTTTTTGAAGTTGGTTTCATGTCGAGTACCACATCGCCGTACATTTGTACAAAACGACGGTAGCTATCCCATACAAAGCGTGGGTTGCCGGTCTTTTTTGCCATTCCTTCCACAACGGTGTCGTTCAAACCGAGGTTCAGAATGGTGTCCATCATTCCGGGCATCGAAGCGCGGGCTCCTGAACGTACTGAAACCAAAAGCGGATTGGTTGAATCACCAAAAATACCACCGGTCTGAGCTTCAATCTTCGCGATAGCTTCTTCGACTTCAGCTTTAATTAAATCGACCACATAGTCTTTACCTAATTTATTGTACAGGGTACAAACTTCTGTAGTGATGGTGAATCCGGGAGGAACCGGAACGCCAATCAGGTTCATTTCGGCCAGGTTAGCGCCTTTACCACCGAGTAGATTTTTCATGTCAGCTTTTCCATCAGCTGTGCCATTTCCAAACTTATAAACGTACTTTGTCATAGAAAAAATATTTATTGATTATTGATGTTTTTCAACAGGTAAAATGCCGTCAACAAAAATAGTTCTATTTTCCGAAATATTTCTGTCATATATTAAACGGTGATTTTTTAAAATTCATTTGCAGAAAATTAAACGCTCATTTGATTGAAGTCGAATGCAAATATATACATTCATTGATGAATCAAAAAAAACTTCATATACTTTATCCGACGAAAATCTTAACAATACTTAACGATCGTTCATAGAAGTTAACTGATCGCTGAATTATATTTGCATTGTAATTATTTACAAGGAATTAGAACATTTTGGGTTTTTTTCATAGAAATAGGTTTGGTTAGGTAGAAAAGGATGGTTGGGGCCATCCTTTTTTTTTTGCCCTAATTTTTAATCAATAGTTGGGTCGATGATTCTTTTTCAGAAGAAATAACCACAGAATACACCCCCTGTGCCAGATGTGAAATATTTAACGAACAACTTTCGCCAAAACACGATTCGAAACAAACAGAACCGTCCATTTGTATAATTTTAAGGTTTAGCTCACTTTCTCCCGAATAATCAATATTCAATACCCCTTTATTTGGATTAGGATAAAGTATTACTTCCTGAAAATCTTTACTTAGGAACAATCGGTTCTCGTTGCCAGTGTACTTATCCGGATTTGTTTCCGGCACCCGGCCTGTATTTCCACCTGCGCACTGCCCAATGGCATCAACAAAGGCGCTTCCTCCTTTATCGCCGTTGCAATCGTAACTTAAATCAACAAATTTCGAAAGAAGTCTGATGTAATTTACCTGGTAGCCACAGCTATTTTCGGTAACTTCCCACGAATTGAGGGGCCAACTGGTATTAAAATCCTTGTACGATTTCTGAACTGGTTGATTTTTGGGCGGAGTGATAGGCATGGAAGTACAAATCGCATTATTTGAAGCGGAACCACAGCCTCCCGGACAACAACCATCCCAGTTGTACGAAGGGTTTGGGCCTCCGGTCAGAAACCCCGGGGGTGGCCCGTACACCGATTTGCCCACCCGATCCCACAAAGAGCTACCATTGGTATACCAGCTGTGATAAAACTCATTCACACAATTCTCTGCTCCGTAACGGTACATATTCGACAGGTAAACCATGTTTAGCGGGTTAACTCCGTGTAAGTAGTGAATGTACCCGATGGCGGCATCTTCGACGATCATATTTTTCACAGGATCGAGGGCAAATTCTACTACATTATAATACATGCTCCCCTGAATTCCCTTGGTTGAATTGCTTCCCCAGGTATAATCCTTGATATAAGCCATGTAGGGGTCTTTTTTTGTGGTGTAGGCTGGCAAATTATCAGATCCGTTCAGTATAGCATTTTTGTACGTGCTTTTTATTCGATCGGCAACAGAGGATGTTGCGCTTTGAATGGCAGCATAATAAAGTAACGTTTCCTGAACCTCCGGTTCAAAAGGGTAAGCAAAATTCCAGGTAATTAAATGAGCTTGTGCATAATTCGAATCAAAGAAGTTACGGTAGGCCACATCACCAGTCACATCAAATAAAAAACAAGCCGCTTCCAGTTTTGCCATCAACCGGCCATAATCATCCAATTCTTGTTTCCCGGCGCCAATCCCTTGTGAGTTGTAAGCTGCATCGTTGTTCTGGAAAAGTACCTTTGGATTGGCCACCGCCCAGTTCCAGGCTTTAATCGCCCTTGCCTGAAGTGTATCGGCATAGCTGGTCAGTCCTGCCATTCGGAAAACTTTCGAAGCGATTGCAAAAGCTCCAGATGTATTCAGAGTTGCTGAAGTATTTGCGGGTCCGTAAAGGCTTTGCCCGGTAGCTTTCGACGGAGGGCTTGCATGAGATTCGCTCACAATACTAAGTACGCTACCATTGGAAAGCTGCATCCTCAAGAGATGATCAATTCCCCATTTGGCTTCGTCCAATAAATCTGAAATGCCGTTCCCCGATTCAGGAATATTGTAATTATCAGCCCATG
>JAHEYU010000062.1 GCA_023251435.1 Bacteroidota bacterium
AATGGTACTTCAAATGCGGTGGTCAGTTTGGTTTCAGCCGAAACCGGTTTGGTAGCAATTACTTTTCCATTCAGTTCCAGCCTGATTTCAGGATAATTTGAATACACATTTACCTGAAGCTTTTGGCCTTTGCTGCCGGCCCAGTTCCAGCTTTGGTGTTCGTCTGGCCAGCCCCACATACTTACCAGTTCCTTCATTCCTGAAGGGATGGGAGCGTGGACAGCCATCTCCAGGTTGCTGATTTTCCAAACAACATCGCGGAAATAAGATTGTGGTTTTTTGAAACCGCAAATGTCGATGTCGCCGCAATTGGCATTGTACCAAGGCCATCCCGGCGAAAATTGAGGTTTGGTATCAGGGGTAGCGATCAGAGAATGTCCAATGCCCGCTTCGCCCAGATAATCCATTGATGTCCAGATAAAATCGCCCAAAACATACGGATACTTTTCAACCATTTGCCAGTTCTCAAAGGCTTCTTTTGCAATCGATTCGGTGCCGATCATCATTCTTTCAGGATATTTCTGGTGGTCGTTTTCATACTCGCGCCACATGTAATTGTATCCGGCCACATCGAGCAATTCCAGCGCGGGTTGCGCATATTCCCATGTTTTCCCCGGATTATCCCAGAACGAACAGATGGCGGATGTTACCGGTCGGGTTGTATCCAAAGACTTGATGATGTTGATTAGATTTTGGCTGATCACCAATCCTGCGGAATCGGCCCTTTCTTTGATCTCGTTGCCAATGCTCCATATTATTACTGAAGGGTGGTTTCGGTCTCGCAAAATCATGGATTCCAGATCTTCCTTGTGAAACCGATCGAAATAGTTGCTGTAATCATCGGGGTTTTTGGGGAGTTGCCACTGGTCGAAGGCTTCGTCGATCACCAAAACGCCCAACCGGTCGCAGGCATCCAGAAATTGGGCTGATGGCAGATTGTGACTGGTACGAATGGCATTGAACCCGAATTCTTTCATCAGTTCAACACGGCGTTCTTCCGCACGGTCGATAGCAGCCGAACCCAGCGGGCCATTGTCGTGGTGCATGCAACCACCCTTTAAAAGAACACGTTCGCCATTCAGTAAAAATCCTTTTTCAGCGCTGAACTCGATGGAACGAATCCCGAAAGTAGTGGTTTTCTGATCGACAGTTTTGCCTTTGAATTTTATTTCGCTGATTGCTTTATAAAGATTTGGCGATTCAATCGACCATCGGGCAGGAGTTTTAACCTCCAACAATTGCTCTACTTCAGTATTTTTTGCTGAAATAGTTAGTAGTTTCGATTCTGACTGGCTGACCATTTTGCCATCCGGAGAATAAATTTGGGTTGAAACCGTTACTTCAACGTCTTCGGTAGTTACATTATTGACAGTAGTTTTCACTTTGACCGTAGCTCTTTCTGCCGAAACTTCAGGACTTGAAACGAAAGTTCCCCAAACAGGAATATTTACAAGGTCGGTAGTTTGCAGTGTAACATGGCGGTATATTCCTGAACCTGAATACCATCTGCTGTTTTTGCCTGGATTGTTCACCCAAACTGCCAAGGTGTTTTTTTCGCCAACAGGATTCAGGTAAGGAGTCAGATTGAAAAAGAAAGGAGTATAGCCATTGGCATGAAAACCAAGATGCTGACCGTTCAGCCAGACGTTGCATTCCATGTAAACTCCGTCGAAATAAATCTGTACTTTTTTGTTTTTTGCCGATTCATCAAGCGTGAATGTCTTTCGGTACCAGCCAACTCCGCCGACTGTATGAGCCGTAGAACCTTTGCCGGGGCTAGCTTCCGAAAACGGACCGATCTGATTTTTACCTTCTGCTGCAGGCAAATCTTCGATGCTCCAATCGTGCGGAAGATCAACTGTTCGCCATTGCGAATCATCGAAAACAACAGAATCGGCATGAGGCGCATCACCCAATTTGAATTTCCAGCCTGTATCAAAATTCTGTTCCCGGCTGGTGAAATCGGGTTTTGCAGTATTGCACGAAACGAATAGAATTGAAGTGAAAAAAATGAAAAACGCAACACATTGTTTATTGGTTTTCTTTTTGAAATGATTCTGTTTGAGTTTCTTCATATCACAATTCAGGTTTAATATTTCTTTTCAGGAATGGATCGGCCTGTTTAATTGATTTTCAAATGACTACGAAACGCAGCTTGGCTGATATATTCTTTGACTCGACACTTAACAGATAAATACCCTGCTGAAGCGATTTTGTATTTTTGAACTCGTATATTCCATCAAATGAACTAGGAAGTTTTTGTCTTATAATTGCTTTTCCGCCAATATCAAACACACTTATTCTAATTTCATGGCCTCTGATTAATCGGCTTAGATCGAGATTAAGGCCATTGCCCTTTCGCATTGGGTTTGGATAGACTTTTATACCATCGAAAGCCGGATCGGGTCCGATTTTAATTAAACCCGTGGGCTGGGACCAATTCAAGTCTTCACGGTTGGCTACATAGCTGTCGGTAAGAGCTTCCTTCACATACTTATTTGAAGTCAGTCCCCAATTTTCGTCCCAGCACAAGAAAAAACAGGCATCGGGAAAGTTGGTTTTCAAACCATTAATAAATATCCTGTAATCAAAATTGCCTGATGGATTGGAGGAGTTTTCAGGTCCGAATTCAGTAAATCCGAATGGTTTACCTAATTTGACCATTGCTGAATAGCCACCAATTGCGGCAGTGTTAACATTACTGGAATAAACGTCAAATCCAGTTATATCGACATAAGCTTCACCCGGATAGTAACTGGTAGCAGTAGCCCCCGACATTGGGCCATAGACCCATAATAGATTATTTAGCTTTTTGGTATTGGTATAATAATCGAACATCTGTTTCCATACTTTGACAAACAGTGAAGTGTTTTTACCGCCCCACCAGAACCAAGCCCCGTTCATTTCGTGGAATGGGCGGAAGAGCACAACCACACCACTGTCCTGTAACTGACTGAGTCCGGCTGCAATGATATCCATTTCGGAGATCCAGCGGGAATAGGTATCTGTCCCCGGAACCAGCAACTGATTAAGGTCGACTCCTGTATCCCAGAGGCCACCACCATTCGGGTTTGCCGGATTGGTCATCATTACCTGTAGTGTAACCAATGAACCGGCTTTCCATGCCTTAATAAGTTCCGGATTGGTGAAATTATACCTAATGTGATGACTGGGTGACCAATGAGCATAATCTGATCCTTCAATTCCCACCCATTTACCAGTATTGCTATATATCGCGGGAAGCATTCCGGCGTTTTTTGCACCGCCACTGTATCCGATGAATTGTCCTGAGACCAAGCGGTGATCTGTCCGGCTAGTTAGCGTTGAAAAGAAATTTAGGATTAATTTCACATTACTGTTAGCATTGGGATTTGCCGGTTCAATAGCAAAAACTTCTGAACTGATTGCAAAAAAATAAATGAGAACCATTATTTTCAACTTCAATAATCCATACCAGTAATGCTTGTTCATTATGCTTAGTTTCAAATCGACCTTTTGATGCCAAATTACTAATTTATACCAACTATTTAAAGAAAACCATTTTCGCTAATTCCTTTACATTCTTCGGCAGTTCAACCTCATTTTCAGGAATTTTGATTTTTGGATCTGTCAAAATTGCCTGTTTGTCTTCCGGAAAAGCAAGTGGAACTTCCCTGTTGGCTGACCATGCCTGATTTTCGGCAAATGTTGCACCGGTATATCTGCCATTCGCGAATGAAACAGAATGTCCGGTGAGCAGAAAAATATTGTTTTTAAACTCGAATCCCGGATAATTACCTGGTTCAAAGCTGGCAGCATGGCCATAACAGTTCACCACCGTATTTTCATATATCTGGCAGTCAGACATTGGCTGTGGCGAACCGGGTGCAATCCACATCAGGAAACCGGCCTGTCCGTTTTTCCGTCCATCGTTGTAGCTGATGTTGTTTCTGATGATGTTGTTTTTCCAGACCGAAGCTTCAAAATACTGAAACAATCCGTATCCGGCGCCTTCGTTGTTGGCCGAAAAGTTATGTTGCATTATCGAATTAGTCATCCCGCCATCAAAGTCGAATCCTCCGCCATCTTTGCCTTTTTCGGATGTCTGGTTGTCGTGCGAGTAACAATATTGAATGGTGATGCTGTCGCTTTCGTAAGCCCATATTCCGACCGGGCCATTTCCTTCGCGTGGCATGTCCCAGCCATTGCCCATCGCTTCGCAGTATTCAATCGTTCCGTTGGTTACGCCACCAATCAGAATGCCATTTCCGGAGTGATTGTCCAAAACTGCCGGGCAACCCGGATTGTTTTCGGCCACACAATTGGCGATGTATAAATTCCTGAAAGTTTTTCCACCCAATCCTTCCAATCCGCCGGCATCTTTTTCGTCGGACTCCACATTGATGCCCGAAAAGCCGTTGTCGTGGGCATAAACATTGGTGATCCGAAGATCCTGACCCCCCACTGCTTTCACGCCCGACCATAAAAAACCGCTGGCTTCGAGGCTGTCGATCACACAATTGTGCGTATTACGAAATTCGACTCCGCTGCCGGTATTTCCAGTTAACCGGCCACTCCCAATAAGGATCAGGTTTTTTACCTGAAGCCAGGCGCAACTGTCGGCTAAAATGGAATTTTCATTTCCTCCATTGATAATTGCGCGGCCGTTCCCATAAGATCCGATCATAATGGGTTTTTCTTTTGTTCCGGCCAGTCCCGATAATTTGAGCGTTCCTGCAAATGTTTGCCCTCCTGCGAATAATACCGAATTTCCAGCCTGAAGCTGAAAATCGACCTTTTCGATCGTTTTAAAAGGTTTTTCCAGTGTTCCATTATTGGAATCGTCACCCGATTGAGAGTTGACATAGAAAATTGTTTGAGGTGTGCACCCAATCAGAAACAGGATAAATACAGCGAATATTTGATTCAAAATCTTTGGATATTGCATGGTAATTATTTGATTAATTTTTGTTCTTTCAGAAAATTTGTCATTCGCTGCAAGGTAGGCAAAAAATTGGGGTTACTCACCGGCCAGTCGCATGAATGGTCAGCATCTTTCACACGTATTAATTCACAGGTATTTTCGGCCTCGTTCATCAATCGGGTAAATTTTTCAGCGAACTCGATTGGTGTGGTTTTGTCTTTGGTGCCGTTCGACAAAATCGTTGGCGGCCAACCTTTCTTTACGTTCAGAATGGGTGAAAATTCAGGATGAGTATCGAAAAAAGCTTTGCCAAAACCTTCACCCAAAACCGGATTGTGAAGAACCATTGCATTCGGTTCTGAGCTGATTTTCAGATTTTCACCATCAGCATCGCCGCCATCAATTGCAGTGCAGGCGGCAATGTGTCCACCGGCAGAACCGCCAGCTGCGATGATTTTGTTGGGATTGATGCCCAATTCTTTGGCATGAGCCCTGACATAACGGATGGCAGATTTGGCATCTTGAACACACTCAACAGGCGTGGTTCCATGTCGCGATTTTACGCGGTAATCGGCTTCAATGCCAATAATTCCGTGATCGCGAAACCATGCAGGATTGGGAATCTGTCCATACACATTTCCATTTACCCAGCCACCTCCGGTAAAATAGACAATGGCAGGCAATGCTTTTTTCGTCTTTCCCAAAGGACGCAGAATGTACAAATACATGTCTTCCTGCGGTGTTTTTTTATACAGAACCTTTTCGGCCAAAGCTGCCAGGTGTTTTCCGGAGAGTTTGTAGCTTTCTTTCACTTCGGAAAGAGATGTCGCCGAATCTGTTTTTTCCGTAGAAAAGGGAGTTCTGGCGGAGATAGTTACGGAAACCAGAATTAGGATGATGAAGAAAAGTTGTTTCATATTTATAAGGGTAAAATGTATAATGAACCACATAGGCACATAGGACACATAGTTTTTTTTTTGTTTTCTATTGTGCTCTATGTGCCTATGTGGTTTCCTTTATATGGGGAAATTACCACTTATCAGTCCGGAAAGGAGCCAATGGTAAGCCTTCGGCGCTAAATACATCGGGCATCAAAGTATCGTCGAAACAGAAGCGGGCGGCGACCGGCGATTTAACGAGTTTGGATGAAAGCACAATAGTTGAACCTTCTATTTTTGCAGTGGCTTCAACGAATTTCTTATCGTCGCCTGCAATCATGAATTTTACCGGAGTTTTCCCTGTCGATTTCAAGCCTGCAGCGGCATTGCTGAAAGTGAGACGAGCCTTGTCTTTTTCGACTTTCATCGATTCAAAAGCCGGGCTTTTGTATTCGCCAATACTTTGTTTGTAGGTTTCGGCCAAAGCATAATTGGCAAGTCGTTTACCAACATCCAACTTGTTTCGGGGATGGATGTCTTTTACATTATCAACCAAATCAGAAATAACGAGCATACCGGTATTCGGAACAGTTTTGGTCACCAGTTCCTGCTGTTCACGCAGGTATTCCGAAGTTCCCTGATCTCCATAAGTATATGGTGCAATTTGAACCTGGTAGAATGGGAAATCCTTTTTGAAATCGGCCCGCCAGTTTTCGATCAAAGTCTTCATTAATTGGGAATAAATCTGGTAATTTCCGCAGTTAGATTCTCCCTGATACCAGATGGCGCCGGCAATTCCATAAGGAGCTACGGGATAGATCATTGAATTGTACAATGCTCCTGATTCTCCCGGCCACCAGTCGAAGTGCTCTTTATATCTGGCCTTGCTCAATTCCGAATTGTTGTCTATGCGGCTTTTTTCAATCCACACTTCAGCGGGAGTTCCGCCCCATGCCGAAACGATGATTCCAACCGGAACATTCAGTTTTTGCTGCAACTCACGGGCGAAGAAATAGCCCACCGCGCTGGTTGAACGCATGGTTTCGGGCGAGCAAACCGTCCACGTTGCGTTGCAGTTTTGCTGCGGGAATTCTGCACCGATTTTCTGAACATGGAAAATACGGATATTTGGATGATTCGCTTTTGCCGCTTCTTCTTCTCCATTGATAATTTTGGCGTTTACGCTCCATTCCATGTTCGACTGACCGCTGCAAATCCAGACTTCACCCAACATTACATTTTTCAGTTCAACTTTGCCGTTTCCTAAAATCTGAATGGAATAGGGGCCTCCGGCTGCAATGGTTTTAATAGTAGCAACCCATTTGGAAGAATTATTTGCCTTCACCTTTACGGTGTCTTTGGAATTCCAGCTTGTCACAATTTTTACGGTTTCGCCCGGATCGGACCAGCCCCAAATGGCTACATCAGAATTTTGTTGCAACACCATGTTGTCGGCGAATACCGATGGGAGAATAATTTTTGCGAACATGTTGGCAGTGAACGCGATAAGAATCAGAATGGTTAAAAGAATTTTTTTCATAGGTATGTTTTTAAAATTTTTTGTTTAATCATTTACGTTCGCTAGAGCGGAACGGCAAAGGATATTCTCGCATTTCATGAATTCTGTGACTGAAAACTGACCACTTTTGCCTTACAGGCTCCAGTGATCCTGCCAATATAGTTTTGGCGCATCGTTTTCAAATTTGATGGGTAGCCAGATGTAGCGACCATCAATCGGGTTATCGGGAGTCCAGCGGTCGCCCAGAAAAATATAGCTGTCCTTTTTGCCTTCCACTTTCAGGACAAAGGTGCTTTGCGAATGGAACGTAAGTTCAGAATCTTTGCCTTCCGCCGGATTGCCAAGTTCAGTCCATTCACCAAAAATCTCTTCGGCAACGGCAGAACGTGCAGCATTGGGCGCCCATCCGGTGCAGTCGGAAGCAATAAAATAGTACTTGCCTTTGCGTTTAAAAAGCGTAGCGCCTTCCATATAGCGCCCCGGAAATACCCGAAAATACTGCCCGGAGTATGATAAATAATCATCGGTTAATTTCGAAATGTGCGTGGTACTGTTTTCTTCGGAAGAATAAATATGGTAGGCTGTTCCGTCGTCGTCAACAAACAAATTCATATCGCGGGCCATTTGTCCGCCTTTGAAATCGCGGCCTAAAATATTTACAGAATCAACGTGTGCAGGCAAACATCCTTTCCCGCCACAATAATGGGGTTTCACCCAATCAGCAACCGGCTTTTTATGAAAAGGCTGTACATTTTCAGGCCAAAAACCGGTATTTGGGCGAAAGCTTTGCAGGAACACAAAAGGGCCGGTTGGACTATCTGAAAAGGCAACCCCGCTGCGGGCGGCATCGTACCCTTTGTCTTTTAATTCCAGATGAAACCACATCACGAACTTCTTCGTTTTTGTGTTGTAAATCACCTTCGGACGCTCAAGGATACAACCTTTGGCAATATCACTTTCAGGATTGGTTTCGTCCACTTTAAGGGCAATTCCTTCGTTTTTCCATTTATACAAATCGCGCGACGAATAACACCCAACTCCCACTTGAGCTGTATTTCCGATTTTACCGGCTATTTTATGTTCGCCATACCAATAGTAAACACCTTTGTGGTATAGAACTCCGCCGCCATGGGCATTGATATGGGTTCCGGTATTGTCGTTCCAGATTTCTCCGGGAATAATTTGTTTAGAGGTTTGTGCCTTCAGAATAAAAATACAGAAAAAGAAAAGTACAAAGAATTGAAACTTATGGGCCATTTGACTTGGTTTAGGTTTGTGTTATTTCGAAACGTAAAGTTAAAAGCTTCGAAGTAAAAGACAAACTTAAAATGTCTGGATATTATACTTACAAGATTAGCTTATGTGCCATTTTTTTTCCGCTAATTAAAATGTTAAGAATATAAACGCCATTGGGTAGAGAACCGGGATCAAAATCGTAACTGGAATCGAAAATGTTGGCTTTGTGCAGAAGGGAGCCTTTAATGTCACTCATAGTAACCTGAATCTCCTGACCGTTGGTTTGCCCCGTTTCAATCCTGATCTTGCTGGAGAACGGAACCTGAATTATTTTTATACCTGCCAAAACATCATTGTTATTGATTCCGGTTGTTGTACCAATCACACGAAATATTTTTCCGCTTCCCCGGCCGGCAACATATAGCTGACCGAAAGCATCTTCGCCAAATGTGCTGAAATTGTTACCCGGGTATTGGCCGAAATCTTCTTTGACCCAATTATCTGCTACTTTATGCAATGTCCAAATCCTGTCGGAACAATAATCAGTAAAAAAGTAATATCCATAGTAGGCTGAAGATATATTGCCCCGAAATACATAACCGCCTGTTACAGAACAATCAGAACCCTGCGGATATACATAAACGGGGAAAGTAAGTGACGATGCCGGCAGACATCCTGAAGTATTGTATGTCGCATTGCCTTCGTAGCATCTCCATCCATAATTTTCTCCACCGGGGCTCGATGCAGGTTGAAAATTGACTTCTTCGTAAGCATTTTGTCCAACATCGGCAATCCAAAGATCGCCGGTGAGCCGGTCGAAACTGAACTTCCAGGGATTTCGCAATCCGGTTGCCCAAATTTCGGGAAGAGTGGTTGTGCTGTTCCTGAAAGGATTTGTGGATGGAATTGCATACAGATTTCCACTATTTACATCAATCCGGAGCATTTTTCCAAGCAATAATTGTGGGTTTTGCGAGCGGTTGCCGGGATCGCCACCAGAACCACCGTCGCCCATTCCTATGTACAAATATCCGTCGGGACCGAAACAAATAGTTCCTCCATTGTGGTTCGAAAATGGCTGGGTAATCGTTAAAAGCTTCAACTCGCTTGTTGCATCGGCTATTTCTGTATTTCCGGAGTTAACTTTAAACCTCGAAATGGTTGTAATGTCACCTGTTCCTACATAATTAACGTAAAAGAAGCCGTTTGTTTTGTACTCCGGATGAAAGGCAAGCCCCAACAATCCGCGCTCGCCACTAAATACTACCCTGCTTCGAATATCGAGAAACGGCTGGGAATTCACTTTACCGGCAGAATCAACTATCCGGATATAACCCGCCTGATCGACTACAAAAAGGCGGCTGTCGCCAGCATTTGTGATGCAAACCGGATTGCTTACCCCGGAAGCAAAAAGTACCATATTTCCGGTAGGCTGTCCACTTTGCGCTTTGGACGCACTAACAATCAATACAAATGCAAAAAGTACAGTAATCTTTTGAAATACTTTCATGGCTGTAAATTTTAATCCTGTTCTGAATCATTGTCTTAACAGGATTAACAAACCACAGGAGGAAATTGTTGGGGAAAGTGATCTAGTACAAGTGGATACTATCTTTACAGTGATGCAATTGTTGATTTCATCTCCTAATTACCACCACCCAATCTCTCCCATCACTCGGCTGTGGCATTACTAAAACAACTTTTCCTCCACCAGTCAGGTTTTTGACAGTTCCATCCTGCAGTTTTTCCCCGGCGCTCGGGTTGAACCATTTGGCAGTATATTTTGCTTTAGGTGGCAACATTGAACTTTTTCATCAGTTTATATTTTGTTTTTTAATTGTCAGATGGAACTCGCCAGCGATAATCATGCGTCTGTGTCCCGATTAATTGGGATGGCTCGTTGCATAACAGGTATTTTTAGTTAGGATTGAACCAAAAATAATGGAATTTTTAGGAAATGCGAAATGATGAATTTTAGAACTGTCTTGATTACAAGTTCAAATTGATCATTTTCCCTTCCTTGGCATACTCCTTATGTATTCCCCTCATTAAATCGGCTAAACAAATTGTATTTGAATTGTTTTCGAGGGTTTTGAGGCTGGAATAATGCAGAATATTGACAATGTTGGCGCCGTTAATTTCGTATTTACGCGCCATCTCATCAAGATCAACCCGATCTTCAAGTTTCATTTTGGTGGGAATATTGTTTTTCCAGATGAGTAATCGTTCTGAAGCCGAGGGATTTTCGAATTCGATGATGGCATTAAAGCGGCGCGTAAATGCCGGATCGATGTTACTTTTCATGTTCGAAGCCAGAATGACCAGCTCTGCATGTGTTTCGATGCGCTGCAAAAGGTAGGAAACTTCCTGGTTGGCATATTTATCGTGGGCATCGCGGATTCCGGTACGTTTACCAAAAATGGCATCAGCCTCGTCGAAGAAAAGTATCCAGTTTTTGTTTTTGGCACGATCGAAAAGTTTCGAAAGGTTTTTCTCGGTTTCGCCGATGTATTTCGAGATGACCAGCGAAAGATCGATTCGAAAAACATCGCGGTGAGTATATTTACCCAGCAAACTGGCAGTTAGGGTTTTGCCTGTTCCGGGAGGGCCACTGAAAAGTACGCGAAATCCGGGTTTGATGCGGTTTTTCATGCCCCACTCTTCGAACAGCGAGTCGTTGTATTTTAGCCAGGTCTCAATTTCGGCGATTTGCGAAGTCGTTTTTGCATTCAGAATTAAATCTTTCCATTCCAATCCAGTTTCAATCAGTTGTGCCGGGAAATCGCTGCTAAGCCGGGGTTTGGAGACTTTTCCAATTGTAAACCAATCAACATATTCCTGCTCCATGACGAGTCGTCCGCTAAACCGGGGCTCGCCAACCGGAACTTCTTCGAGGTACAAAACTCCTTTACGTACGAAAAAATGGTCTTCAGAAAACATTTTGGAAAACGCTGTTCGCTGTTCTACATCCCGACCTGCCAAAACGTATAAAACGGTTTCGCCGGTTGGCAAAATGCCGCGGTGATTTTTACCTTTTACCCCACCAAACTCCGGAAAATCTCCTCCTTCAGGTAAATATTCCTGAATTAAATTGCTTAAAAATCCAGGTGCGATATGTGGTATCAGTGCAAGGAGAAGTACAACTGTTTCAGGAATTGAAAGCTTGTTTTCAAGGATAAACTGCGACAGGGGTGAATCATCAACATTTTGACTCCCTAAGGTGGAAAATTCAGTTGGATTTCCTTTCAACTCATAATCGAGGCGAATACGAATACTATTCGCTAAAAAAGTCAGGTATTTTTGGTATATCATTGGTTAACTACTTAATACAAACACTTGCTCTTTCGCGGAAAACGTTCCCCAAACAAGCTTTAATTCGTAAGTTCCTGCATTTTCGAAAAAAGCATCTCCCATTTGCCAACTGATGGTTTCACTTTTATGTGGCGCAATTTTAAGGTTGACCAATGTCCCGTTCTGAACTGCCAAATCCCAGGCAATGCTACGTTCAGAATTAACCCAAAGCACTGATTTTGAGATATCCACATCAATCCACCGATCGCTTGGATTGGTAATTTTCATCCCAACCGCAAATTCGGCGATTTCCGAAAGCTGAAACTCTTTTGGTTCCACAACTAATTCAATCATAGTATCTTTATCCATATCAGGTAATTACATTGGTTGTTGTTCTTGTAACCAACGCTCCGGCTTTATCAATCATTACCAATCCATCGTCGAAAATGGTAAATTCCTGAGTGGTATCAACAAAGAATCGACCTTGCGCATCAGTCTCCCCATCAATTTTATAGCGATTTGGAATCACCCAATCGAACGTACCGAAGGAGAATGGAGGTGGCGCTTCGTGCAAGGCAGCATGGTCGATCAAACCTGTGTTTTGATCATTGAATGGCAAATAGCGTGGATTTGGCCGGTGCCTTAGCTGCGAAGCCCGGAAGCGGGTAAAATAACCGGAAATATTGCTGGCCGGGCCAGGAACTTCGAGCCATTGGGTTCGTCCGAAACTAACATTGAGCGGATTGACGGTTACATCAGTAATCATACAGGCGCCGGCCGTTCCAACCGCAATAGCCTCGTGCCGGTTGACCACCATATCAAGCGAATCGGGAGCAATTACTGTAAAATTCATGGCAGTTGCGCCCCCGGGGGTGGTTAATGTAATGACAGGATTTGCTGCAACAGCGGGAGCTTCCCACACCACATTCGAACCAGTGTTTATGCCAAGGATTCTGCCTTCTGTTGCTGTCCATGTTCCGGCCGTATTTCCCGTAAGTCTCACCCGTTCGCCTACTCCAACTGTTGTTCGGGTATTGGCAGTCCCATCGGGCGCGTTTAAAAGCGTTTCAGATGTTACCGTTGGCGCGGTGGTTGGTGGTGGAGTGACCGGTACAGCGGGTGGTAACACCGGAGCTCCTCCTGAATAAAGTGCATCTAGCGCCGACATGGTTGCAGGCCCAACCCGGCCATCGACAACCAACAACGACGCCCGCTGAAAATCCATCACAGCATTTCGTGTTTCGGTACCAAATGAACCATCAGCACCAAACTGTGGAAGAGGAAATCCTGCGTCGATCAAAGCCTGCTGAATGCTTGTTACTGCTGCGCCATGACTGCCTTGTTGCAAAACTCGCTCCCCGTCAAGACATGCCTCCAATACCGGATCGCCCGAGAACCGGGGCGACATCAGGTCGCGGTTATCGCCAATTGTAAACTGAATTACTGAAGATACACTGCCCGTTTGCTGAATTGTATGGGTTAACTCGTGTGCCAGAAGATGCTTCCCGTTGCTACTTTCAGGATTATAATTCCCCTTGTTGAAGTAAACATCCTTTCCAACCGTGAAAGCTTCGGCCCCTAAAGTGGTGTTCAGGTAAGCCGATTCCTCATCATCGTGAATATTTATCTGGCTGAAATCAGCTCCCAGCCCAGCCTCCATTTCACTGCGGGTTTTATCTTCCATTTTCTGTCCCGAACCATTGCTTTCCCTGATTTTCGCTTCAACAGTAGCATCCGCAACCCCCTCCAAAGCCATATTTTGCTCTTCCAGATCAAGCGTTCCTGAAAGAAATTCAGACTCTTCCAGATTGGTGCCATATTGGGCAATACCTGAATGGCTTGAAGCAAAATCAGCCATCTGGTCGGCTTCCTGTTCGTATTGGTCGCCGGGTTGACCTGTTTTTAGTTCGCCCGCTGGACTAAAAAAACCACCTATATCTTTCGATTGAAAAAAAGCAGCTTTGCTTTGATTCGTCTGCGCTGTCTTGCTTTCTTTTGTTCTCATAATTGTTTACCATTCAACAAATAACACTTCACTCATCGAGGGTAATTTTACAACGGAAATATTCCATTGTAATTTTTCGAGCAGTACATCCTGAGCCTTCCTTTCAACAAACAATTTGCCGGGTTTTCGTGTAATATCCAGTTTTCCATCGCGTTGCAAAAACATTTGCCGCACCGTATCAGGCGAACTGTTTTTTAATGCCGGCCAGTTTGCGATCATCGATTTCAACATCTCCTCACATTCAAATTTATCCTGATCTGATATGGAGAAATGACGTTCCAGTGGGTATTGGGGTGGAATTCCACAAAGAAATTTTTCAAAAATTAAATCAAATTCCGCTACATTTTCATCGCCAACAGCCAGAAAACGTAACAAATGAACCGCCCTTGAAATTTCTGTTGCATAAATGTGTTTTTTGTCAGCACAACCGGTATTTACCAAAAAACTCCAAATAAAAGGATGGGCAATTACAAGGCCTGCTGTATTGATAAAGATCGCATTTTCAGAACCGATTTTTTTTGATTTATCAAACGGTTCAGGGCTAAATTCATTCAGCAATTCAGGTAAATGTTCATATAAAAACAATTCTGTTTTATCTTGAATTTCAAGCACTTTGTCTTCCAATAAAAAAAGCTGGGTATCATTTATATTTTGTAGTTCTTCAGGAAAGAAAGTTTCTGGCTTTACAAGATCAATTACCTGTTTTAGAAACTCAAATTGTATTTTTTCATTTTCAGATTGAGTCTGATTTATTCTTAGCCCATGCACCAGCTTTTGGTAATGAAATTCATTTGACGAACGACCTGATTCGAGCAGACAGGCAAGCATAAAAAGCAGGATATCATCTCTTTGTTCGCGATTCAATATTTCCAAGCGATGCAAAATCGTGTCTGGCTCATGCTGCTTTTCTTTTAACAATAGCTCGATAAAATGAACTACCAATTTTTCATCGCATTGCTTTACAAATCGATAAAAAGAAAGTTCACTTTTCTTCAGAACGGATTTTAATCGATTTCTAAAACTTTCATTTTTAAATGATTTCTGAAAATAATCCGGCGTATTGAACCGATCGAAATGAGAAGGATTGCCATACCAGGGAAGCAGGCCATTTTCAAGGAAAAAAATGAAGATATTCTCCAAATTAAGCAACTCACTACCGGCAAAACCCTCATTTTCTGAACTTTCAAAATCGAGTATGGAAGTTGGTTTTTCAGTATCCCAATTATCGATTATTTTAGTATCAGATAACTTGAAATAATCAGCCGGGCTTTGTTCCAACCTTCCTTTTAACTGACTCAATATCAATCCCTTTAATTCAGAAAGGTTTTCAAGTGAGCGAACTTCCAAATCAACATCAATCGAATCAAACCGCCTGACCTCGCTGGGAGGCCCGAGTTCATCGAAAAGGCTTTCAAGGCTGGGTAAAATTTCGTTATAAAAAAAAGTCCCAGCCGAATCCTTAATTCCGTAGGCTAATTTTTTATTTCGCGTATTTACCTCGAAATTGATGGTTGAAAGAATATGTTGATTTATTTTTTTCATGTGTTTGCTTAAAAAACTTTGTCCCCGGCATCCATTGTTTCAAAAAAAAGTTGTACTTTTAGACTAGCCTTTAGTAGGTTACTGGGTTTAGGTTTTTGGTTCTGAGCATCATGTTTGAGTTGTGTGCATCGTTATTATTTCGTTGTTCATTCTCGTTTTCGTGAAGTTTGTAACTGATTTTCGGCCCCATGGGAGTTTCATTCGAGTACATTTTTAACGACTGAAACTCCCATCTTTTTTGTTACAACACAATAAACGATTCTCCCTCTACCCTTCCTGAATAAAAATGCGCAGTGGTCGCGAATGTTGTTTGAAGCGACTTCAATTGCGCGTCAGTCAGACCAGTTACGAAAATGGCAAAGGTGCTCTTTCCTTTCTTTTGATGCAGTTTTTCCCTCAAACGGATAAATAACACAATGTCGTTGTGCGTGTTATTTTTATTTAACTTGGTATTATTGACGTCGGTTGGATTTACCTTGGCATCGAAATAATCCAGCATACGGTCGTCAACCCAGGTTCCGTCGGCCCACTCGCCTGATAGCATAGCCGTTGCATTTCTATTCATGCCAACAATTTCAGTTTTAATTCTGCCCAAATCGGCTTGAATTTCCTTTGGAAGTCCGCTAACTTTTGTAGCAAACCTTTGACCATTTCCCCTAAAGAATGGATTGGGCACCAATCGGTTGACCAAATCATACCATTTGCCCCATTTATCGTTGTACCGGCCATAATCGTCGTCTTTATTCACCGGATTGAACTTGCTGTGCATTTGCTGGTAGAAACCTTTCAGATGCATGTTTACCACCGTACAACTAATGTCTTTTGCCCTGAACATCCGCGAATTACGCATGAATGACTTATCGGTATAAGTATAAACCGGCGAGTTGTTGGAAAGCGTAATATCTTTCACGCTGAAAATGAAAGAATCGTCTTTTAACTTCTTAATTTTAAATTGTTTATTTTGCTGATCGAAATCGAATACCATTCCAGTGGGGAATTTTTCATTCAGCTTTTCGACCACCACATGCATTCTTCGCCTGAACACATCCGAAAGCGGTATAGCCAGTTCGACCGACTGTCCGATGAGGCTGATGCCATTTATGGAATATTGTCCGATCAGCAAACGATAGTTTTTGGGCATTGGCACTCTTCGGCTTTGTGTTCCTATCAGGCTGCGCGACAGGTTGTTCAGGTATTTCAGCGAGCTGATCCACGGATACGAACATTCCTCAATTTTACAGCACTGTTCAGTTTCACCAGCCATTAATTTGTACCCAAGAGCAAAGTCGGCAATAATTGTGTCGGCTTTTTTCACGAGCACCAAAGTTCCAGCTTTTGGAACTCCGGCCATGTGTTCAATCGAGTTATTTTGATTGATAAAGTATTGAAGGTCATTTTGTTCTTTATCGATATCGTAAATCAGAAATTTCAAATCAGGTCCGTAGGATGCAATCAAGCTGTTCAGTCGGGTCGACACTTCGCCTGAAGCTTTTCCCAAATGACCTTCAATCCTGAAAAAATCGAATCCATCCAGCTTGTATTTCAGCGGATTTCGAACATGATCGGCTGTAGAAAGATTTCCGGTAAAATAGCAAAGATTGTTTTTTTGAGCCAGCCTAATCGTTTTCGCGAAATCCCAATTTTCAATCAACTGATCATCAACTTTGAAATAATAAGGAATGCTGCGGTGGCTCAGCGAAACCATCATTTTTGAGGGAGTAATTTTTACTTCATTTCCTGAAATGCTGTAGTCTGAAAGCATCAGGTAAAACCTGGTAATCAGGCTGTTTAAACAAGCAATATTTTGCGACTCGACACCCAATACCGGCGATTTGCAGAATGTGTGACGGAACGTATTGCCGGTAATTGAAACTGAAAATTTCCCAAGCATCAAATGTTTTGGAAATGAATTGATATTGGGACTGCATTCAGCATCGAGTTGCAGCAAAAGCTCTTTGATTTCTTTGAATGTTTCCACCAAATCGTTTAGTAAATCATACCTGTACTGAATGTCAGCAGGAATGTCAGTTGCCGAAAACCCTAATAACTGATCAATTAATTGATTAATTTTAATATCATTAATGGTTATTGGAAGTTTCAAAAACCCACCAAAATTAGTAAACAGGATGGTAATCGCCGTTTTTAAATGTCCTCGAATGTTGTTTGCATCAATCGCATTGTAAAAATTTTTCAGCAAATTATTCTGGCTCAACGCACCGAAATTGGTCAGCAGAACGCGCGGCACAGCCAAATCGGGCAAAAGCAAGTAGGCCTGCCTGACGGCATGTTTGGTGTAAATTGGATCGGAACTGTTGATGTATCCGGCGCTGGTTTCGGAGCAAAGTAGCACTTTCAGCCGCGAAACTTCCACCACTCCCTGATTGTCGCAGTCGATGGCAGTGCACAATTCGGGTGGTTTCGGAAATTCTTCGAGGTAAAGCAATGCCACCATGTTTTCGAGCCCAGGCAAAGTAGTAAGGGAAAATTCACCTTCTTTAGGTTGTGTAGTTTCCGGAATTAGTTCATATAGTGGAACCTGATTGACTCCGTTAAAAAATGGCTGATATTTGACGATTGAATCCTCAAACACCTTGTAATGCGTATATTTTATCGACTGGAATTCGACATCGCGGCTGTTTTCATCGGCACCCGGCTTTTGCAGTTTTATCAGGTCGCCATCTGTAGTGATGCCACAGCCCTGGGTTACAACCACTTCTTTGCTATTGGTTAGGCTGATTTTGAAACCGCAGGCAATTCCCACGCCGCTCAAACTCACACGCGACAACCTTTCCTGGTCGTCGAAATACTGAATCAGGTTGTTCAGTTGATCGGCAGTTAAAACCTGATTGTCAACAAACGAACGATATTGCGTGGTTATTGATTTTAATTTAGTTTCCATAACCTGATATTTAAATGATTCCTAAATTGGTTCGGCCAAGTATAATTTTACCTTTCAAATTGTCAGTTTCGTCGTCGCAGTCGTACAAAGCGCCTGTTGGATAAATAGAATGCAGCATGCTTAAAATGGTATTTAAATCAATGAGTGTCTGCATATTCTGATCTTTGCGATTCATGCTGTCGAGGAATAATTTAAAGGCCTGCTCAAATTGCATCATCTCATTTTTATCATCGGCCACAGTGCCGGCAGGATAGCCAATCCAGCAAATGCGCGCCAACACGTGAGCTGGCAACTCGCTGCGAATCAACTCTTCCATAAAATTCCTGTAATCCTGATTCGAGAAACGCTCTGTCCAGCCCGGCAAAATCACCGAAACCCGGAACGAATACGGATCAAGTGGTTCGCAATCTTCGCAACTGCAAATGGGTAAAAACGAATTTGTGGTAATTGTGTAGTCTTTCGCCTTGTCGGGGCGGAGTAAAATATGCTCAATCAGGTACATTCCTTCGTTGGGCTTTACCTTTTTCATAAATGCAACCAATTGCTGAACAGCCTTTTTTGCAAGCGCTTCACTGTCGAAATAATCAATTCGTCGGGCCACGATCCGGCCTTCGTCTTTAACATTGGTAATTCCAGGATTGATAAGATTGAAATAAAACTTGCCTGATTTGGCTTTTTTGATTTCGAAATTCGTGGCATTGGTGGCCAAAGCCCGTACCAACAGCAATTCCTTGTTCATTTTTTCGGCTGAGTAGTATTTTTTCGAAGCCGATAAAAGAATATTCTGTCCTGCATCTTTTATCCGCCACCTGTATTCAATCAAACTATCGCTGTCTTTTTCCTGATACACTTCCACCGGATCGTTCGACAGGTTGCGGCGACTGTAATCGGTCATACCCGTAAGCAGTGCAATCCGCTTTTCAACGGTTGAAACATTGTTGGTATTCCACAAACTTCCTTTGTGATGAAAATTAAACGCCGCGCCGCGTTCAGTTCCAAGTATTGAGTAATTTTTTAGGAAAATCTCTTTTGTTCGGATCACTGCCTTCGTTGAGTCGCTGCCGTATAGCTGTTTCATCAGAAAAGCATATTTGCTGAAATTTTCGGCAAAACGGGCCAGCAAATGATCGAGCAACAGGTTTTTCCGGTCGTTTTTATGATCGAGTTTCGAGAACAACATTTCTGAAAGTTCCTCCGGAGTTCTGCTCAGATATTCTTCCGGAACAAGGTTTTCTACTCTTTTGATATCCTGAACTGCTTGTGAAAAATACGATCTTACAATAGTATGGTTGACCGAAAGCAAATCTTTTACTTTGACGAGTTGCGCAAAATAACTGGCCAGGATTTGGTCGAAAAACAACAGATAGGCCTGTAACTGTTTGGCCTGAGCTTTTCTCAAATCGGTGGCTGATGACGACAATCCGAATTCTCCGATTCCGTAGGTTTCCGGAAAACTATTCTGAATGGTACTGTATTCGCCAGTTGAAACGAATGCTCCGGTTGGCAGCTCCATAAATTTGTTGAATTGAGCTTTTCGCCGGGCTTCATTTTCTTCGTTTTCAAGCCTGAAGATATGCTCTGCAACCGCTTTCTCGTTGATGTTCAACGGCAAAACGCCTTTGGTGAAACTGAAAGCGCTTTTACTGCAAAGTGCGGGCTTTTTCCCTTCGTCGATGCAAATTACCCACTGCTGCCCGTTGGGTTTGCTGTCGGGGCCACAATTGTTGATCGAAATGTCTTTAATCACGTTCACCCCTTCAATCTTCATAATCAATTGCACAATGTCGCTTAACCTGACTTCGCGACGCAACTCGGCTTTTTGTAATTCTGAAGTCTTGATAAACCCATTTTTCAGGATTGGCCCATCGAAAATTTCGGTCGAAGGATGCCCGGCGTCCATCATTTCCTGAAGGGAATAAAACCTGACGGGAGGCGAAAAATAGTTATCGATGGCACGCAAAACCTTTGCTTTTACAAGCTCTTCATCCACTTCGGGCTTCACGTCGATAATGGCGCAAACCGAAATCGGGTGATCCGGAGCTTCGATAACCGACATCAAATCTTCGCACAGATTGCGGTTTTGGTGATACCGCAGTTTCACCTCATCAACGATTTTTTGCTTTCGTTCTGTGATTTTTGCAGGGCTTTCCTTGCTGTCTAACTCATCAAAATCCAGCAAAATCTCGTACAATCCCTGAAGTGTAAATTCAGCTTTCTTAATATCAGGCTCCTCGAAAGGAGTGTACGACAGCAAATTATCGGTTCGGTTGGCAAATACTTTCTTGCGAAAAGGCCTCACCCATGCATTTTTCACACCGTCGATGTCGATAAAAAGCTTGCGGTAATCCATCGCAGTGACTGGCTTTATGGGCAGTGCCAGTTCAGATTTTATAAACTGGTCTTCGATAGAAGCGGAATTTGGTTCGCCGGTCAGCAGGTCTTCAATGGGTAAATTGATGCGCAAACCTAAATCGGATATGGCATAGCACAGCATTTCGAGAATGGTAATTCCCGGATCGTGCGTGTTGTAGTCGGTCCAGATTTTACTGCCCAGCTTTTCGATGTACTCGATCCCTTTCTTCCGAAGAAATGAATAATCTAGATCGTCGTTCGTTGCGACATTTCCGGGAATGCTAATATGTTTTTCAGCGTTCAACATGCTTCTGTTTTTTCTGAATGACTATTTTGGGCAAACTGCCGGTTGAATCTCTATCGGGTGTTTTTTTGCCGATACCAGGATTGATTTCGGCCCCGATGGAATTACAATTGGCTTGAACTCTCCTTTGTGTTTCATTTTTAAGTCGGCAACATAATCGACGTAATTCAATTTTTCGATGTAACTGATGACGACACTTTTATGTAGCTCGGTGCCGAAATTCAGGTCGATCGTTCGCTCAAAAGCCCAGGGTGACAGGAGTTTGGTAAGATCTTCCTGAAGGACTTTCTTGTAATAATTTTCATCGTAGCCCACATAAAACCTTACGTTCAGTGAAATTTCGACAGCTTCGTATTCAGGATTAATTACTACCGCATTCACATGCAGCGAGTTAAGCTGATTAACGTAACTCTGTATTTTATTGAGCGTTGCTTTGCTTACCCTCGGCTCGTACAAATCGAACACGTTTCGGTTTTGAATATCGGGAATAACCACAATGGTCACATTTCCGGGCGATAGATACGAATCGGCTGAAGTATGGTTTAAGCAGCGGACTTTATGTATTTCGGGGAACTCCTGAAGTATTAGATGTTCGTAATCCCAAAGCGTGATGGCCCTGTTTTTATGCCGCAACCGCTCGCTAATCCGCCGGTAATAAGCTTCGTCTGTTTCTCCGGGTTTGCCGCCAAAGGAATTGAACGGCTGACTCACAGATTTAATTTCCTGCTTCCGTTCCACCAATTTACTGATGGTTATGGCCTGAAGACCGTTTTTCAGGTGCGACAATTCATTGCCTGCATCTGAGAATTTTGCGACCACCGCCTGTGGAAGTATGTCGATAATCTTGCAAACTGCATCGAATTTCTTGTTCATCCGCACTTTCACCCAAATCAGGCCCGCAGGTAAAATCGTATTGTTTTTGGTTGCTTCGGCCGGAATCGAAAATTTTACAATCCCCGATTTCAGAAAATTGTCGGTTGCATTGGCAATCAGGTGATTGCTGTCCAACACCGTCCAGTTATTCGAACAAAGCACGCTCCATTCCATCTTTTCGCCATCGGCAAACCCCATAGCAAGCGGGTTTTCGCTGCCTTCAAAAATCTGGAACAAAACTGCCATTTGCTGAAGTGGCCCGGCATCTTTCAACCCAAGATACAATTCGCCTCCTGGCTGATAATCAGGCAACAAAGCAACTAACGGAACTGCTGCAAATAAAGGTTTCGGTTTCAGAAAAGCATGTTCCTGACTTTGCCCAAACGGATGCTCGTGAAACAGGCTGATTTGATTGGCAGAATAACTTTCGTCCGTCTCAAAAGTGACTGTTATTTCAGCGGAATAACCAACTGTAAACAACTCGACTAAAGGCGTATAGGGTTCTTTAGGAATGAGCGCCGTTTTAGTTTCGTCCATCATGGCCATCGCGTAAATTCGCGGGTACATTTCGTGCAGAAACGAATTTTTAAGCGTCAGTCGCAAGCCGCCATTTTCGCAGGTATCGAATTTCTGATTGCTATTGGTAATGGAAAAATGACTTTTGTAGGAATCACTTTCATCAACAAAAAGTACTTCTTCAGCTTTACTTTCATCAGCCAAAACCCAATCGTTTGCACTGAAAACATTCACCGAAACCTTGAAATAATTGTCATTTTTTACAATCAGGTTGGTTGGTTCCTGATTAAATCCTGAAGAATGCTTGGTATCAAGTAATATTCGTTCTTTGTAACGTTTGGAAGTAGTTTCGCTCCTAAAATCCTCACGATATGCAAAATACTGATTCCGGAACGTATCCGGAGTATTCATCCAATTGAAATTCAGACTAAGACTCGTCCAGTTTTTTGTGAAAATTTCGTTGTTCCTAACCGTAAAGTTCGAGCCTTTTACCGGAATAGGGCCAAATGGCATGAATGGTTTTTTCGCATTCAGCATTCCCAGATCATTTTCAATGTCAATTCCCGACATTTCCTTCACGTCCACCTTCAGGGAAGCCGATTTCAGACTATTTGACGAAAAAGCGATAGCAAAAGCGTAACCATCATCGGTTCCGGTATCGATTAAAAACCGCATCACCGGATCGGCAGATGAAAAATGCTCGCCCAAAACTGGCGCGTTGTATGCCGAAACAGCTTCCGTTTTTTTATCAAGTTCAATTTTAAAATTTAGTTCTGAAGCATTCGCCGGAGTTGTCGGCACCAATGAAAACGGCCCCAGCCATTTCTTCTCACCGCTCAGATAAACGCTGATACACTTCGTTGCCTGAGTGGCCAAATTTGCCGCGAGTGAAGTCTGAAACTGTATATTCAGGTGGATGGTGCGGATTCCTTCCTTCAGAAGAAGCAATGGGGAAGAAATTGCAAAACCCAGTCGGGCATTGGGCAATTCGGGATTTTCGTCCGGATAAATATTCTTCACATAGCCAAACGGATACCATTTCGCATCGCTTTCGGGCAGGGCTTTTCCCTTTCCATCGAGCGAATTGGCTACTTCGCAAGCCTTAATCGCATCTTTGTTTATGACTGTATCTTTGGTGTGATGGTAAACATTTTTAAGCTGAGCGATGGTAATTTTATTGGCGACAAGCTCCTCTTCAGTATTGAATATTAGTTTCTTACCCATCGAATCCTTTCCGGCATCGAGCGCAGTACCCTTATCGATTTTCTCCTGAAGTACATTTTTGGCCAACTCGAAAATAAGATGAACCTGATCGGGAACCGGCGCCTGTTTTTCAATTTTTAATAGTTTTTGATAATAAAAATCGAGATGGCGCTTGCTCAACAGGTTGAAATGATCACGGCTGTTATCCAACAATTTCAGGAAACAAACAAATAAAGTGAGATGTGGTGTAATCGACTGGTCGGTTTCGAGCTTATCCAGAAAAGACTTTATTTTTGATTCTTCGATGAAAAAATCCTGCCAGTTTCCGGTTATTTGATTGTTGGAATCAAAATAATTTACTTTTTCAGCAAATTGCCAGGCAAACTGAATCCATTCGGCCACCCCAAAATTAAGTAGCTTCAACTTTTTCGGATCCAGTACATCAACAATTCGTTGATCCTGATCGGTTCCGACACCTGGTAAAATTAGCTTACTGGTAGTATTTGTTGCCATAGCTTTTATGCTGTTTCAGTTCCTTCCGATTGATAGAAAGGAAACACCATGTTCTTTCTTGAATTTGTGACCCGTACCCGATAGTCGATGTTAATGAGCAGCAAGCCATAGTTGTCATCCGAAGGCTCAATCCGGATTTTATCCACATCAATTCTAGGTTCGTGATACAGAATAGCCGTCTTAATCAGGTCGGTAATGTATGTTTTCAGGGTCAGGTTCAGCGGTTTGAACAAAAGTTCTTCGAGGTTGCAACCGTAACCCGGAACCATAATCCGCTCGCCCAAACGGGTGGACAACAAAATCTCAAGGCTTTTTTCAATGTCGGCCTCGCCTTCTGTCAGCAAAACGCTTGAGGTTGTTTTGCTAAATTCAGGAGGAAACCCCCATCCCCGGCCTAAAAATGAATCAGTTGCATCCATACATTTTATCCTCCAATTAAAACAGTTGGGCATCCCAAAACAATTATTCCTCCGTGCGCAGTGGAGTCACCAAGCCTTGCCGCCGGTTTACCGCCAATCATTACCGTTGCCGACCCTTTTGCAATCGTGTCGGGTGGACCAACGCAGGTGAGCATATCGCCAACACAAGCAGCCGGCATTCCGGCAATCAGCACAATTGGCGCTCCGGGCGGAAGGACAGACCCTCCAACATGTGGCACTGTTCCCGTTACCATCGGGCAAATGTGCATATCTCCTACTCTTGCGGCTGGCATTCCCATTTTGTTTATTTACGATTTTGATATTTACAATTTACCATTTTATTGTTGCGGGTTACGGGTTGTGAGATGCGGGTATTTCTGTCAACTGTGACTGACAACTGCGACTTTTTCCTCCACTCACCATGCTTCATGCCCCACGCTCATCTTCAGTTTATCTGTACCAACGAGCCTTTCAGCTTTGCAACGGCGCTGGTTGAAATTTCTGCCCCGGCCGAGCCTTCGCCTTTAAACTGGGCCGAAGCCGATGCTGTAATATTCACTCCTTCAATCTTAATATCACCGGTTGCCTTTAGTGTAAGATCTTTCGCACTCTCAAGAACAATTCCTGATGAATCCATCACCATTTTGTTCCCGTTTTTATCTTCCACTTTTATTTCGCCTGCATCGTCGTCAATCAAAATTCGCTGTGAACCAGGCGTTTCAAGCAAAACCGATTTTTTATCGTCGTTAAAAATGAATTTTATCTTGCTCCGTGTAACAAAACCTTTTTCGTGATTATCGTCGGAAGCTTGCAATGGCGCCGGTTTCGCGCTGCTGTTCAGCATTCCAAGAACTACCGCGTCATTTGGATTATCGTTTATAAAACCAACAATCACTTCATCACCGATTTCAGGAAGGAAAAAAGTGCCGCGTTCGTTACCTGCATCGAGCGAAGCAATCCGCGCCCAAATTCCATCCGAAGTATTATCAATCAGCGGGCACCTGATTTTTATACGGTGCTCGTTATTCGGATCCGATTCCAACTGGGTTACAATCCCGATTTGCAGCCCATGAATCGCCGCAAATAATCCTGAAGCGGGCAGACTGGCAATATTAACACTCTCGGAAAACCAGGCAGGGTTTACTCCAAACTGGGCATCGGTTGTCCATTGTCCTTCAGTAATTTCGTGACGAATTGCTGAAATGTATATTTTACCATTGAACCGGTCGCCAACGCCCTGTAGCATTAAAGTTGTATTCGGTTTGCAGGCAGGGATTCCCTGGAATTTCAACCTTCCGCGAACTTTCGACAATTGGTTAAAAAGGGTCCGGGCATTTGCCCAATCCTGAATGGAGCCATCGGAAGTGGTTCCGCCATAAGTAAGTTTCAGGTTTTCAGTATCGATCACCGAAGCCAAATCGGAAGGGGTTAAGTTTCCGTTGAGGGCTACAGACGGATCGGCTGCCTCTGCTTCCGAAACTTCCTGCTTCGACTGATCCCACGCGTAAGAAGTAACTTTGCTGAACTGGTTTCTGGCGTCGATCTCGGCATCGAAGTCGAGCAAAGTGGAGCCAAAGACAACCGTTTGCAATTCAGACTGCGAAAAATCAGGTGCTTTAACAATGATTTTCCCATCATCAACAATGCAAATTTTTCCGTTGGCCTGCGCCCGTGTGACGATAAAATCCCAATCGGTACAATCGAACTGAACAAGTTCTTTGTGCTGCTGAGTGGTAGGACCGACATCACTTTCAAGACCATAAGAGGCAATTATTTCGTCAATAATTTCGCTGTCTTTGCTGTCAGTAAAGTATTTACTTTTTCGTCCTGAAGTCAGTTTTAACGCTTTATCGCGGCACTCCACAACCAGAAGCGAATATTGCGGCCTGATTTTCAGGCTGTGTTTGATGATGACACCTTTGAAAATGGTTTCCTCGTCGGAATGATATCCTGCTTTGATTTCAATTTCTTTACCGGGAATCAGTGTACTTTCGTTGCTAACAGAAAATTCCTGACTGGCAGGGTCTCCATCGGTAATTACCAGTTTTGCCGAAGGCATCCGGTTGATCTCTTTTTCAACGCTGATGTTCAACACATTGACTGAAGCCGAAAGTTCGGTTCCGTCAATCAGCACCTTAAAAGTGACCAGATCGGCTGATCGTGAGGTTTGTATGTTCCGGGGAAATACCATCAGGATTTGTTTCGGTTATAAGTTATCTTGTTTTTACTTGTCATTTGATGGTCATTCGATTGTCATTTGTTGGTCATTTGTTGGTCATTTGCTGTTTTTGCCAATTAATGACTATTAATGGCAACTAAGTGACCATTCTTTAACTCAAGGAACTGACTTCGCAATTCCCGCTTTCCCTATCGGCGGGAAGAAGATTTGTTGTCCGGGAGTCAGTTTCCTGAAATTGACCAGCTTATTTACTTTGGCAACTTCGAGGTAATATTTCGAATCGCCATAAATTCTGAAAGTCATTAACGGCAGCGTATCTCCCTCTTTTACAATGCGAACATGCGTTAGGTCGGGTGAATTGTTGTTTTCGCGGGCAATGCGTAAATCATCCTCAACAAATCCTTTAAAGGTTGCCCGGGCGCTTGCCCTTACCGGAGTTCCATCAGGTTTAAAAAGCTTAAACGTGATTTCCATCTCGCTTAAACTGCCTTTAAACAACAGTGTGCCCCACGAAATTACCAGGTAATTAGGCTTGTGTTCTTCGCCGTTGTAATCGAATATTACCTTTTTAAACTTCTCGATATCATCAATAATTCCTTCACCCGAGGTATCTTCATATCCTTTAATCACTCCTGAACGGTCGAAAATAAAATCGAGCTGAAGGTCTTCGGGCAGTGCTTTGTTGAAACGCGGAGCGACCGCACTCGTTCCCTGTGCCTGTGTTTCGTCCTGCTCAATTCGATAATTAATTCGGTAGTTTTCAGGATTTAACAAGGTATTAAACTCTCCGTCGGCCACTTCCTGTGAAAACTTTTCATCGCGATATGCCTTTATTTTCAGCTTGGTTAATTCGCCGCTCATAATCTTCAGTTTTACCGTTCGTGCGTTTTTGAAAGAATTTCGATCACCTGTTCAACGCATTGAGCCACCAGATCGCTTTGAGTTACTTTTCGACCCTGTTCAGTTTCATCCGAAGCTTTTGCCTGGCCTTCAGAAACATTTATCCTGATATTCAACTCTTTAATCTCGATGGGCATACTAAAGGATTTTAAAATAATTGTAGCTCAGTTCAAGTGTTTCGATTACAATCTGGCTCTCTTCGGCATTGAAATCGGCCACTGCCCATTTTACCGGATAAGCGTGAATCACATTCCAGGTCATTAACGGCTCGTGCTCATCGTTCAGCAACTTGATGATGATGTCGGTGGGTGAATAACTGAAATCTTCGACCGACGACCGGCACCAGTCAATCAATGCTGAATCGGGGAGCAAGCCACGCTTAAGTACCAGATTCGGGTATCTTGGGCGCAACGGAAGTTTGTGAACAAAGCGGTTTTCTCCTCCTTCGGTAATATCTTCGGTTCCCAGATTGTAACTCAATCCGGAGACCGATTGAAATTGATATTCATCAGGCTGATTTCCAAATTCAACCAGAAAATGAAATCCCAAAGGAGGATAATAACTACTCATTGTTATTCATTTTGAATGTATAATCCTTCGTGCACAATTTCCATTGATTCAATGGCGACTTCATTGCCATCGGCTTTTAAATCGGTTGACTGGATTTTGCTTGGCCAGGCATTTTTCACTTTCCAAACAACTACTGGTTCGTGTTCTTCATTCAGAAGCTTGATGGTGATATCGCGCCGTTCGATGGTATTTAATTTAACCGTATTCCACCACTGATAAAATTCGTTGTCGCTCTGGAATGTGCCTCTTTTTAGGGTAATGTTGCTGAACTTCTGCATTCCAGGCATCTTTAATTTCGAATATTCGGGACTTGCCCCTTCGCGGTATTCTACCACTTCAGTTTCAACATCCAGCCCCGAAACCTCTGTGAATCCAATTTTAGTTCCACCCCAATCGACCTGAAAATGAAACTTTACCAAAGGATAATTTGCCATGATATATAATTTTTAGTTGTTAATTATTTACGATTGCTGCAACTTGTGAGAGAATTTCAGGACAATAAATTCAGCAGGACGAACCACTGCGAGGCCAATTTCGATGTGCATGTATCCGTTCAGGATATCATCGGCAGTCATGGTTTGACCAAGCCCCACACGAACATAAAAAGCATCGTCGGGTTTTGCTCCGGCCAATGCTCCGGCGCGCCACTGAAGTATCAGGAAGTTCTCGATCATTGCCCTTACTTTTACCCAGGTATTGGCATCGTTGGGCTCGAAAACAAATTGCGCGGTTGCTTTTTTCACCGATTCTTCGACCATGTTGAAGAATCTGCGAACTGAAACATATCGCCATTCATTGTCGTTTCCGGCCAAAGTGCGGGCGCCCCAAACCAGGGTACCTTTTCCAGTAAACGAACGAATGGCATTAATTGATTTTCCTGAACCGGCATCCACATTCAAGCCATCCTGCATGTCGTTGGTAATTTTTACTGAAGGTTTGATGACGTAATTCAGTCCAACATTGGCAGGGGCTTTCCAAACACCACGGTCGCGGTCAACACGTGCATAAACTCCTGCAATGGCCGAACTTGGCGGCATTTTTACGTATAATTTTGCCAGTTGGGCTTTTATTTCGTTGAAAGTCTGGCTGTCTGATTTTTCGATGGCATTCAGTTTAAGGTTATCCAAATCGCCATTGGTATCGGCAGCACGGGCATCTTCAATCGCTTCAACAACTGGTGGATCAATTAATTCAGCGATGTCCTCAATAACCGTTTCAAGGGTTGAAACAGTGGCAACAGCGGCCACCGCTTCGGTTTTTACTGCAGTTCCGTTTGCAGCAGCGGCAATTGCTGCGATATGTGCTTCCAGATTTGTTTTTATGGTTGCGATCGCTCCGCCCAATCCTGTGGTTAATGCAGTTGCGGCGGCAGTTGCGGCAGCGGCTACAGCAGGTGCTTCGCTTGCGGCAGTAGCAGCAAATGTTGCAGCGGCGGCAGCATCGGTTCCAGATGTTACAACCGAATCAATTAAATCGATAATTGGCTGAATGGCATCAGTAACCAGGTCTGACTGGGCAAGCGCTTCGGGAGCTGTTAAGCCGTTTATGACAGTCTGGGCATCTGTTAAAGCAGCAATTAAATCAGCACTTTCATCCAAAGCATTGATAATTTCATCCAAAGCATCGCTGGCATCTTCAAGCGTACTCAATAAAACGGGAGAATTATCGGTGGTATGTTTTAACGTTACTCCTGAAGTACTGTAATTGTAATTCATCAGCGTTTCAACAAACGGATAATAGGCTGCTCCATATTTCAGGTAATCTTTTTCGAGGTTGACGCCATCACGCAAACCTTCGGAAGGTGTTGGATCATCACTTTCATCATCAGAATAAGTATCAAGTATGGTAAACCTATCCTGAAGCTTGTTGCATTGTGTGAGTGCATCCTTGTAAATTGCATAGAAATTATCAGATGTTAATGCTGTGGCATCCGGAAACAGGAGTAAAGTAGGCTCGTCTTCTTTTTCCACCTGTGCCAGTCCATCCTGCAGATCATCAAGCTGAACCGGATTAGTAGCATTTGCTGTGGTTGCAGCTGCATAAGTACTCACTGACGTAATGTAACATGGACCTCCTCCATTTGCAAAATACAAACGCAATGCATAATACATTAGGAAAGGAGATTTTGTAGCAGGTTGCGGAGCTGTAATTGAGCGGGTTACCACACCGTTAACAGTTACATCATTAATTTTAACTTCGATTCCGGTTTCGGGTGCGGCACCACCAAAATGAGTTTCGTAATCTAACAGCGATGTAATTCTGAAAGGAACAAGAATGAGGTCTCCGGTTTCCTTTTTGATCGCTTTCTCAGTATAACCAATAAAGGCTGGGATCGCAGTTTCGACCTGTGCTACCGATGGCGGGAATTTTGCAATTTCCTCGATGTAAACACCGGGTGTTTTGTACGTTGTTGCCATAGTGTTCCGTTTTAAGATTTATAATTTTATATGCATTTAATCAGACATCTGGGATACTCTGCTTGATTTAAGTTATGTATGCCACCTTGCCGGTTTTATAAAGTTACACGTTATTGATGTTTAACGACATCCGTAATTTCCGTAATAACTTTTGCTGTTCCTATAAGTTCTTTGCGGTCGATTTCAACAAGCTGAATCTTGTAAATCACTGAGGGTAACTGTCTTCCGCCCAATGTTCCCCATACATAGTTTAGTTCTTCGAAAGTGGGAGTGTACAATTCTATAATAAGCTTAAAGTGTTCGAGTACATCAAAATCTTCTTTGGTTTCAAAAATTGTATTTTCTGAAGTGAAGATTTTTTTCCCCTGAAAAAACTCAATGGTTTTTGAGATGCTACGCAAAGAATTGGTGTAAGTATTGCAGTTTCCGCTAATTAGCAAAAACAGATTCAGATGGACTGGTGGATTTCGATACTCAGTAGTAGTCTTATCAATGACTTTGTAATTAGGAAGATTCTTGAGGGTCGCTTCTTCTTCAAGATTCAACAGTGTCAATACAACCTTATTGGTCAGTTTTTCCGTATTTTCGGAGGAAGTTTCGAACAAGGCAATATTTTCGATTGTAACCAGATTTGATAAACCTGCTGTTGTCAGATAATTATCGAGTTGCTGGCTAATAATTTGAATGGCTTCATAGATCATGGCAATTGATTTATTTGGTGCTTATTAAAATAAATTACCAACAAACATTTACCCTTTTTCGATCTGGTATAGCTTTGAATAAGAATTACCACTTAAATAATAAATTTATCGGCAATCATTATCCTGATGATGGTTAGGCTGCATCCGGGGGAGGATAAATAGAAACTAAATCCCTGCAGTTAATCTTTCGTGAGTTTGGATTTATTTTCTCCGGATTTGATAATCAAATTTACAACAATCAGTTACCAAAGACAATAGTTGATGTAATGATTTTGTTTTTAATAATTAATTCAGAAATTTGAGCAAAGGTTACCCTATCTTGTCAAGAATATTTTCAATAAAATAGATTAGCCCATTTAATCTATTGTGATACAATCATGTACAGAAAGAAAAAAAAATACATATTCCGGGACTTATCTGGAATCATATTAAATTATCTATATATATTGATTTGATATATTTTTAACTTTATCTTTGCACCTCAAAATTGAAATTTCATGGATACAATCGAAATTGCCGGAAGATACTCTGCATTGGCCAACGACACTTGTTGCTTGTCGTGCGGAGGAGCAGCCGAAAAAAGCGAAGCAAAAACCGGGGAGGTTTGTATTGATTTGGGAAGTGGCCGTGGAACAGATGTTTTGCGCCTTGCCGAAGAAGTTGGCGAAGGTGGTTTTGTTTATGGAATTGATGTTACCGAGGAAATGATCCGAAAAGCCACATCGACAGCTGCAAAAATGGGTGTCGAAAATGTGAAATTTATTCAGGCCGATTTGGAGCAGATTCCTTTGGAAGATGAAATTGCCAACCTGATTATTTCAAATTGCACCCTGAACCATGTTTCAAACAAAGTAAAAGTTTGGGCCGAAATTTACCGCTTGCTGAAGAACGGTGGTCGGTTTGTAATTAGCGATATATATTCAAGTGAGCCTGTTCCTGAAGAATATGCCAATGACCCGGAAGCAGTAGCCGAATGTTGGGCAGGTTCGATTACCAAAGCCGAATATCTCGCGATCATTAAAAATGCCGGATTTAAAGATTTCACGATTATGGAAGAAAGCCAGCCTTATCCGAAAGGCAAAATTGAAGTGTCGAGTTTTACCATTACAGCGAAGAAAGACGAATTTAGTTGCTGTTGAAACAAGTTTCAAGTTCCAAGTCAAGTTCGCCCTGTAATTTCAGGGTGTTTAGCACCAGAGGTGCGAAATATTTGTTGAATAGATAAAGAAAAGATGGTTGCCGTCCGCGATATAAGTTTGATCAACGCAAAAACTTCCTTTCGGACGGAAAGAGGTTGCCTAAATAATTGAAAAGTCTGAGAGTATTTATATTGAACTTTGGTTCATTTAACCTACTTTTATTCTCTATAGTTTAATCAATGCAAAATTCTCGAAATGAAAAGTTTAGTAAAAAAAGCCCGCAAGGGACAGATTAAACAGGCGCAATGCTGTGCCAAACAATCACAGATTATTGCCGGATGCCACGATTAAGGCGTCCACGATTAATGATTAACGATTGATGATTAACGATTAAAGAAGTATTCTAAAGTCTGCAATCTAAAATCGTTAATCGTTGATCGTTAATTTTAAATTAGTTTTTCCATGCAACTCTCCAAATACAACATTACTTCAAAAATTAAAGACTCCGATAATTGGTTCCTAGTGAATTCATTGTCGGGTCAGGCTGATATTCTTGATCATGCCACTTTCGAACAATTACACAATATTGACGAAACAAATCAGGAATTAATCGAAAATGGTTATATCGTTGATCCGGTTCAGGAAAAACGATTGTTTCGTGAAAAATACCTGAAATTTCTGGATGACCGCGAAAAGGACGAGGTTCAAATCTTTTTCGTGACCAACTATTCGTGCAATTTCGATTGTTCGTATTGTTATCAGGCCGGTTACGAGGCTTTGCCGGTTGCCTTGTCGAAAGAAGTTACCGACTCGTTTTTTGAATATATCCAGAAAGAGTTTTCGGGAAGGCGAAAATACATCACCCTTTTTGGTGGCGAACCTTTTATGAATGCGCCACGCCACAAGGAAAATATCGAGTATATTATTGAAAGGGCAACCGCCTTGAATCTCGAAATTGCCGCGGTTACCAACGGATACAATCTGGAAGAATATATTCCCATTTTAAAGAAGGGTATCATTCGCGAAATTCAGGTGACTATTGACGGAACCAGCGAAATACACAACCAGCGTCGTTACCTGAAAGGCGGTAACCCGACTTTCGATCGTATTGTTCGTGGAGTTGACCTTTTAATCGAAAACAATATCCCGGTCAATTTGCGCATGGTAGTTGACAAACAAAATATTGAAAATCTGCCTGATTTGGCTCAATTTGCCATCGATAAAGGATGGACAGCTTCTCCACTTTTTAAAACTCAATTGGGTCGGAATTACGAACTCCACGAATGTCAGGCCAATCAGCAAAAGCTTTATTCGCGCCTCGAATTGTATCAGGATTTATA
This sequence comes from Bacteroidota bacterium, assembly GCA_023251435.1. GTDB lineage: Bacteria > Bacteroidota > Bacteroidia > Bacteroidales > Prolixibacteraceae > Aquipluma. The sequence goes on from JAHEYU010000062.1 coordinate 33,700, forward strand.
CAATCTGCTGAATCAGTTTCCACACATCAGCGAATTCCATAAACCTGCATTTTCTGTCGCGAAATTCTTGTTCGAACAGGGCGAAATGCCTGCACCTCTTTTTGATGCCTGCACCGGAACTAAAACCGAATGGGCCTTCGATTTTACCGGGAACGTTTATGCCTGCACGGCAACAGTTGGGAAACAGGGAGAAAGTCTCGGTACTTTTTATCCTGAAGTCAGGAAAAATACCGATACTGTTGAGGAATGGCAGGAACGTGATATTTTGTCAATTCCGAAATGCCAAAGCTGTAACATGAGTTTGATTTGCGGCGGCGGTTGCGCATCGATGGCCAAAAACTACAATGGAACACTGAACAGCCACGATTGCCGCCCGGTAACTGAATTGCTGGAACTTGGAATTGGACATTATTTCAACGAATAAACGATGGACTGCACCAATTGCACCTACGATAAACAATGCCGTAAAACGGAACCCTGTAAAGCAACTTCGTTTGATCGCGATGAGGTGATTTCAAAATATGCCGAAGAATCAGAAATTGTTCAAGCTGCAGCTGAATTGGTCGATTTTGGTCGTGCCGGAACATTGTCGAGACTTCAGGAAACCATCGCTTTTGCCAAGAAAATGGAATACAAGCGAATCGGCCTGGCCTACTGCTACGGAATGGAAAAGCAAGTCAAACAAATTACTGAAATTATCCGAAGCAATGGATTGAATGTACGACCTGTGTCGTGCACCGTTGGAGGCCTTCCGCAGAATGAAGTAAATCCGGAAAGTTCGATATGCAACGTTTCCTGCAACCCAATTGGGCAGGCGCATCAATTGAATCACGAGAATGTTGATTTGGTGGTGATGATCGGACTTTGTATGGGGCACGACATTTTGTTTCAGCGCGAAGTGAAAGCCGATTGCACCACGCTGGTTGTGAAAGACCGCATTTATAATCACGCACCTTTAAATGAATTAAAAACATACACCCATGAGAGAAATTAATGCATCAGATTTTGAAAAAGAAGTATTAAACGGAGGAAATGTTCTGGTTGATTTTTATTCGACCGAATGTGCTCCATGCGAGGCTATTGCACCAAAACTGGAAGGTCTTGAAAAGCTTTTTGGAAAAGAAATCAAATTTGTGAAGATTTTTCGTCAGGGAAACCGCGAACTATCGGATAAGTTAATTGTAAAAAGCTCGCCAACACTTCTGTTTTATCAGGATGGGGAAGAAGTTTCAGGTCGTTTGGCAGGTGGTGTTAAACGCTCCGAAATTGTTCGCGAGCTGAAACATATTCTCGGTAAAGAAAAAGTAACTGATATAATGGCTACGCAACAACCTTTTGTAACCAATGTTGATGTGGCTATTTTGGGTGCTGGTCCGGGCGGATTGACTGCCGGATTGTACCTGTGTCAGGCAAAAATAAATACTGTTTTAATCGACATTGCGCTTCCTGGCGGGTACGTTTCAACCACCCACATGGTATCGAACTATCCCGGTTTTATTGACCCGCAGCCCGGTTATCTGCTTGGGCACAACATGTCGGAACAAACCAAACAATGCGGAACAACCTATAAAGTGGCGGTTGACGTAACCAAAGTCGATCTTCTGAAAAAGGAGATTACCATTGACAACCAGGAAACCATCCGAGCCAAACGAATCATTGTTGCCACCGGAACTTCCCCCAACAAAATGGGCATTCCCGGAGAAGTTGAATACCGGGGCAAAGGAATTTCGTATTGCGCTACCTGCGATGCCAAATATTTTGGCGACAAGGAAGTGATTGTTGTTGGCGGCGGAAATTCGGCCATCGAAGAAGCTGATTTTATTTCGAAGTTTGCTTCCAAAATCACCATCATACACCAGTTCGACCAACTTCAGGCGAATAAAACCGCGCAGGAAAAAGCTTTTGCCAATCCAAAAATTTCGTTCCTGTTATCCCACGAACCACGTGCCATTAAAAAAGACGGAGATAAAATGGTGGTTGAGGTGGAGGATCTGAAAACTAACGAGATGAAAACAATCACAGCCGACGGTATTTTTGTTTTCATCGGGTTAAAACCCAATCTCGAAATATTCAACAATCAATTTGAACTCGATGAGTGGGGCTACATCAAAACCGATGAAGATAAGCGAACCAACATTGATGGCGTGTTTGCAGTGGGAGATGTGACCAGTAAAAAATACAGGCAGATTACCACAGCCATTGCAGATGGAACCATTGCGGCCATTTCAATCACCCGTGAAATCGGATAAATTAGAACTATTAAGGGGTTAATATAAATTCGGAAATTCCGGTATTCATTTTCCTGAAAAGGGGAGTTACGCCGGAATTTTTTTTGAGAGTGAGGGTCTGACTTCAAGTCAGGCTCTCACTTTTCAATTAAACTGGTAATTTTCTCCCCGCACTGATTGCAAAATTGTGCATTTTCAGGATTTTCGCTGTTGCAGTTTTTGCATTTCCGATTGGTAGATTTGCTTTTTGACAGCTCAACGGTGATAATTCCGGTTGGGACAGCAATAATAGCATACCCGATAATCATCGAAATGGATGAAAGGAATTTCCCTAAAACGGTTTGGGGCACAATGTCGCCAAAACCCACAGTTGTAACCGTAACAATTGCCCAATAGATACTTTGCGGGATACTTGTAAATCCATTTTCACTTCCTTCAACAACATACATCATAGTACCCAATAAGGTCACCATTGAAATAACTGCCAAAAGGAAAACTCCAATTTTATATGAACTTCCTTTCAACGCTTCGAGAAGCACTCTTGCTTCTTTGTTGAACCTGACGAGTTTTAATATTCTGAAAACCCTTAGCAATCTTAATATCCTGACAGTCAGAAGATAATGATAACCAGGAACCATAAGATCAATATAAGTCGGAAGTATTGCTAAAATATCGACAAGACCCCAGAAGCTGAAAATGTATTTCAAGGGTTTTGGCGAACTCCAAATCCGGAGCAAATATTCGATTGAAAAAAGAATAGTAAAAGTCCATTCACTCAGGTAGAACTCTGAAAAGAAGTTGGTATGATATTGTGGAATACTTTCAATAATTACAACTGCAACGCTTAGTAAGATAAGCCATAAC
>JAHEYU010000122.1 GCA_023251435.1 Bacteroidota bacterium
TCTTATAGTTGAACTGCTTTATCTTCTCAATGTCTTTTGACGATTGGGCAACTGTTCCAATAGCCAGGAACATAAAAACCAAAACCGTTGTCATTATCCTGATTTGCATGCCCTTATTTTTTTTGGCCGAATGATGCTTCAAAATCCTTAATTTCCTGAAGCAATTCCTTCACTTTTTCAGGATTTGAAGCAGAAAGTTCAACCGATTCAGTAGGATCATTTTGAAGGTGATATAACTGTATTTCTTTTTCAGTTTTTACAGGAATTATGCCGGGGTAATGGCCCGGGTTCGATTGTTCGGCGGGTGCGATAATCGTTGTCCCGTCGGGGCCGCGGGAATCGCGCCAGACGCTTAAATCAACCGGTTTAAAATATCCCGGATTGTGTACAAATAGTTTCCAGTCACCTTTACGAACCGACATGATCTGGCTGTTGTGCATACTGAAGACCGGTTTATGGGTAGTCTGCTTACCTTTTATGATTTCAGTAATATCGTTTCCATCAAGTTTATTCTTGGAATTGGAGGTGACATTTGTCAGCGATAGCAGGGTTGGAAAAATATCAGGAGACCAGCATGGGATTTCTACTTTTGAGTTTACGGGAAATACTTTAGGATACGAAATGATGAATGGTACACGGATTCCGCCTTCCCAGGTTGTTGCCTTCATACCTTTTAAACCGCCGGTACTTCCACCATACCACGGCCCATTGTCTGACATAAAAATGACGATGGTATTGTCTAAAATCTTCAGGCGTTTTAATGTTTTTATGATTTCACCCACCGACCAGTCGAGCTCACGGATGACATCGGCATACAAATCATTGGGAGTTTCAGGAGTATAAAATCTTGATGATGCCGCCAGTGGCTTATGCGGCATGGCATGGCAAAGGTGAAGGTAAAATGGTTTGTCCTTGTTTGTTGTGACAAATTCGATGGCCTTGTTCGTATATTTTTGAGTTAATAAACTCTGATCAACCGGATACTCCACGGTATCCATATTCTCGATGATCTGAACCGGTCGCATGTCGTTCGAATAGAGAATGCCAAAATATTCGTCGAAACCATGTTTAACCGGGAAAAATTCAGGTTTATGCCCAAGGTGCCATTTCCCGATGAGTTTGGTTTTATATCCGGCTGTCTGAAATACTTTGCCAAGAGTAACTTCATTCGCATTGATTCCGGCATCATTGATTCCGGCATCCGGTGCCGGGTTTTGCACCATTCCGTGACGAAGTGGGAAACGTCCGGTCAATAAACTGGCCCTTGAAGGGGCACAATAGGGAGTAGGTACATAAAAATCGGTAAAACGTACGCCCTTTTTTGCCAGTTTGTCAATGTTAGGTGTTTTTACTGAATTGGAGTTGTAACAGGAAATATCCCCGTAGCCCATGTCATCAGTCAGGATAATAAGAACATTTGGCTTTTTCTGTTGCACTGGTAAACCGTTTCCTAATAAAGGAAGTCCTATGCTTGAAAGTGATGCCGCTACAACTATGCCGGGATATAAATATTTCATCTTTCAGGGGTTTTATAATATTCTTTACCTTGCAGGTTTCATTGCATTATAATTACCTCCTCCATGAAACCAATCTGTTGCCTTCCCGGCAAGCCACAAATAATAATCAGTACCCAATTCCTGTTCAATTCCAACAAATTTGCCAGCACCGTTCAAAGGAAGAAACCCTTCCTTTGCACATTTAAATATGGCTGTTCCTTCATCTATTTCGTCAAACATGGCAATATAGAGCGATTCTGCTCCCGACATTTTGGCTCCGGCCACTTGTTTCCAAAAGAAATCACCCTTATTACGGGGAATCTGATTGTATAATCCAAAATCGTTTTTGAGATTTCCCCAGCTAAATCCGGGAAAAACCAGCGGTATGTATGTAATGTTGTTTGTTTTGCACCATGCAATATCGGGTACAAGGGTAACTGCATTGCTTTCGTAGCTTGAACTATTGTAACGTCCAACAGCCCAGGGCATAATAATGTCGCATTGTTTGATTAAGGTATGTAGAAGTGGATTGTTTTCGGTGTCGCGATTTAAAGTACGCCAGCCATAAGGAACGCCCAACATGATGGAAACTTTCTTTTCGGGACCTTTTAGTTTTGTAACCATTGCCTGAACATCACTGGTTGAATATTTGCGTCCATCGTTAAAACCAACTCCCCAAATTACCAATAATGGTTTTTTATTGTGTCGCAGGTAGGTTGGGTTTTTTACATTATCAAAAAGCGAAAAAGTATTTTGCAGCTCATTCCAATCGTTGATCAGAATTTGCATATCTGCTGGTGTACTGCCGCTTAGGTCGTACATTACACAAATTGCTCTTTGGTATTTATTCGCAGCTTTTAGTGCATTTTCAAGTACTTTATTGAAATGTCTTTTCCCTTTTTCACTTTTGATCTCGCTTAAAAAACGCTGCATGAAAACTCCATCCAGACCATAATCTTTCATCCATTTGAAGTGCAGATCAACGCTTTCGGCATCATAAGGGCTATATACATAAGCATCACTTCCATCGGCATATTTAAAAGCTGTTTTGTAAGTTTTTGCGTATTCAGTCACATCTGGCCAAAAATCAATTGTATTCATTCCAGGTTCAAATTTTCCGCTTTTTTCGTAATGGTGCCAGCCTCTTTCTGCGCCATCACCTTCAGCAGTAAACCATCCCTGATACCCGGCCATCACCAGGCCTTTATAAGAAGTATAAAGACAACCTGTTTCATCGTAAACTTTTTCCGCCGGTTTTTCAACAGGCTTATCCACCGGTTTGTCCTCTGGTTTTTGTTCCACATCATTCGAGCAGTTAATACTCATTAATAATGCAGAAACAATAATAAACGTGAGGCTTGTGTATATCTTCATTACCAGATTTTAAACTATTTAATAAATGCTAATATTAAATTCGATAATCCATTTTTCATCAAAATCGGGATTCTCAAGCCAAGCGCCATTGCCCCCATAAAAGCAGTCGAAAAAATAAAACATCCCGCTGAACAATATGAACAGCGGGACATTTGTCATCCTATTCCGTTTATGGAACCACCACTTTTACAATTTCAGTATAATTATATCTGCGACTTAAAGCGTTGACATTTGCCCCAATACGCACATAATAGGTATAGCCTGATTTTACCAGGAAAGGGCCTAAAGTGTAGTCCTTATTATCGGCAACGCCAACCTCGGCAGCCCAGGTTTTGTTGATATTCTTCCTTAGGTTATTATATTCAGCAATATTGATATAATTTGAGTTTCCACAGAAAGTTGTAAGGCTCAGGAAACCTTTTACTTCATATAGGTTTGGAAGCCCGGTTATAACAGGGGCTTTTACGTTACATGAAAGTGTCAGGTTTGTTCCATTCAGGGTTGCTGTAAAATTTGACAACTGAAGATACGGTGTAACCGTAAAATCCTGTTGAGTCTCTTTGTCTAAAATCACACCTTTAACAGTGTCAACAGGCCAGAAAGGTCCATCATAAGGAATCATGTCGTAAGTTCCTGAAAAGAGTTTTGTATTGTTATAAACTCCGTCTTTCATTACTGCCAGTGATTGGAATTGCGCAACTGCTCCGGGATTTTTTTCTTCCCAGGTTCTGTCGATTATACGAATTTGCCAATCGTTGTTATCCATCATCAAATTCTTGCCAGTATATTTATCGATCACATTGCCATACAACCTGGCAGTTGGTTCTTCCCAGTTATCGATTTTCTGACATGCAGAGAACGATAACAGTAAAGCCACAATTAGTAAATACAATATATTTTTCATATTCATCTATTTCAATGGTTTGTTATTAATAAAGTGGGTTTTGTGGCAACAATTTTGGATTCTTGTTGATTTCTCCCTGTGGAATTTTCTCATAAGAAGCTCGTTTTGAAGCAGTTTTGGTACGGTTGTCCCTGTTGATCTCGTCAAGGTAAATGTACTTGGCTTCATCGAACACATAATAGCAGGTTAAAGCCCTTAAATAGCGGTTGTTTAACACCTGATCGGTAATTCTCCAGGTTTTGAGGTCCCACCAGTAATGGTTTTCGCAATAGAGTTCGCGGGCACGTTCGTCGCGTATAAACTGTAGTCCTGCTTCAATTGGGTAGCCATATGTAGAGCTTGTGGTTTGATCAATTGCCGGGCGTGTTACCTTGCTGCCTGCACGTTCGCGAATTGCCTGTATATAATCGAATGCTTCAGTTCTTTTTCCAAGTTCGTAAGCTGCTTCAGCTGTGTTAAGATAAATTTCGGCTAATCGGAATACAATCCATGATTGATTCGATTTATTCACGCTAACCAGATTTGTAGGCCTGTTTACATCAATGTATTTACGAATAAAGGCTCCCATAAAGGCATTGTTTTCGCCTCCCCTGTTCACAAACATTCCATGATCGCCAGTAATAAGAACATTATTGTATTTTTCGCCCTTGTTACCCAACTTCCGGTTTGATGTGGCATTGATTGGAGCTGCGTTACTTCCATTTTGCGCATCAGCAGTCGTTCCGGTGTACTTAACGTAAATGCCTCTTTGGATACTAAATGTTTTTCCGCGAAGCACATCACCATCAAAATAGCAAGTCCCCTGCAAACGGGGTTCCATGTCATTTTTAATGTCGCTGCGTTTGGCGAAACGTACAGGTTTACCTTGCGCATCGGTCAGTGCAGGGAAATCGTACAATTGCATAAACTGCAAAACCGGGCCACCTTCAGCCCCAACAAATGATGAGAAGTCTGGATTTGGAGACATCAATGCATCGTAGCAATGCCCAAAAGTTAAGCCATCATACCCTTTAACGAATATGTTTTCCGAAGAAGTTTTGTCTAAAAACAGGTTGGCAAAATTTGTTGCTTTATCAGGATAATTCTTTGTGTATAATGCATAAGGCCCGTTTTTAATCATCAATCCGGCATCATAAGCATACTGAAAAAATTCATCGGCTTTCGAAGGATCCATACCGATAAAACCACTTTGCATGGCAGCTTCTGTTTCAAAACCCAAATACCGGGTATATTTAGCAACCCTTCCGGCATAAAGCATTGAACGCGACATTAAGGCGGCAGCAACGTATTTGTTGGCACGACCTGAAATACTGGTTGGGCTCATGTTCTCCGTGGCGAATTTCAAATCCTCATAGATAAATTTCCAGGTATCGTACTCGGTTGAACGTGGTACCTGCAATTCTTCAGCTGGTGTGTTTATCGGGTCCTGTACTTCTGAAATAATTGGCACACCTCCGTAACGCTTGGCCATTCCCTGGTAAAAGAAAGCACGCAGAAAACGGGCTTCGGCCATTAATGAATTATAAGTAGCCTCGTCGTACTTGCTTTTGTAATTGGGAAAATTATTAATGAAAACGTTTGCAATACGGATACGGTCGTAGGGCCAGTAGCCTACTCCTTCATCCTTAATATCTACGTTCCAACCGTAAATTTCGCCGCCCATGGTTGCAAGGCTATTTTTGTATGCCTGCCAGTAATTATTGTTACCTGGCATGTAGCCTTTATAGCCCATATTGTTATCCGGAGAATTGTTTGCGTAATAAATGAAATCTTCAATCGGGAGATTCATGTATAATTGAACGAAGTATTTCTGAACGCCAAACGCAGTTCCAAACAGTTCGGGCTCTCCAAGGATACCCTTTGGTTTCAATTCCAGTTCCTGGCATGAATAAACAGTGAACCCGAATATCAATGTAAATAATAGATATTTTATTTTCATGATTCTCATTTTTTAGAATTTAATGCTTGCACCAAATGTGAAGGTTTTATTGACCGGGTAATTATAGACATCGACAGTATTGGTTGAAGCACCACCTGCTGCTCCCGGACGTTCCGGGTCAACATCCTTCAATCCGGTAAATGTCAATAGGTTATAACCGCTGAAGTAAACCCTGAAATCTTTTATTCCGGCTTTTGAAAATAAATTCTTTGGTAAAGTGTAACCCACCTCCAAAGTCTTCAATCGCATGTACGAAGCGTTTTGAACGAGATTTGTTCCTGTTCTGCGGCCATCATGGCCAGTTACCGGATAATAACCTGGTATCCACTCGGTTGCACTGCTGAAAAAGTCGGCATTTGGGTCTGCAGGACGCCACCTGTCCATAAAATATGACAAGGAGTTATTTCCACCAAAAGACAATGGAGAAATAAGAACTTCACCGTACTCGACAAACACGCCATAAGATCCCTGGAAATTTACAGCAATATCAAAATTTTTCCAGGAGCCACCCATATTAATACCGTAGTTGAAAAGTGGTAAACCGGTAGTCGCGATCGGATGCTCATCACCGCTATTAATTACACCATCCCCATTCCAGTCATTAAGAATCCAATCGCCGGGAGTAGAACCCTGCCCCATCGGAAGTTTATAATTACGAATTTCCTCCAGGCTTGTGAACATGTGCTCTGATTCGTTACCCCACCAAATATTGTTGTAGCGGCCACTGGTTCTGTTTTTCCAATGGTCAAACTGGTTGTTTGCAACCGTTTCGAGCCATTCGGTACGCATACTCCGTGTCGATGAAATAAGTGGATTAATGTAGTAATTGAAATCTCCAATCTTATCACGGTAGGTCATTGTAATTTCCCATCCGAAATTGCGGTCGGAGTTCAGGTTTTCTTGTGGGAGGTTAGCACCAACTGTACCAGGAACAACCGAACTGCTGGTTGCCAATAATCCTGATCTGTCGCGTTTAAAGAGTTCAAATGAACCAGATAGTTTATTGTCGAATACACCAAAGTCCAAACCTAAGTTGTACATCTTTATCTCGTACCAGGTAAGGTTTGGATTAGGAATTGCCTGTGGTTGAAGACCGCCATTCAGTGCATCACCAAACATCCATCCAATATTATTTGTTAAGCCGTAGCCCAAAACCGGAGGATAGTTGCTTGCCGAACCGTCATCGCCCATTTCACCATAAGAAGCTCTCAGTTTCAGATTGCTGACAAATGAAAGATTGTCCTTGATAAAACTTTCTTCGCTTATGCGCCATCCGGCTGAAACCGACGGGAAGAATCCCCAGCGTTTATCTTTCGGAAACCTTGACGATCCATCGTAACGGAACCTAAAATCGACCATGTATTTTTCGCTGAATGCGTAAGTTAACGAACCAATTAAAGACTGGCTGGTGCGGTCGCCTGGAGTGCCTCCGGTACCTTCCTGGTTCAGCGCTTCTCCGGCAAACAGATATTCTGAAGCAATCAATAACTCGCGGTAAGCCCTGAAATAGTCCCATTTACTGTAAGCTTCTTCGAAAATTAAAAAGCTCTTTATATCATGTTCTCCAAATTTGGTGTCGTAATGTATGCCAAATTGCAAATCAGTATCAAAATTGAAATCTGCATTTCGTTCAATACTTGATGGGGAGTTTACTACAACGGGAGTATATTTTTCTGTGCCGGCATTGTAAACAAACAGACTGTAACTTTTTTTGTAGCGAGTTTCGTCTGGAAGTTCCATGGCATAGTCGTATGAACCTTTTAAATATAATCCTTTAATAGTAGGGATATCGTATTTTAACTGAAGCGTACCGTTAAGTCTTCGGTTATTTGTTTTATTGGTACCACTTATTGCCGGATCTATTTCTGCCAGAACGTTTCGTCCGACGTACAAGGTCGATGCATCGCCATTCAGATAATCTGGATTGTCGTTTGCATATAACGGTGCATCAGGGCGCATCAACCATGCTGCTTTCATGGTTGACCAGCTGGTTGAGTTTGGCCGGTTTGTTTCGTCTATAATAGCACCAATCGTAACCTTTGCACTCAAATCTTTGGTAAGCTGTGCATCCACAGTAGAGCGGAAGTTCCATCGATCGGAATTATAACCTCCACCTTTGTAATTACCTTCCTGATTCGCATATCCAAGACTCATGAAATAGCTCAATTTATCAGAACCGCCGTCAATAGAGAAGTTGTGTTGTTGTTGAGGCGTATTTTTCTCAAAAGCGGCATCCATCCAGTTGTAAGATGGCTTCCCATCGAGGTAAGGCTGCATATCCGCCTGCGTAAAAACCGGGTTTTGGCGAACCAAATAGTTTGTTGCGAAGTTTTGGAAAGTATTCTCGTTTCTCAACATCATGTGATCCACTGCACCTACGCCTTCGGGCACATACAGGGCCTGTTGTACCGAATAGTTACCGGTATAGGAAAATTCTACTTTTCCAGCTCGTGAAGTTCCGCTTTTGGTAGTAATCAGAATTACACCATTGGCAGCGCGCAAACCGTAAATCGCTGCAGAACCGTCCTTTAGCACTGAAATACTTTCGATTTCCTGTGGGTCCATACGGGCAAAATAAGCCTGGTCGCGGGTAATCCCATCGATTACAAACAGCGGGCTACCCATACCACGGATATCAATTGTTGAATCATAAGCACCTGGTGCACTGCTCTTTTGCACAACACGCACACCCGGCAATTTACCTGTTAACATGTTGACAACATTTTCGGACTTGGTTTTAATCAACTCTTCGTTTCTGATTGAAGCAACAGATCCAGTAATCGTTGCCCTTTTTTGAGTACCATAACCTACCGCTACAACTTCCTCAAGTCCAATATTGTCCGAGGCTAAGGAAACATTAATGGTACTTTTATTACCAACTTCTATTTCCTGGGTTATTAATCCAATAAAACTAAAGACCAAAGTTGAGGCTTTTCCTTCGGGAACATTTAGGCGATAATCACCATTAGCATCCGAAATTGCCCCAGTGGTTGTCCCTTTCACAGTTACAGAAGCACCGGGGAGCCCTTCTCCTGAATAATCTGTTATCTTTCCGGACACTGCCCTATTCTGAGAATAGAGAAATATCGGAAACAAAAGCAGAAAAAGAAAAAGTTTCGTTTTTTTCATAGTTAGACATTTTTAGAATTTAATACATAAGTTTTTGTTCGACTTTTTTTGACTACTGATAATGTTTGATGATTGTAAATCGAACTCAATATTATTCGGGAGGGTATAATATTGTCTTAATATTGCATTAACAGGATTAATATTGAAGAAAATAAAATCCTACAACAAATGCAAATAGCTGATATTTAATTATTTAAAATATTCATCTGATGCTAAAAAACATCAAAATATTCTGTTTGGAATTTCTGTTCAAAAAGCGCTGTCAACAATAGAAATTGAATTTCGTTAATCCTTTATTAATACAAAATTAATGGGTCAATCCTTAATTTGCATCATTCTAAATCCATCAAATACAAATCAACAAACATGCGCCCCTCTACCTTTGCTTTAAGTTTTTTATTCCTGACATCAGTATTATCAGCCAATACTCCGGTTGCGCAACTTGTATTTTCAAATCCTCAGGAAGGGAATGGAATTTCGTTTGTGCTGAATACGAGTTCGGCTGCTGAAGCTTATTCCGAAGCTGCAACCAAAGGGCAATTGGATTGCCGCTATATCCCCTCGGGAAAGTACGGTTATTTCAGAGTTGATGATGCATTGATTTTGCCAACTGATTCAAAACTGATTTTTGAGATTACCTATTTCGACCAGGGAAATGATAATTTTTCGTTTCAGTACAACTCCGCATCCAACAAATACAAACCAATATCGATTACAAAAACGAACTCGAATACCTGGATAACAATTAAGACCGGGCTGACCGACGCTGCCTTTGCCAATTTGCAGAACAATCAGGCTGACTTCAGATTTTCAGGAGAAGCTTACATTCGCCAGATTTCAATAACAAAAGGTGTTTTGGACCCAACAAAAGAGCCTGTTCCGGCAACTTCAGGAAGCAGTTATTCCGAATTCAAAGGGAAGTCGGTAGCTGGCTATCAGGCGTGGTTTACTGCAAGCGATTCGAACACAGGATGGGTACACTGGTCGGGGAACACAAGGCCAAATGTGAATAACTTTTCGTTCGAGGTTTATCCCGATATGAGCGATTTCCCGGCTGAATTCAGAAAACAATCGGGTTTTAACAATTTGGGGAACGGCGAACCTGCCACCTTGTTTAGTTCATCCGATGTGATCGACGAACACTTTAAATGGATGAAAGAAGCCGGTATTGATGGGGTGGCGCTGCAACGTTTCATAGGCGACAGTCCATATCCCATTTCCAACTCAAGTTCAGCCAAACCAGTAAAAGTTAAAAAAGCTTGTGAAGCTAACCAACGAATCTTTTATATCTGTTACGATATGTCGTCGGGGAAAGATGAAAATGCATGGGTCGAAAGCATTAAATACGACTGGGTTTTCAATATAGAGCAAGCATACTCCTTAACTTCCTCGCCAGCTTATGCAACAGTGAACAACAAGCCGGTGGTGCAAATCTGGGGCCCCGGCTTTACTTCACGGGTAGGAAATGCGGCGAAAACCATCGAGCTCATCAAATTTCTTCAGGATAGGGGCTGTTATGTAATTGGTGGTGTGCCAACCAACTGGAGAACAGAATCGGGCGACTCGAAACCTGGGTTTATGGCGGCTTACAAAAGCTACAACATGGTTTCACCCTGGACGCCGGG
>JAHEYU010000147.1 GCA_023251435.1 Bacteroidota bacterium
ATTTGGATGCCTGCATCTGGAATTGAATTTCAACTGCAAATTACACATAACTTGTCGGGAAAACCAAAAAAGCCGAAATAAATAGTACGGGGAAAGCAAGGATTTCATCTTAATAATTATGAGGCTGTCTCAAAAGAGTTCAGCCTCTTTTATTTGTTTTCAAGTGAAAAACCAGCGAATAGCATCACATTGTTTAAACTTTGTTTTCTTTCGCTTTGGTTGATTGTTAGGAGTTTAGTATCTTCAGGCATGACAATACCAAGAAAAATACCTTTCAAATCCTACAGTCCCAAACAGGCTATGTTGCTGCCTCCCAGCCTGGATGAGATGGTTCCGGCGAATCATCCTGTCAGGGTTGTGGATCGGGTGGTCGATAAGATCGATATCCATCCATTGATTAGTACTTACAAAGGCGGCGGCAGTTCTGGTTACCATCCACGCATGCTGCTCAAAGTGCTTATTTACGGCTATTTGCGCAATATTTACTCCAGTCGTCAGATGGAAGAGTCATTAAAGGAGAACATTTATTTTATGTGGCTCAGTGGGATGAACATGCCGGATCATAACACGATCAACCGCTTTCGAGGCAAACGGTTGGAAGGCCATTTGAAAGATATTTTTTCAGCTGTGGTTCTTTTGCTGGCCGAAGAAGGGCACCTGAGTATCAAAGAAGTTTTTGTTGACGGAACCAAAATCGAGGCCAATGCCAACCGATACACCTTTGTTTGGGGCAAAGCCATTAAAACCCAGAAACTAAAGATTAAAACCCAGCTTGAATCGCTGTGGTCTTATGCACAGAATGTATACAACACCGAACTTTCAGAACCAGAAACTCCAGATTTTACAGAGATATCGGCAGAAAAAGTAGAAGAAACCATTCGGCAGATTAACCAAAAACTGAAGGATAAAGAAATTGATCCGGAAGTAAAAAAAAAGCTTGATTACGGAGCCAAACATTGGCCTGTGAACTTACGCAAATACCAGACCCAGCAAGAGATACTCCAGGAACGCAACAGTTTTTCCAAGACCGATTGTGATGCCACTTTTATGCGCACAAAGGAGGATCATATGAAGAACGGACAGTTAAAACCCTGCTACAACTGGCAATTCTCGACCAATAACCAATTTGTTGTCAACTATACCCTTACCCAAACCACCACGGACACCAGCACCCTGATTGAGCATCTCGAATCCCACAAAGAACAGTATGGCAACTACCCTGAAACAGCAACAGCTGACTCAGGCTACGGATCGGAAGAAAACTATCAGTTTCTTGAAGAGAAAGAAATAGAAGGATTTATCAAGTTCAGTTACTTTCATAAAGAACAAACCCGCAAGTTTAAAGAAGATATTTTTCGCAGAGAAAATCATTATTACAACCCTGAACTTGATTGTTTCTATTGTCCGATGGGACAGAAAATGCAAAACATTGGTCAGGGGAAACGTAAAACGACCACAGGATTTGAACAGAAAGTAAGCTTTTACCAGGCACAAAACTGTCAGGGATGTCCATTACGCTGGGGCTGTCACAAGTCCAAAGGAGAGCGAATCATAGAAGTGAATCACAATCTTGAACGCCATAAACAAAAAGCAAGGAATATGCTGCTAAGCGAGGAAGGTGTTGCACACCGGAAACGACGACCGGCAGATGTTGAAGCCACCTTTGGCAACATCAAACAAAATAAAGGATTCCGAAGATTTTCTCTCCGTGGCAAAATAAAAGTGGAGATCGAAACCGGCTTGGTCGTTCTGGCACACAATTTATCCAAAATTGGGGCCTAAAAATGGCGAAAAGCTGTTTTTTGTTCAGTATAAACTGTCAGGATCCAGAAAATGTCAGATTCAAGAATCAGCATAAGCCAAACACCATAAAATACTGCAACCAGTTGTCAAAAATAAAAAATGAATGCAAAAAGAAAGGCCATCCCAATTTTGATTTGAGACGGCCTCTTTTTACTAAGGAATCTTAAAATTAGCAAAGTAACATCATCGGCCTGAAGTTCTTCGCTCTCGTATATCATAATACTTTTAAGTAATCGGTTAGCAGCTTCTTCTGCTTCAATATCAGTCAGATTAAGAATATTTTGCTCCAGTCGATCTGTACCATAATGGTGATTGCTACTATCTTGCGAATTAATTACACCATCAGTATACAGTACTAGCATATCTCCAAAGTGAAGATCAATGATACTACTTTTGTAATCTTTGTTTTTATAAATCCCCAGAGGTAATCCATGGCTTTTTGATAATGTGCGCAAAGATCCATCAGCACTTAAAATGTATGGAAAATTATGTGCAGCATTACAATAATCCATGATTCCTGTATCGATATCCAGAATTCCTACAAATAAAGTGACAAAATACTGGTTTGAATTCCGTTGGCTTAATTCTTTATTTACGCGGCTGACGATCTCTCTGGATGAAAGTATTTTTGCGTGGGTTTTAATCAAAGTGCTTGCAATAGCCATAAAAAGAGAAGCAGGTATTCCCTTTCCTGAAACATCGCCAATTACAACTAAAAGATGACTTTTATCTATAAAAAAGTAATCATATAAATCTCCGCCAACAGAGCCAGCCGGTTTCAGAACAGCAAAAAGATCAATTTCAGGATATTCCGAAAAATCAGGTTTCCCAGAAGGAATAATGCTGAATTGGATTTCACGCGCTGATTGAATATCTTTTTCGTACTTGAGCTTTTCACTTATTGTTTTTGTCTGCTCCTTTATCAGTAGTCCGTATTTTGATTGCCAGTCTTCAAGACTGGCAACCAATATCCTAGATTCGTCCTTCGAAATTTTCGTTTGTCCCGGAATAG
>JAHEYU010000002.1 GCA_023251435.1 Bacteroidota bacterium
TTATGATCATCGGTTGCATCTAAGTAAATTTACTGCTTTATACTTATGATCGGATGTTGTTTAGTGACTATAATTAGAAATTCTAATTATAAATTTCTAATTACAAATTAAGGCTAAGAGGTAATTTGCAACAAATTCTTTGACTGGTTTAAAAGAAGAAATGAAATGCGCATGAATAATAACGGTAGCGGAAATGTACGACACACAAAAAAGCCTTTCGGCTTTCTTGTGGTTTTCTGCTAAAAAGGAAGATCGTCTTCAGTGTCGGCAGTCTGTTTCTTTGACTTCTTTTTGCCGGATTTCTTTTGTTTTTCAGCAGCTTCGTCCTGAGTTGGGATGGCTGAAGAAACTTTGGTCTGGTAATAACAAGTGTGGGTTCTGCCGAATTTGTCTTCTTGGCGTAATTTGGCCAACTCAAAACTTAGGTACTTTACTCCGTTCTTTTCAAACACGGCTTCTTCAAGTCCTTCTAATGGTAACACGATCTTAATGATGTCCAGGTTTTCTACTTGTGTTCCTTTTCCAATGTAATGCTTTTCAAAAGTTGTCATAATATTGATTTTTAAGTTATAAAAAAAATTTCTGCATGATGACTATTCTGATGAAGGGTGGCAATGAAGGAATTGGAATACCGGAACGCAGTGAGGATATGCCGAGAAAATTCATTGTCGGGATTCCTTCCATCTAAGAATAAATCTTTGTAGATAATTTTTGACTAACAGTTCAATATTCTGTCAACCGTAGAAAACTACGTTGTGAAACGGTTACACCAGTAAACCTCGAAATCACATTTGAATTGTCAATAGTCAGTGGACTTATTGTCGATTTTGAAACTTTAGGGGAAAAGTATAATTTGAGGCTGTGCCAATGTGTGAAGATGACCGGCTATACAACTTGAATCAGGCCAAAGTGCATCCATTCCACTGGATGATTGCCTGAAACAAAAATCTCAAAAGAAGGAAACAGTCTGCCATGAAGATGGTCTTCCAAGCTGAAAACCAAATGCCGAAAGGATTTTAGGGGAGAAAATGTCCCAAATAGTTTGGTTAACGACCAAAAAAAAGTGGCAAAGCCACTTTCCTTTTTTCAGTAAGCACATGGACCATTTCCATTCATCATATCTTCGTCAGCAGCTGCTGATCTGAACTGTCTGTATGGACCGTCGCCACATTCTTCACAATACGCCTTTCGGTCTGATGGCCAGGAATAAATGCTGGTACCTTTTTTAATTTTGCAGCCACATCTTGAACAGGCTGAAGTAAACTTTGCAGTAATCATTCGTGGATCGTTTTTGTAAGTCATTGTGTTTAATTTTAGTGAATGAAATTATTTTGATTTGCATATTGAGATTCCACTTTTTCAGACCCCCAGGCATTACGCATTTCGTCCATTGACATCAGTTTGCCGGACTTCTTGAAGTATTCCCCTTTGTGCCAGTACCAGGCTGCTTTGGGATGGGAAAATTTGTAGCCTTCGCCTTTCAATGTTTCCCTTAGCGCAAAAGTGTTGCCGGTAATCCAGATCCATGAACCAATCAGCTCGATAACTATGCCCGGCAAGCAGATAATCCGGTCTAACCGTTGTCGCATTTCTTCCGAAACTTGCTGTTCATACTCTTTCCTGGCATCCGAAAAATCAGCATTGCCATTGATCAGCTTTTTGGACAGCCGGTCGTACTGGTCATTGATTACCTGCATAATGGCTGTGTCGCCACCTTTGTCCGGATGATACAGAAATGCAAGGCGACGGTATTCCTTGCGCAATTCATCCAATGTTTTAATTCCCTCGAAAAATTTCATGTGATTTGCCCCTGCCCCGGGGACTTATTTTGGCATCTGGCTCGCCTGTTAATTTTGAGCCAAATACCCATCGAGCAGACCGGATTCTAGTCAATGGCCGAATGTCAGTTTTTAACGGGTTGCGGGATACGTGATGCGGGTTACGTGTTAAAAACTGAACAAGCATGAAATGTTGCTTCGATCAGAACACCAGCTGGTTAGTATAAGAAGCAAGCCTTGACTTTTCCGGGATGCGTAGATAACTTTGCTCACGAATTGTAGGAGAGAGAACCCCTTCTGACTATTTCTTTTGAAGAAATGAGCACAAAAAAAGAGGCATTTCGCCTCTTGAAGATGAAGCTGTTACGGTTATTCCCCGTAACAACTCTTATAAGAATTGTATTCGAACTCAACCAATTCTTTGTCGAGCTCATCGGCAGCACCCTCGAAATAAACTGTTTCCAGATATTCAACGAATGCCTCCCAAACTGTGTTAGTTTCCTGATTCTTTGCGGCTGATTTTAAAGTGTAAGTTTTCATACGATAGTTTTTAAAAAATTCATGCCCTTTTTACTGTTGAATTTTTCGGTAAACAAAAAGCAACTGGAAGATTTTTAGGACAGAATGGGAGAAAAATACCGGGAAAATTTTTGTTTAGGCGTAGCCCACAGCCGATAAATACAACGGTTGCTTTGTGTGGATTTTAATAAAAACAAGTATGATGGAGCCCTTACACAATCAGCCGAGAAGGAACTAGGAACCTCACGGTTTGGTATTCAGCTGATCTTTTGGGAATGGTTTATCGTGGCGCTCCGAACACCAAAGAATTTTTGAGTTTAACAACCCCTGCTAGAGTTGATGGAAAAGACTATTTGTGCACTGCCAAGTGTTTTCTATGATTGGTGTTTGTCTTCACCCCGTTGGTTCTGGTTCGTGGCAGACAGTGAGGTGACAACAAGGAAATCGAATCTACCTTTTTCCTTAATTTTAA
>JAHEYU010000008.1:0-93286 GCA_023251435.1 Bacteroidota bacterium
CTGCATCCTCGCCTACAGCTTTCCCAACACCGTAATTCTGCGGAAGCCATTTATGCCCTTTTCCTTCACCCATGCGGGTATCATCGGAATACATATAGGCATGAGTATTAACGATGACTTTGTGTTTTGGATGTTTTTCAATAACACCTGCTGCCCAATCGAGTACCTTGTTTCGAGGGCCAAATTCCAGCGAAACGATTAACCAATTGTATCCACCTGCTTTAAAGGTATGCCAGGTATTGGTCATATCGTTGGCCACAAAAGCTCCACCGAAGTTTGGTAATTTGCTGTACTTGTTGTAAGGTAAAAACTTGTTCAACATAGAATTATTGCGGTCAACCGCATTTCCGCCATCACTTGTATCATGGTTGCCGGGAACAAAAGTATAAGGAACTTTTCCATCCATCTTATTAAATGATTCGACTGCAACATTCCATTGCGGTTCGCTATTTTTATCAGTTATATCGCCCTGATGCAGAACAAAAGATATGTTTTTTGCATTTTCTGCGATCCAATTCGTCTGCGATTTGAAGATTTCAGGATAATTGGATGTATATGTTTGTGTATCGGGCAATAAAACCAATGTGAACGACGACTTCTTTCTGCCTGAACTAAATACAATCAGTAATAATGCCAGAGAAAACAGCATTAATAAATGTTTGGTAAGTTTCATAACAAGCTATTTTAGAATTGGGTGTAAATTACTGAAAAACCCTGCATGATGGTCGTCAGTGCAGGGTTTTTATACATTTTTATGCCGTATTATTCGACGACTGTTACCCAGTTGTGGGTATCAGGTTCGTCACCGTACTGAATACCACGTAATTTTTTGTAGAGTTTCTCGCTAACCGGACCCGGTTTGCCGTCGTTCGAGAAAATGTATGATATTTTCTCGTCGTAGTCGTCAATCCGCTCAATTGGGCTTATTACAGCAGCAGTTCCGCAGGCTCCGGCCTCTTCAAAAGTTGCCAGTTCTTCCACTGCAACCGGCCGTTGTTCCACTTTCATTCCCAGATCCTGAGCTAAAACCATCAAACTTTTATTGGTGATTGACGGTAAAATAGAACTTGACTTTGGAGTGATGTAAGTGTTGTTTTTGATTCCGAAGAAATTGGCCGCACCACATTCGTCGATGTATTTTTTTTCTTTGGCATCGAGATAAAACACATTGGAATAACCCAATTCGTGGGCTTTTTGGCCAGCCACCAAACTGGCAGCATAATTTCCACCCACTTTATATTTACCCATTCCGAGCGGTGCAGAGCGGTCGAACTCGCGCATAATTACAAACGGTGTAGTTTGAAACCCACCTTTAAAGTATGGGCCAACAGGTGTTACAAAAATAACGAACATGTATTCTGATGCAGGTTTAACACCTACCTGAGCGCCGGTTCCGAATAAAAACGGACGGATATACAATGAAGCGCCCGATTCGTAAGGCGGAACAAAACGTTCGTTCAATTTCACGGCTTTAACAACGGCTTCTTCAAATTTTTCAATCGGAAGAATGGCCATCATCGTTCCAACGCTCGAATCCTGCATACGTTTGGCGTTTTCGTCCATCCGGAAAACCCTGATTTTACCATCTTTTCCGCGAAAGGCTTTTAAACCTTCAAACGATTCCTGCCCGTAATGTAGGCAAGTCGCCGCCATGTGCAGGTTCAGATACTCGCTGTCGCTCACTTCCAAATCGCCCCATGCTCCGTTGCTGTAGGTACAACGTATATTGTAATCGGTTTTCATATAACCGAACGCCAGATTACCCCAGTCTATATTTTCCATATCAAAAATGTTTTTTTGTCAATTCTGGTTTTTAAGAATCCTAAATTAACGAAAAAAAAAGCGGAGAAGAAAAGACTTATGACCTTCGTATGTAAATTTATCAATTTAGTCATTTGTGCTGATTTCCAACCAGTAGCCATTGTGTTTTCGGATATTGAGCACCCGTCCGTCCGAAAAAATCAGGTATTGCCCTTTTATTCCATTCAGTATTCCTGTAATTACCGGGTCTTTATCAAACGAAACACTGGTTACTTTCTCCGGAAAAACAGAACATGGATATCGCATTTTCCAGACCTGGTCATCGGTGCACAAATATTGCAGCAATTCGGCCGGAAGCAACTGATACGCATTTACTTTTTCTTCCTGAAGGTTGTATTCCTGAACATCCTTATTCTGGAGCATCGAACGCCAGTTGGTTTTATCCGAGAAGAAGTTTTTCAGATAAACCTCAATAACTCCTGAAATATGCCTGTTGGGCGTTTTGGCTAAAATTATTGCCTGAGTTGCACCTTGATCGATCCAACGGGTTGGCACCTGGTGATGGCGGGTCACTCCCACTTTCAGCTCTCCGGAAACAGCCAGATAAACGAAATGGTCGATCAGGTCGTGTTCGCGGGCCCAGTCCATGTCGCGGGCAATGCCGAGGTGAGCTTTCGATAATTCGGGACGCATCACCGTTTCACTGGCTTCGGGAGCCGTTTGCAAACAATTGTAGCAAAAGCCCTGCCCGAACGAAGTTTTGGTCCGTTTTCCGCAAGCAATACAGTTGATCTGGCCAGTAAATTTCATGCTGATTGATTTTCCAATCAGTTCATTCATTGGCAATTCAGCCTCTCCCAAAGGAAGAAAATACTGCACCGGATCGGCGTATTCCGACCGCATTTTTATGATATTTCCTGAAACAAGCATGATCAGTGTTTATTTGTAGGTATAATTACAAATTGGATGGTAAATGGTTATAGCTTAAGGTTTTTATTATCCTGATAATTATTCCAAAAACGAAGTAATTCTATTGTATCAGATTCGATATGCCTGTAATAAAGTGTAATTTGTTTGCAAACCACACATTGTTTAATATCCAAATAGCCACATTCTTTGAATTCAACATTGCCTTGTCTTAAATTGAAAATTAGCGAATCAACATCTGTAATAAAATTAATTGCATCTCTATCAGACCATTTGCTTAACAGATAGTCAATATTCTCATGATAATCACGCATAGCTAAATCATTCCAGACTATCATTTTCATCTAAAACAATTTAGAGTATTTCTCTTTCGTTTTTTGCATCACGTCCTCGTGAGAATGAATTTGTCCCTTTTTGCTGGCATCTATCGCCTCTTCGAGTGCTACTTTTAACTCTTGATTCATCGTCGATTCACTTAACGAAGCGGAATTTAGTAAGCCAACAAGGCTGTTATAGATTTTCTCTAATTTGCTGTTATCGAGATTATCTATTTTACGGAATAGTTCCAATTTTATTTCGGCTGAATTCATAATTTTAACTTTTAATCCTTAGACAAACTTAACGATTATTTTTTTCTTTTAGTAATTATCGTTTGCAGGGAAACATTGCTCTTTCATGGGGAAGAGCCCTTGTTTTCAATTGTTTTCCAGTAATCATTATCAGGCTTTCAATACAAATTATCAGGCTTGTTTAGAATGAGAACTTTGAATCACTAATTTTACCCAATGGCTTTAAGCAACTTCGAACGATTGATACAACTGGCCGACAAGGTGTTTGCCGTGAAAAGCGATCCCAATCAACTCGATGTAAACCCGGAAGTACTGGAACGGCTGCATCAGATCCATCCGGACACGGTTTCGGCGCACGACGAAGGAAACGGACCGGTAGCATGGGTTTTACTTATCCCAACCACAATTGGTTTAATGAAGCGGTTTCTGGAATCGGAAATTTCAGAAAAAGAACTCTTCGAACTAACCCCGCTGAACGTCAGCTACGACGCCATTTACCTGTGTTCGGCTCTGGTCCTGGAAGAATATCGCCGCAAAGGAATCACCAAACAACTGGCGCTGGCTGCTATTGAAAGCATCAGAAAAAAATATCCGTTAAAAGTAGCTTTTGTATGGGCTTTCAGTCCTGAAGGAGATAAGGCTGCTGAAATGATTGCCCGACTGGCTGGGCTGCCGCTGCTTAAACGGGGGAAATAAAACGTTAACAAAGAGCATTTCATACAATAATATTTTACTTTTAAAGCCTGAACCTAACCCAAGTAATATGAAAAAAATACTTTGTTTCGCCATACTGACTTTTATGCTCAGCATTTTCTGTTTAGCACAAACAGTAACACCTTATCCTGACTGCAATAAAGATGTGAAAGATAGACGGGGAAAGATGAAACCCTGGACCAAAGGAGCCCACGAAACCGGAAAATACCGTAATGTATTTCTTGAAGCCGGATACAGCCAGGCAAATATTGACGCCAAACTCACCAAAGCTTATCAAGATCTTTTTGAGGGGCCCAACCGGGTATATTTCGAAGTAGGGGACTCAATGGCCTATGTTTCGGACCTGAAAAACAACGATTGTCGCACCGAAGGACTTTCCTATGGCCTGATGGTGGCGGTGCAACTCGATAAAAAAGAGGTTTTTGACAAGTTGTGGAGATGGACAAAAAAATACATGCAACATCAGGGAGGAGCCCGCGATGCCTATTTTGCCTGGAGTGTCAACAATAAAACCTTCAAGCAAAACTCACCGGGTTCGGCCTCCGATGGTGAATTGTATTTTGTTACTGCTCTGATTTTTGCCTCCAACCGTTGGGGAAACGAAACCGGATTTAATTACTACGCCGAAGCCCGCCGTATTCTGGATGCCATGTGGAAAAAGGACGGCACCGGAGGTGTAATGAATGTACTGAACACCGAACACAAGCAAATCACCTTTGTGCCCGACAAAGGTGGCTATGGCTGGACCGACCCGTCGTACCACTTACCTGCCTTTTACGAGGTTTGGGCCGAATATGCCAAAGACGGACACGAACAGTTTTACCGCGATTGTGCCGATACTGCCCGGGTTTTCCTGCACCGTGCCTGTAATCGGGAAAATGCACTAAATTCTGACTACAGCGATTTTAGCGGAAAACCACGAAATTTCTGGAGAATGCAACCGGCCTTCCGTTACGATTCGTGGCGGGTACCCATGAACATTGCCATGGATTATTCGTGGTATGCCAAAGACACCAAATGGCAGCAGGATTATGGCAAACGGTTCCAGAATTTCCTCTTCTGCCGGGGCATCGATACCTTCGAAGATCAGTTTATGATGGATGGATCATTACCGGAACAGAAAGAAATTCTTGGTGCTGGCGGATTCCAAAAACTAAGGCATTCACTGGGATTGGTATCCACTTCAGCCGCTGCCTCCATCATGGGTACACAGGCTAAAAGCTGGAAATTTGTGGATGCGGTGTGGAATGCCAAACTCGAACCTTACGAAGATGGCTATTTTGATCCGTATTACGATGGTCTGCTCTACCTGTTCAGCATGATGCACCTTAGTGGAAATTACCGGATTATTACACCGGGGATGAAATAACCCACCGTCCGATCGATCAATCGAATAACTTTTTAAGAGTAAGGCCATGAGATGGAATGAACTAAGTAATACCCTGACAATTACGGAAAGGAAAATCAATGGGATTCCTCTTATTAAAGCAAAAATTGAATCTCAATTAAACGCATTGAAAGCAAGAACCAACGTTTCAGAAAATAAAATTGATTTTAGCACCATTAAAATAACAATACCAGCTTCTGGTTATACCGAAGCTAATCTAACCCTATTTAGAATTTATAAAGAGGGCAACATTATCATAGACAAACAAAAGGAATCATTAAAAATTACCTGGACTGTCAAATTGGATACCTTGTATGCTTTGGCTTTGAGTATCGCTTTCATTTCGCTTATTATTACCAGCATTGTTACCCAACTCATTTTTTCATTTATCATCGGAATCGCTGTCTTTTTTACGCTTGTATTTTTTGGGGCGCTTTTCATCTTGTCGTCGATGAATGAACTGATATTGTCGAGTGTTTATAATAATTAGGATAACCAAGTATTACCCGATCCTCCAATTAGTTTGAAAAATAAATAACCTGGAATTAAATGGCAACCTTGCCCTTCCGCTAAAGCGATACTGCCTGTTCCGGTTTTTACCGGAAGCAAAGGATATTACCTCATTGAAATAGATTTTCGCTCATTCAAAGCTTTGCCTATCCTTCTTTGTTGGTTTTAACCAAAGGCCATTTAGGAATAATCTACTTCGTCTCCATCTCTTTCCCCATCTCCGATCTCCCACTCTCTCCCAGCCCTTCAATCGAAAAATAATAAGTCGTTCCTTTGTCCAGTCCGCGAAAATTGTAGCTGGTTTCGCCGTTTACGGTAATGCAGTTGTACAATTTGCCGGGCGAAACGCCATACCAAATGTTGTAGCCATAAGCTTTTGCTGTTGGGCTCCAGCTTATTTGTGCATTACGTGGGTCGGTGGTTGAGCGGTCAACTTTAAAGTTGCGCACTTCTTCAGGTTTCTCACCTTTGGCCAGTCCGAACACCCGAAAATCGCTGATGGCAAACGAGCCTGTTGGCATGTGAATGTTTTCAATTTTCAGGAAACGGGTATTTACAGGTTTTTTCAGTTCCACGTAATCGTGCGGGATATCGCGGTCGTTGTCGCTTTTGTCCACCAGCAGCGTCCAGTTTTGGCTGTCAGCCGAATGGAATATGCGGTATTGGTGGTACAAATCCATCGCCTTGTTGTGCTGAAATGCCTTGTGCTCGTAGTAATTTATTTGCAAAGCGCGGACTTCTTTCACCGAGCCCAAATCCATTTTCAGCCATTCGCCGGGATTACCGCTTTGTGCAGCCCAATAGGTACGCATATTTTCATCCGAAGCATTTTTGGCAACCAAGTCTTCATCCGTAGAAGAAACGGTAACTGGCTTTTGGTATGAAAGCAGCATCCATCCCGAGAATGTTCCGCTGCGGTGATCGGTGGCTTTGGTCGGGTTCAGGCAAGGGTAATCGCCATAGCCGGTGGAGGCGTACATCGTTCCATCCTCGTCGAAACCGGCCGGGTAAATGCCAATGCGCCGCTCGAATTTGTATTTGAGCGATACCATGCAGGTGGCCACATGCCAGTAATTTCCGTAGTTATCCTGAAAGGTTCCTCCGTGACCCGCACCCTGCACAAAACCTCCGGGTTTGTATGACATCGGGTTGTGCTTTTGGTAGGTGAAAGGGCCCAATGGTTGGTCAGCCACATAAACGCCATCGGCATACACCTTAAATTCGGTTCCGGGAGCACCATACTGAAAATAGTATCTGCCCTTGTGTTTATTCACAAAAGCCCCTTCGGTAAAGGGCGCCAGTGTGGTGCTGTCGTCGTTGTTCATGCCAAAACGTTCCCAGCCGTGCTGTTCGGGCTGTAACATCATCACATCAGTAATTTTGCTTTTCGGGTAAAAATTGCTGCGGTTCAATTCAACGCCTTTCAGCGGAAATTCGTTGCTCGATCCGTAGAACATGTACAGGCGTTGATCGTCGTCAAGGAAAAATCCCGGGTCCCAAAAGGGCAACGAAACCGACTCAATTTTTCGTTTGAAACGACCGCTTTTGGGATCGGTGCTGTACCAAACGGGTAATCCGCGGTATGTCGATCCCACATAAAAAAGCGTGTCGCCGCTCACAAAAGCAGATGGGGCACACTGATCGTCGTCGGTTGGGGTGCGTTGGAAACTGGCATACACAAATTCCCAGTGACTCAAATCTTTGGAATAATGGAATCCGCCCTGGTTGGTCGAAAACAGGAAATATTCGCCTTTGTAGTTGACCAAAATCGGGTCGGCTGCCGAGCGGAAGGATCCATTCGGTTTCACGTTGTTGTTGTACGGCTCGAAATTGTAACTGATGTTTACCGGGTTGCAGAAGGTTTTCGGATGATCGTTCAGCGGATCGAACCATTCGGTAACCTTTGCTTTATCAACCTTTACTGAAACGTTTTTTTGCGGAATTAGCTTAAAATCTACCTTACTTCCCAACCGCTTCACATTCACATTGGCCATTTCCATTCCGGGATAATACACCACCATGATGGTACCGTCGTAATCAGCGATTTTGTACATCCCGTTTGCATCGGTATTATCATGAGCCGGACTGTATTGATACATAACTGTTGCACCATCCAAAGGTTTTCCGTCGGGACCTTTAACTTGCCCGGTTCGGAATTTCTTCTTTTTCAAGGTGATTGAATAGTCGCTCACCTGGCCTTTTACAACGATAACACTGTCTTCGGGCTCCTGGGCTTTTACCTGAAAGGAGAGAGAAAAGAGGAAAAAGAAAAAGGGGAAAAGAAGATTTTTCATAGTTGACTGATTAGTTTTAACACAAAGGCACGAAAACACATATTTAACATACCAGAATCTGGAACTTTGGAAATTGCCCCTAAATCCCCCAATCGGGGGACTATACATCCTGCAAGTTCAGACTTTAGTCTCGTTTATAATCAGATAGACCGCGTTTTCTGTGCCGAAACTCCCTTCCCTATTTGGGGAAGGGTTGGGGATGGGGCTTCTACTTAAATCTTCCGATTTCCTCTGCACTCAATGCCCTGTCGAACACAGCCAACCCGCCAATTTGTCCCCGGAAATAGTTGCCCATTCCGCGAGCCAGCAATACGGCGCCAACTGTAAAATCCGATCCGTTGTTTCCCATTCCATCAGGATAAAAGTACGGATTTTTTGAATGTGTCATTCCTTCCGGGTAACCCGGAAAACCTTTGGTGTTTCTGATCAGTTCCGGCTCACGGGTTTCAAAATCGCCATTCAGGTAAGAGCAGATGTATTCTCCATTATAGGTAAAAGCCACAAATTGCCATTGTCCCTTTTCAACGGTTTGTTTGCTGGCCGAATAATCGATGGAATACGGAAACGGCGGTGTTGGTTTTCCGGTGTGCGAAATGTGCCCGCATACCTGATCGCCTCCGTCGTAATGGGGCAGACTTACAAAAAGTCCATACTGTCGTTTTCCTCCTGACGCATATTCGTTCCACATACCACCCACGAATCCGGTTTTGCCTTCCCATTTTACCCAGGCCATCACGGTTACTCCTTGATTTTTGCCGTAAATGTTCAGTTTACCTGTTTTGAAATTCGGTAACCGAAGAAAAGCGCTGTCGCGAAACAAAGCGGAACAGCCTGAAAGTGGCCCCTCTTCAATACGAGGAATCGTACCTTTTTGCTCTGTTAATGGGAATTTCCCTTTTCCAAAAGCTTTCCTCGCTTTTCCGGCTTCCTCTTTAAAATCCCAAAAGGCAACTAATCCTGAAGTCGATTTGATTTTCGAAACGAGTTCTGGATTGCCTGATTTTACAAGAGATTTCCCGAAAGAAGAAAAAGCAGAAATAAGAAGCAGCAGGAACAGATATCTGAAAATCATAGGTTTTGGTTTTTTTTGAAAATGAAATCTAAATTGATTTAGGAAGAGCATATACCGAATTAAGAAAGCTAGACCTGCGATGAAGTATATTCAAATAGTCGTTTATTGTTTCTTGATATTCAATCTGATAGTCTGGATGCAATTTATTTTTGACTACATTAATCAATCGCTTTAGCATATTTGCGACTTTATTATCATAGGCGGTGAAACATGTCCCAAATAAGTTTCCACTCATGGAAAAAGGAACATTTAAAACATGCAGAAGTAGATCTGCTTCCAGGTTTTTGTTTTTTGTGACTTTGGTAAATTCGTTGATTCGTTTTGTACAAGCTGCCAGCATATTAGCAAGTTGTAATTCTTCAGAAAATCCCTTATATCTTTTTACGAAAAGTCTTTCGATGTCAGATTTGGCTTCTTCAAACAAAATCTGGTCTCCATCTTCTTTATTCAGGTAATTCACCAAAAGATAGTCGTAGAAGATTTTATCCTTCCCGGCAAATTTCACTACAATATTCTCCAAATCTGCTTTCGAAAGAGACTGAATTTTTTCTTTTGTCTCGACACTAATTTTGGGCATTGCACAAATGTTTTGGGTTTTGATTCACAAAACTGCAAAAATAGTTGAGAAAGATCAACTAGTGGTTGAAGTTAGCAGATTTGGCTGTCAAGGGAATTTTTATAGATTTACCTTGAAATGTTCAATCCCAACAGCTATGGCAAAAAATAAGCTTTTCCTGTTTTTTGGTTTGTTTATCATCTTTTCATTTACAAACAGCCCCGATTATTTGAATTGGCGTGGCCCAAACCGCGATGGTATTTATCCTGAAAAAAAATTGTTGAAAGCGTGGCCTGAAGGCGGCCCTTCTTTATTGTGGTCTTTTGATGGACTTGGTGCCGGGCACAGTAGCATGGGTATTGGTGATGGCAGGCTTTTTACCACCGGTATGCCCGATACCATTGGCGTGCTCTATTCTTTCGATCTGAAAGGAAAGCTGATGTGGAAAAAAGCGTATGGATTGGAGTGGTTTACAAATTACACCGGTCCACGGTCAACTCCAACGGTGGTTGGCAAATTGGTTTA
The DNA here is from genome assembly GCA_023251435.1 of Bacteroidota bacterium. Classification (GTDB taxonomy): domain Bacteria; phylum Bacteroidota; class Bacteroidia; order Bacteroidales; family Prolixibacteraceae; genus Aquipluma. The sequence goes on from JAHEYU010000008.1 coordinate 10,316, forward strand.
TCTTTTAAGCGGGCAGGGAGTTGTTTATTGTTTCGATGCCCTGACAGGTGATATAAAATGGTCGGTCGATCTGCTGAAAAAATTCGGGGCCTCAAATATTCAGTGGGGCATGACCGAATCGCTCCTGATTGATGGCAACCGTATTATTTGTACCCCCGGAGGAAAAGAAAACAACGTGGTGGCTTTGGACAGGTATACAGGTGAAACAATCTGGACGAGCCCGGGGTTTGGTGAACCTGCCGCTTACTGCTCACCAATTCTTATAACCCACAACAATACAAAGTTCATTATTACCATGACCACGACTTCGGTGATTGGGATTGACGCCAATACTGGTGAAATGCTCTGGAGAACCGAGCAGCAGCAAAGAAATAAAATACACGCCAATACGCCGGTTTATATTGATGGAGTGATTTATTGCTCGAGCGCATCGGGCGAAAAGAACTCCGGAACGGTCGCCTTGAAATTATCCGCCGACGGGAAAAATGTTGAACAACTCTGGAGAAATGAAAAGCTACAGAACCTGATGGGAGGGATAATCATCAACGATGGATTTATCTACGGGTCAACCTACCGGAAAAGCGACTGGTACGCTGTGAACACGCAAACCGGTGTTGAAAAATTAATTTCAGCCGATTTTGGCAATGGTGTTATCATCTATGCCGACGGATTGTACTATTGCTACAGCGAAAAAGGCCAGTTGGCTTTGGTTGACATGGGCCCCGACTATTTTACCATTAAAAGCAAATTCGATATTTCGCAGGGAACCGGTGAACACTGGGCGCATCCGGTGATTCACAACCGCAAACTCTACCTGCGACATGGCAATTCGCTGATGGTTTATGATATTGCAGAGAAATGAAATAGTTATTTCAGCACAAAAGAAGCTTCCAAAGTATTTGCCGAATTGGTTCCCACAAACACTTTGAAATCGCCTGGCTCGCTTACGAATTGCAGATCGCTGTTGTAGAAACGCAGATCCTTTTCGGTCAGAGTGAACTCAACCGTGCGGATTTCGCCTTTTTTCAGGAGTACCTTCTGAAAGCCTTTCAGCTCCTTCACCGGTCGGGTAACCGTTCCAACCATGTCGCGCAAATACAGCTGAACCACTTCGGCGCCATCGTAATTTCCGGAGTTGGTTACTTCCACCGAAACTTTCAATTCGCCATCGGCGATAAGGTTCGAATCGGATAATTTCAGGTTCTTGTAGTCGAAAGTGGTGTAGCTCAAACCATATCCGAACGGATACAGCGGCTCGTTCGGAACATCGAGGTAATTCGAGCGGAATTTTGAGAACCATTTGCCCTCGGCCAGTGGTCGCCCTGTATTTTTATGGTTGTAGAAAATTGGAATCTGCCCCACGTTTTGAGGGAAAGTCATAGTAAGTTTTCCTGAAGGATTTACCTTTCCAAGTAACACATCGGCAATGGCATCTCCGGCTTCGGAACCTGCAAACCAAACATTCAGTATAGCCGGAATATTGGCTTTTTCCGCGGCAATGGCCAATGGGCGACCGGTAAACAATACCATCACGACAGGCTTTCCGGTGGCAAGCAAGGCTTTTAGTAATTCTTTCTGGTTCTCGGGAAGTTCTATGTTTGTCCGGCAGGCTGCCTCGCCCGACATTTCGGCTGCTTCGCCCATTGCAGCAATCACCACATCCGATTTGCGTGCAGCCGTAACAGCTTCGGCAATCATTTCTTTTTGCGACCGCTTATCCCATTTCGTTGGTTTCCCAAAAATGCTAATGCGTGCATCGAGTTCCGGATCACTGACTACGTTGGTTCCCATGGCGTAAAGAATTTTTGCTTCGCCACCAAGGGCATTTTTCAAGCCATCGAGCAGTGAAACCGATCTGGCAAAATCGCCGGCCACGCTCCAGGTTCCGGGCATGTTTTCGCGGTTGTCGGCCAAGGGGCCAACCAAAGCAATGGTCTTTCCGGCCTGAAGTGGTAAAACCTGATTGTCATTCTTCAGCAAAACTAAAGTTTGAGCAGCAATTTCGCGTGCTACCTGACGATTTTCAGGAGTGAAAACTTCGGTTTTCGAGCGGTTTACATCGCAGTAACGATATGGATCCTCGAACAAACCAAGTTTATATTTGGCTTCCAGAATCCGCCGGCAAGCCTGATCAATTTGCTGTTGTGTAACTTTGCCTTCATCGAGCGATTCTTTCAGTGTAGTTAGAAGCCCGTCGCTCACCATGTCCATATCGATTCCGGCTTTTAGTGAAAGTGCCGAAACTTCCTGAAGGTTACCAATCCCGTGTTCTTCCAATTCCATAATGGCGGTATAATCGGTCACCACAAATCCATTGAACCCCCAGTCTTTGCGCAATAAATCGTCTAACAACCACTTGTTTGCCGTTGCCGGAATTCCATCGATTTCGTTAAAAGCAGCCATCACCGTTCCCGCTCCGGCATCGACTGCGGCTTTATACGGAGGCAAATACTCGTTGTACATACGGATTCGGCTCATATCAACAGTATTGTATTCTCTGCCGGCTTCAATAGCGCCATACAAAGCAAAATGCTTGACACACGAAAGGATGGTATTGTTTTTCCGGAGGTCGTCGCCCTGATAGCCTTTCACCATAGCGCCTGCAATTTGTGAACCCAGATACGGATCTTCGCCTGAACCTTCGGAAACGCGGCCCCAACGCGGATCACGCGAAATATCTACCATCGGCGAAAAAGTCCAGCAAATGCCGTCGGCGCTGGCTTCTTGTGCTGCTAGCCTGGCACTTTTTTCTATCAGTTCCATGTCCCAGCTGCACGACAATCCCAACGGAATGGGGAACAATGTCTGGTAACCATGAATTACGTCCATCCCGAATATCAATGGGATTTTCAGGCGGCTTTCATCAACCGCAATTTGCTGAACCGCGCGGATTTTTTCGGCTGTTTTGATATTGAAGAGACCACCAACCTGGCCTTTCTTGATTTTTTCGCCAATGTCTGAACTGCTTGCAGTACCGGTTACAATATCTCCCGAAGCCGGTAAATTCAGCTGTCCCAGCTTTTCTTCGAGCGTCATTTGACCCATCAGGTCGCTGATAAAGGTGTTCATCTGTTGATCGCCGGTCGTGGATTTTTTTTGCGTACACGACATCACAAAAGATGCAAGTATCAGCACTATAATAAGTAGTCGGTTTGGTGAGTTCATATTTGTATTTTATTTAATTATTCTATTTTAGAACCAGCAGTTGTTTGGTATCAAAAAGCTGATTATCAACTGACATCCGGCAAAAATAGGCACCAGGAAGAATAATCGATTTTGCCTCGGTTTGGGTATTCCATTTTATCGAATGCTTTCCGGCGATTAATTCCCTGTTTACCAGCTGTTTGATAATCTGACCATTTGCCGAATAGATTTCAATTAATACGTGAGCGCTATTTTTGAGCTCGAACTGTATAGTCGTTTTATCGGTAAATGGATTAGGATAGTTCGATAAATTACCAAACCCTTCTTTCAGATCAATGGAAGAAGTTGTTGGATTGAAATTGAAATCATTGTAAGTTTTAAAAAAATCGGTACCCAAATACTCTGGTAGTGCTGCAAGTCCATACAACATGGTAGAAAAATCGACCGACTGAATATAGGCAGCTCGCGCGGCGGTACTGGAATATTTATACCGCCACAGAAATTGCCGGTTAGTTCCCGGAATTTTATAAACAGACGGGCCGGTTCCGTTGGCATAAAGAGCAATCAGGTCACTTTTCACATCGGCCATCACCGGACTGAACCCGGCCATGATGTGTGGCGAAACAATTTTATTCGGATTGTTATTTACCGCATCGGCAGAATAACCTCCTCCGGGAATTTCGCCCGCACCCAAACCCCAAGCAATTTGCTGGCCGGTATTGTTTTGCCACCAGGTTTTATCGGCTGTGGCCTGATTTCCGAAATAGGTCATGTAATCGGCATTCCTGCTGAAATAATTACAGTAATAGTAGCAGAACTGTACATGAAATGAAGGTTGTGCGTACGAACTTCCGGAGCTTAAATTCGGATTACCTGACGGATAACTATACCTGGGAAGTTTAGTAGCATCGCTGAATTTATTGGTCCAATAGGTTTGTGCCCTGTTATATCCCGAAAATGCAGAATTCGAATTCTTCGCAAACCAGGCAAGCAACATGTATTCATTAAATGGCGTTGTGAGTGCCGAACCAACTCCATTGTCATTAAGTATCATGTACATTTGTTCTCCTGAAGGGGGAATTGCGGCAGTAAAGTCCATCGAATTTAGCAAGGTGGTAGTTTTGGTAACTATTTCTGAATTTTTGTTGAAATAATTCTTACAAAACAAAAAACCTGCAGCCAGAATCGCATTGTCGATGGTACTGTGTTCGGTAACCCACACCCATGAACCATCTGACGGATTAAAGTATCGGTGAAACAAACCGTTCACATTTGCGGCACCCGGAGTATTTTTCAGCCTGATCCATTCATTGATGGTTTGTAATGCTTTACTCTCGGCGTTAGCATCCCAGTTAACCGCATCACCGCTCTTTTTGTACATAGCATCAGCAATACACAGCGACACCAGCCCAACACCATTTGCGGCCAGAGCGGCTGGCTTGTCGCCGGTATTTATTGCAAGGGCATCCAGGTAAATTCCGCCGGGCAACCTCATCGCGTCAATCACTTTGTAACTGTTCTGAAACAAGGTTGTAATTGTTGAATTGGGTGTTTGCGAACGCACAAAACTGCCGGAAAGCAGGATTGAAATTATCAGAAATACTTTAACCATTTTGTTCATCGCTTTGGTATGTTCACTTTTTTTGAATCTCATTTTCAAGCTTATTTTTTGCGTTTGCCGCAAGTTAGTAAAGAATTAATACACCCTGACTTTCGCACCCTATACTACAATTCTTTAATCCAGATATTTCTGAATACTTATTTCCGCTCAAATCCCAAACTCTTCAGGCCTTTTTGTACATCCTCATTTTTCATGAATAAATTCCACAACAACCCGGTTCTGTGATTTTCTATCATCACCGGAATTGGTCCCTGGTCGATTGCCAGATAACGAGGCAAATACCATTTGCTTGATACGCTGTACGCGTCATACGGGCCATAAACACCAATCAGCGAATCGGCCTCCTGATACAAGAATTTCAGGAATTGCATTGACTCGGCAGGTGTATAAGGAAACGACGACAAGGCTGCTGTTGGAGAAATTACACCCAAATCTTCTTTGCCGGGGTGATGACCTGCATAGCCATTCATCGAATAGCTGGAAGTGAGACCCCATTGCTTTTCGCCGTAACCTTCAAATTTATTCGGATTGTCCAGGGCATATTTGTAATGGATCATCGCATGGTTCTGATTCAATTTCCAGTAATCGCCAAATTTGTCAGACAAGCCTTTCGGATTTAGTCCCAAATAAGAATAATGCGCCCAAAACAACGGACCAACCGGATCGTCGTTGTGCTCATAATGATTCAGGATGGTAGGTAAATCGTAATACACCGTATCATCAGCAATAGCACCGCTGCGCGCCCATCCTTTGTCGTACACACTTGATTTTATTGGATAAGTGGGAGAAGAGGCTGCCAACACATACATTATCAGACATTCGTTATAACCTCCAACCGGAAAATTCATTTCCCAGCCATACTCTGGCGACCAGTGCCAGTAAAGTACATCTTCGCCGCCTTTGGTGTACCAGTTCCATTCCACCTCCGTCCATAGTTTATTGATATCGGCTACCAGTTGCTGCTCGGCTTCGTTGCCGCCTTTAAAGTATTCGGAAACAGTGAGCAGTCCCTGAATCATAAAGGCAGTTTCGACCAAATCGCCGCCATTGTCTTTTTTACTGAATGGTTGTACTTTCCCGGTCGGGCCATGAAGCCAATGCGGCCAAGCACCGTGAAAACGATCAGCTTTGCCAAGGTAATCCACAATCTTTTGGAAACGGGCAAAACCTTCTTCGCGGGTGATAAAGCCCCGTTCAATCCCAACAAGAATAGCCATTACGCCAAATCCGGAGCCTCCAAGTGTGATTACATCCTGATCGTTCTGCGGATAAATGTTATCGGTATGAACACGTTCGCGTGCCAGGCCTGAAGTTGGTTCGGCTCCATCCCAGAAATACCGGAATGTTTGATATTGTACTGTGTCAAGAAGCCGATCGTCGGTCAGCACCTGATACTTTCCGGTTTTTTCTTCATTTGACTTTTTCGTTGATGTAGAGCATCCCGACACCAGAAAAAAAGCAAAACTGACTATGATGAAATACTTCATTTTGTCTGTTTTTAAATTGGCTAAATGGTTCTGAAAAAACAGAAGGCTGCCCAAATACGATCCAGGCAGCCTTCCATGGAATTCTAAAAGAACTTATTTTTCAGCATTAAAAATCGTTTTTATTTCGGCCTGAGTAAGCGATTTATTGAAAACGCGCAACTCATCCATCAAACTAAGGTCAGAGAAGTGATTCCATTCTGTAAAACGGGGAGCTCCCGACATAATGGAAAGCAAATCGCAACCTGTCCAGTCGATTCCGGTTGTAAAGGCAGATTCGCGGGCAAGCTCACCATTGATGTAAATAATGCTTTTTGTACTTGAAATTGTAAAAGCAAAATGTGTCCAACCTACCACCGGATCTATTTTCCCTCCGTCGTTCCAGCTTTCGCCGGTTCCCAATCCGACATTCACCTTGAATTGCTGCGATGCGGCTGTTCCTTCACGGAAGAACCTGAACCCGTTGGTTCGTTTATTCTGAACAGCCGGGTATCCTGCGTTTGTTTTATCTTCAGGACCGAGTGTTAAAATACCGGCACGATCGGGACTTGGATTTACATTCATCCAGAAAACAGCACTCACTTCCTTAGTTTTGGTTAAATCGCCGGCAGGGAAAGTGAGGTACGAATTTGGTGCACCCGATAAAGCTTTACCACGCTTACCGGCTACAAAGTCGGGTGATCCTACTTTCACGGCTTCGGTATTGGTATTGAGCTCTTTGGCATTGCCTTCGAACGGCATATACAGTACTTCACCGCTGTATTTTGCTTTATAGGGTGAATCGTACTGAATCATGGCCTGTACTTCATCAGCAGTAAGGGTTTTGTTGAATAAACGTAACTCATCCATATAACTCAAATCAGAAAGATGGCCCCATCCGGAAAATCTCGGAGCACCCGACATGATGGAAAGAACATCGCAACCATCCCACTTCACACCCGTAAAGACACCTTTACTGGCAACTTTTCCGTTGATATAAACGATGCATTCAGTGCTTGAAATCGAAAATGCGAAGTGAGTCCATTCTCCCAGGGCAGGATCTACGTCGGCTGCAGCACCGCCATCGAACCAAACATCAGAAGCTCCATTTCCAACATTGAGTTTAAACCGCTGTTTTCCGCCTGCATTTTCGCGGAAGAACCTGAAACCTGAATTGCGGTTGTTTGGTGCGGCAGGCGCTGCCGGATCGGTTGGTCCCATTATCAAAACACCGGCACGATCGGGGACTGCATTAATTTTAAGCCAGAAAGATGCGCCGAATTCATTGTTCTGCAACCCGGTTGTGGGAAAGGTGAGGTACGAATCGGTGGCTCCTTTATAAGCGTTTACACCTTTAAGTCCAACTCCGGCATAACCGGGAGTCCCGACCACTGTTGCCAGTTTGAAACTTATTTTTTCCATGTAATCGCCATCAAAAGGCATGTAGAATGTTTCGCCCGGATAAATCGGGGTGTATGGCGGTTTCTTTTCGAAATTAACCGTGGTGTTTGTTACTTTCCCTTCAATATCAGTAGCTCTTACTGTCAGGGTGTGTGCACCATTTGCCACTTTTGTATAAAGAAATTCTTGCACCAAACGACGATAATCTTTGAATTCGGCAAAACTGGCAACCTGAACATTGTCGATTAACAAGACTACCGTTTTAAGTTCAATATCGTCGGTAGCTTCAAACTGAATATTAATGCTGCCAAGCAGTTCGGGAACCTGAATCTTAGTTCCTTCAATCGGATATTTCAGCGTGATTACAGGAGCAGTTACATCTGGTCCCGGATCAACCTGAGTTAAGGGGTCGATACCATCGTTACATGATGTTGCAAAAACGATGGCAAATAAACCAACCAAAATATATTTCAATATTTTCATTTTTCTAAGTTTTTAATTGATCAGTTAATTAGTTTTTGCTTTCAGTCCAGGTAATAAGTCAACCTGATTCTGCGGATAAGGCAGGTAGATTTTCGCTTCGGTAAAAGTTCTTCCGTCGTAGTTCAACTCGTTGAATCTGCCAAGGCGTATCATGTCGTAATAACGGGTTCCCCATTCCATTGCCAGTTCGGCAAATTTTTCGTCCATTACCTGTGCGTTGGTAACGGCTGTAAGAGCAGGCATATTTACACGGGCTCTTACTGCATTAACGGCTGCAACAGCTGTCATTGCCGAACTTGTTGCACCTTGCGTTAAAGCTTCGGCATGCATCAGCAATACTTCGGCATAACGAATAATCGGGAAATTTTTGTTGGTTCCATAATCGGTACGTCCCGGAGTAAGTTGTTGCGAAGGCAGATAATGTTTTCCGCTGGCAAACAGGGCACGTGCATAGTCGTTAATTTTATCTCCTGAACGAGTAGTATTCGACATCCAGGCAGGCAAAGTGGCATATTTCGAATCTTTCTGGATCTCGGCCATCCCGCGGCTGGTAAACAATACGCTTGTTTCGAGACGAACGGTTTCGCCACGGTCGAGCATAAATTTTATGTATTTCATACTTGGTTCATAAAATCCCCAGCCATCGCCGGCACCGGTTACTTTTGGAGTCCAGCCCTGTGGTCCGAAGAAAGCATACAGATAGCTGTAATTATCGCCCGAACCTTTTCCGAAATCGGAATACTGTAATTCGAGAAGGTTTTCTTTATTCAGTTTGCCTTTTATTTTGAACAATTCATAATAATCAGGTTCAAGGGAAAATTCACCTGAACTGATAATCTGTGAAGTTGCATCGGCCACTGCCTGATAATTTTTCAATTCGAGGTTGGCAATCGCTTTAATAGCTAGTGCAGTATATTTGGTCATTCCCCCACGAACATCGGTACGTTCGTTTGGGTGCATATTGGGCAGAAGCGGAATTGCTTCGTCCATCTGATCCGAAATGTGTTTCATTACTTCTTCTTTGGTGTACAACGGAGCAACCAAAAGTTCCGAAGGATCAGCATTTTCAGTAATATAAACACTTCCCCAAACACGCGTCAAATAAAGCAGCAACCATCCGCGCATCGTTTTGGCTTCGGCTATATACTGATCGGCCAAAGCTTTGTTGGGTGCATTTTCTTTGTAAAGTTCGATCTGTTCAATAGCATTGTGAGCGGTAAAAATATCGGCATAGAAATTTTGCCAGATCGAATTGTACATCCAGTAATCTTTGTCGTAGATAAACTTATCGGTATCGGCATAAGGCTGCTGGTCGCCCAATCCACCGGCATTAACATCGTCGCCCCTGACCGAAATCAGTGGAAAATCTTCCCATCCGCGTGAATAAAATTCGGCATACATACCAAGCAATGGCTGAACCATGTTGTTGGTGTTTGTATAATCGGTTTCTTCGGTAAACGCTTTATTTTCGGCGGGCTCATCCAAAAGATCATGACAGGCTGTTGTCGCAATGAGCGTAACAAGAACTGTGAGCGTAAGAATTTTATTTATTAGTTTCATAGTATAATCGTTTTAAGAATTAGAATTTGACATTTAATCCGATGGTATAAACAGCAGGAACCGGATAAGTCTGTGTATCAATTCCGTTTGCCACTTCAGGATTGAAACCGTTGTATTTAAACATTGTCAACGGGCGTTCGGCTGTCAATGAAATCCTTGAATCAGGTATCTGAACTCCTGAAAGTTGTTTCCCTTTCAGGTTGTAAGCCAACTGTATATTCTGAATGCGGAAGAAAGTACCGTCTTCGACAAAGTAGTCGCTCATTTTCTGGTTCCAGCCTTTGCGCAAACCTGCCGACGACGGATATTTGTTTGAAGTACCTTCGCCATGCCAGCGGTTGATGGCAAGGTCGGCATCGAGATTACCGTCTGAAGTCCAGATCAGTTCACCACGTTTGCGGTTCAGGATTTTGTTTCCGGTCTGGCCCATGATGTTGGCCGATAATTCGAAATTTTTAAAGTTAATTCCCAGATTGGCACCATACATGAAATTCGGGAAATAGGAACCCAAAATCACACGGTCGTCGTCGTTAATAACTCCGTAGCCTGCTTCTCCTTCACTTTGCTGGTCCTGATATTTGAAATCGCCGGGAACTGCAGTTGCGGGAGCTGAAGGATCGTTATCAATTTCGGCCTTATTCTGATAAACTCCAAGGACTTTGTATCCGAAAAAGGCAAGCAATGGTTCGCCTACCATCGAACGCTGGCGGAATTCGGCAGAACCTCCATCAATGTATGGTTGTCCGTACAAATCGCGTACTTCGTTTTTAAGAGTCGAAAAATTGAATCCGACGTTGTAGCTAAAATCTTTCGATATTTCATTGCTCCAGTTCATCGCCAATTCGAATCCGGAGTTACGGATAATACCCACGTTTTTAAGAACGCTTCCTCCTATTGATGGAATTTTCACATAAATAGCAGCATTCTTGGTATCGCGGATGTAATAATCGGCATCAATCGTTAATTGGTTTTTAAACAGACGGCTGGTCAAACCAATGTTGGTTTCCTCGGTAACTTCCCATTTTAGTGATGAGAAAGTACTCGAAGTTTTTGTTCCTGAAACAAGCACATTGTCAATGGCTGTGTTAATGACAGTAGTGGTGGTTGCGCCGTCGCTTGCCTGAATTTTATCGTTACCAAGTTGCCCCCAGCTTCCGCGCAATTTCAGGTAATCTATTACTGAACCATTTTTCATGAAGCCTTCTTCAGAAATAACCCAACCTGCTCCAATTGTAGGGAAATAGCCCCATTTCTGCTGATACTTTGAGCTTCCGTCGGCCCTCATCGTACCATAAAGCAGGTAGCGGTCGGAGAAATTGTATGAAATACGTCCGAAGTAAGAAATTCCATATTCGCGGCGGCCATCATCACCAACTCCGGTTACCGGAATTTCTTCGGCCTGATTAATATACCATGCCTGTTCCTGATCGGTCGGGAAATTCAATCCCTGGGCACTTAGTCTGCTGTAAGCCTCGTCGCGGTATGAAGTACCGGCCATTGCAGTAAAACTATGGTCTCCAAAGTGGTCGGTATAGGTTAACACATTGTCCCAAATCTGGTTGGAGTAAGTAATTGCATTTTTTGTGAGCGAAGCGTCAACACGCTGAAAATTGGTACTTGCAAAAAATGGCAGGCGAACAAAACGCTCATCCAGCGATGTAAACGCGTGATTGTATGTTGTTTTTAAGTTTAACTTTTTTGGTATCAGCTCTAAATCGGCATAGAAATTTGCCAGCATTTTTCTGATTTTCAGTTTGTTTTCACTCAAATCGATTGTCGGGAAAGGATTTTGGCCACTCCGGTAACCCAAATTCTGTGCACTGGCGTAATTCTTTGGCCAGGCTGTTGTGCTTTGGTCGTCATAAACAGGAAGAATTGGAACTGCAAAATAAGCCTGGTTCCATGCGCCACCTTCATCATCGTATTTCAATGCATTACTAAAAATCATGTTTCCACCGATGGTGAGCCAGTCGGTTACTTTAAAATCAACTTTATTCCGAAGATTGAAACGTTCATAATCATTCTTCATTTTCAGGATACCTTCCTGGGCAAAGTAGTTAGCGCCAATTGAATAGGAAGCTTTTTGCCCACCACCCGAAACACTGATGCTATGATTCTGGATGGCTCCTGTACGCAGGATTTCTTTGTACCAGTCGGTATTTACATCGGGAGCGATCGGATTAACGCGGCTGCGGCCATAACGCTGCATGGCATTCAATATAAAACTGGCTTCGGCGGTCGATCCCGATTCGTTGGCCATGGTGGCAAATTGTTCGGCATTGGCCATTTTCAGTATGTTTTGTGCAATCTGCGTTCCGTAGTAACCATCGTAACTTACTTCAGTTTTTTGGTTCATACTTCCCGATTTGGTTTCGATTAAGATAACACCGTTGGCAGCGCGAACTCCATAAATGGCGGCAGCCGAAGCATCTTTTAAAACCGATACGGAAGCAATGTCGGAGGTATTCAGAAAATCGATGTTATCGAAAAACATTCCATCAACAACGTATAGCGGAGCTTCGTTGTTGGCACCCGGATAAGAACCCACACCACGAACACGAATGGTTGGCGAATCGCCTGGACCTCCGCTGCTTACAACATGCAGACCGGGAACTTTTCCCTGAAGGGCTTGCATGGCTTGTCCGGTGGGAGTTTTTGCGAGTTCCTCGGTTTTAACCGTAGAAATTGAAGAAGTAAGGTCTTTGACACTCAGTTTTCCGTAGCCAACAACAATTACTTCATCAACCATTTCGGTACTGGCTTCCAGCACCACGTTAATCAGGGTCGAGTTATTAACTTCAACCTCATTGGTTTTCATGCCTATAAAACTGAAGGCCAGAGTACCATTGCCTGGAACCTGAATGGAGTAGTTCCCATCAAAATCGGTGATTAAACCCGTACTGGTACCTTTTATCAGTACACTAACCCCGGGAATGGGTTCTCCATTGGCGGAATCAGTTACTTTCCCTTTCACCGTGATGGGGTTCTGTGCAAAAAGGATGGATACTGACAATAGAAAATACATTACAACAAATAGTTTTTTCATAGTCTCATTGTTTAAGTTGTCAAAAAATCGTAGGTCAAAGCTAAACTACCCCGTAACGAAAGAAAAAGAAAAGAGTACACCACTGATTCATCACCCCCGAAAGATGTTGAACAGCAACTGCACTTTTACCTCATCAACATTTCAGAATAGCCTATTAAATCATTTATAAACAGAACGATAGGTAAGACATTTTTTTATACTGTTTAAACGAAGAAACCGCAATATTGGTTCTAAAATGAAGTCATGAAAGTGTCATTATCAGACTTATATGTTTAAAAAACATATTTCTGATCTCTTTTTGGTAGTACTTACGCTAAATACAAAGTCGCGTTTTCCTTATTTTTACTAATTTTAGTTTCTATTAATTATGAATCGCCAATGATCAGAGTATATTCCATCATTATCCGGAGCATTTTCATCTCTTTTATTTTTCTGATTTCTGATTCAAATGTATTCGCCTCAACCGGATATTTAATAAAGAACCACAGCAAACAAGAATACCAGGCAGCCAGCCAAAACTGGTCGGCTACGCAGGATGCTGGCGGCTACATGTACTTTGCCAACAATATTGGGCTGCTCGAATTCGACGGCATAACATGGACACTTTATCCGGCACCCGAAGGAGCAATTATCAGGGCTGTTGCAGTTGATAAAAAAAACCGGATTTTTACTGCCGGCTATCGCGAACTGGGCTATTGGGAGCGCAACAAATTTGGACGCCTCGATTATCACTCGTTAAAAAAAGAGGTCGAAAACAATTTCACGACCAACGAAGAATTCTGGAATGTGATTACTTCTGGCGATCATGTTTATTTTCAATCGTTTTCTAAAATTTATATTTACGATTATCAGATGTTTGAAGTCATTCGTCCCGGAGGCTTCATCAATTCCATCTCTGATGGTGGCGACCGGATTTTTGTCAACATCATGAACGAGGGAATTTACGAGATTAGTGGAACTAAGCTATCGTCCTACCTTGTAAACGGCTATTTCAGTAATACTGAAATCCGCTTTATTATTACGCTGAGCCAATCCCAAAAGTTAATTGGTACCTCCAACAGAGGGCTTTTAATTTACGACGGACAAAAATTAACACCATGGCAATCTGACCAAACTGAATATTTCAAAAAAAACATCATCAACAGGGGCTGTCTCACTGCCGACGGGAAAATAATCATCGGGACTATTCTCGACGGAATTTCTGTTTTCGACCGCAATGGGAAGCTCCTCCATCGATTCAACAAGGAAAACGGGCTGCAGAACAATACTGTGCTGGATTTGATGGCTGACTCCAATCAAAATATATGGCTTGCGCTCGACAAAGGGATAGATTTTGTTTCATTTATGCCCGACCCATCGTATTCAATTATCGAGCGGAAAGAACTTGGGGCGGTTTACACTGCTGCCGTTTATCGCGATCAGTTGTACCTGGGAACCAATCAGGGATTGTATTTCAGGCCGTTTGCCTCTACTGACGAGCCCTTTAGCCTGGTTCCGGAAACACAGGGTCAGATTTGGGATTGCAAGGTTATTGACGACCGCCTGTTTGTGAACCACAACAAGGGAACTTATGAAATTGAAGGCAACCAGGTACGAATAATATCGACTGTTTCAGGAGGTTTCTCAATTATCGAAAACCCGGTGAAGCCCAACTCACTGATGCAAAGCACGTATTCAAATCTTATTTCATACAAAAAGGAAAATGCTAAATGGACAATCGATCGGATCGTTTATCAGTTTAACGACCTGATTCGTTACCTCGAAATAGATCATTTCGGAAACTACTGGGCAGGGCACATGTACCGGGGCATATTCAGGCTGAAGTTTACCCAGGCCGATTCTTTGATTTACAATCGCTATTATGGCGGAAATATTTTCGGCAAAGACCACAACATTCATGTATTTAAAATAGAAAACCGGATTGTTTTTACCACCGGCGAAAAATTATACACGTTCGATGATCTACAGGATTCCATCACCGATTATGTGACCATGAACGAGAAACTGGGGAATTACAAAAAAGCGACCCGAATTGTTGCCTGCCCCGAAAATCGTTATTGGTTTATTACGAGCGAAGCCTGCGGACTATTCAGCATTCAAAATTCGGAAGTCATAAAAATCAAGGAATTTCCTACCGGACTCTTTAACAATCAGCTGATTACCGGGTATGAAAACATCGTTCCGGTTAGCGCAAGCAAAGCTATTCTTTGTCTCGAAAACGGATATGCACTTTTAAATGCAGATACAATCAGCCCGGCATCACAAATTTCGGAGAAGAGACCCGAGCTGCGCCGCATTTCCATAAGTGGTAACAACGATCAGGTGAGTGACTTACCGCTCGATGGAAACGAAATAACTCTCCGGTACAATCGGAACAACCTGCAACTACGGTTTTCGTTCCCGTTTTTCAGCTGTAATGCGATCAAATACCAGTCATTTATCGAAGGATTAGATCTGCGTTGGTCAGACCCGCTTGACAATCCGATTTTCAGTTTTAAACGTATTCCGGTTGGCGATTACAAAATCAGGATCAGAGCTGTAAATAACTGGGGAGAATCGAGCCTGGAATATACCACGAACCTGACCATCCTGCCGCCATGGTACCGGTCGAAGCTGGCCTACATCGCTTATTTACTGATCATTATGACCGGACTGATTATTTTCAGAAGTAGGATTATAAACCGGACCCGCCAGAAAGAAAGTCGCGAACGCGAAGAACGTGAACGTGAACTTATTCAACTCCGGAACGAAAAACTTCAGGCAGAACTTTCGTTTAAAAGTTCGGAGCTGGCCAGTTCTACCATGTCGATTATCAAGAAAAACGAATTTCTGATCAACATGAAAGACATGCTCCGGCAACAGAAAGAGCATTTGGGCACACGTTATCCTGATAAATATTACGACACGCTGGTGCAAAAAATAGATGATAATATGAGCAGTCAGGATGACTGGAAAGTATTTGAAGCCAATTTTGAACGGGCACACGAGCAGTTTATGAAAACCCTGACAGACAGATACAAAGACCTTACGCCCAGCGATTTGAGATTGTGCGCTTTCCTCCGAATGAATCTTTCGTCGAAAGAAGTTGCGCCTTTAATGGGGATTTCTGTTCGCGGAGTCGAAAATCATCGTTACCGGCTACGCAAAAAACTAAACCTCGACGCCGACAGCAATCTAACAGAATTTATTATCCGCCTTTAAATCTCCAGAAAATCAGAGGTTTTCTGAATCAAAGCTTCTGCCAGAATTAAGTCAACGGGACTTGTAATCTTGATATTTTCGGGGTTACCTTCAACCAGGTTAATGGCGAACCCTGCCTTTTCGGCTACCGAAGCATCGTCGGTAAAAGCCTGATCATAAGCCTGAAGAAAAGATTTCAGTATAATTTCAGACCTGAAAGTCTGGGGAGTTTGAACATTAAAAAAGAGGCTTCGGTCAACCGAGTAGTTTTGATTTCCTTCCTTTTTGCGCAACGATTCTGTTACGGGCAGCACCGGAATTGCGTTGCCGGAATTGGCTGCAGTTTCGCAGCAACGGGTGAGCGTTTGCAAACTAACCAGCGGCCTGACTCCATCGTGGATAAAAACAATTCCTTCGCCCTTAATCAGTTTCAGCCCGTTATTTACTGAATGAAAGCGGGTTTCGCCCCCATTTGCAATTTGATGAGGCAGTGAAAATGAATATTTCAGGCAAAGTCCGGCCCAAAATTCATGTTGTGTTTCAGGAAGTACCAATATCAGTTCACTTTCAGGATCGAAATCATAAAAGACCTGAATCGTGTGCATCAGAACCGGTCTTCCGCACAATTCCAGAAACTGTTTTGGAATTTGTGTGCCCATGCGGCTCCCCGATCCTCCGGCAACTATAATTACATAGTTTTTCATACTTTTAGCGTTGAAAGCAAAAGTATAATTTCATCCGGTAATAATATGCAAGAAGTATTAAACTTCCTTTCGGAGCTAAAGGAAAACAACAACAAAGAATGGTTCGACCTAAATCGTGACCGGTATCAGGAATGCCGTAAAAAAGTGTTGTTTCTGACCGAACTGGTCATTCACGAAGTGGGTAAATTCGATTCTGAAATCGGAAATCTGGAAGCGAAAGATTGTGTTTTCCGCATCTTCCGCGATGTACGCTTTTCGAACGACAAGACTCCTTACAAAACCAACATGGGAAGTTTTATTGCAAAAAGCGGCCGCAAAAGTTTCAATGCAGGTTACTATGTGCACATAGAGCCGGGAGCTTCGTTTGTAGGCGGAGGTTCGTATTGCCCGCCTGCCGATGCGCTAAAAGCAATGCGAACAGAGATTTTTGATCATCCCGAAGAGTTTAAACAGCTCGTTCGCAGTGAATCGTTCCGAAAAATTTACCCCGAGTTTTACGACGACAAGCTAAAAACTGCCCCGAAAGGATTTCCAAAGGATTTTCCGGACATCGATTTGTTGAAATACAAGTCATTCGCATTTGGTTCAACAATCGACGATTCGGTTGTTGCAAGCGATGCTTATGTAACTAAAATAGTGGGTTCGTTGAAGGAATTATATCCTGTGAACCGGTTCTTGAACAATGCCATCGAAAAGTGGATGTAGGCTATTTCATCAACATTCGGCATGTTCGCCGGCTCTACTGTTCAACGTAAATGGTTTAATTAACATGGATTTCGACCATAATTATTGAGGAACGATCGTTCCATTTAACAAATTTTTGACACCTATAATTTCATCAACTTCTTCCCAGAAAACAAAGTGGCCCCGCAGAATGTAGCTTTCACGTATAGTTTTACCGGCCATTTCGAGTTTTGGCACCCAATGTATTGGAATTGTAACAATACGGTTGTCAGATAAGTGGAAGGCAATATTTTCATTAGTAAAAGTAATTCTCATGAAAACGGGCATTTCGGCTAACCGTTTGAGTGATTTACTTCTTACGATACTCTTTTTTATTGGCGCTTTTACTGTGTTCATCCCACGATTTTTATTTCATCAACATTCTGCATGTTCGCCGGCTTTTCTGTTCAACGTAAATGGTGCGCCCGTCAGCAAGTTGGGCAACCGATTCCGGAGTGTAATATCTGATCGTCACCAAATCAAGTCCGGTATTGTATTTTACTTCAAAATTCTCCTGCAACTTACTTATCAGATCATCAATTCCCTGTTCAGGTTCATCAAATCCCAGCGAAAGATCGATAGCCGACTGCTGTAACAGGCCAACTTTCAGGCGATATTTGGCAAACAGGCCAAACATATCCGAAACATTGCCAATGCTGATGAACGAGAAATCGTTGGGCGACAAAGTAATCAGCGCCATGTTCTTTTTCACGATGATCACCGGAACAAGTTCGAGCGGATGTGCAAGAGAATGAATAATCGTTCCAGGTTGTTCAGGATCGATAAAGGATTTTACAAACAGTGGGATATTCTTATTTTGCAGCGGCTTAATCGTTTTCGGATGTATAACTTTTGCTCCTGAATATGATAATTCGATGGCTTCCTTGTACGATAATTCGTCGAGTTTCTGGGTATCGGCAAAAAAGTCGGGATCGGCATTCAGGATTCCGGGCACATTTTTCCAGATGCTCACATCTTCAGCATCAAGCAGATTGGCCAAAATCGCGGCAGTGTAGTCCGAACCTTCGCGCCCAAGCGTGGTAGTCTGGTTGGTTAAAGTTGCTCCTAAAAAACCCTGTGTAATGTATAAATCTTCGGATTCGAAGGTAAACACGCCTTTTGCAAGACGTTCCGAAAGTTCCCATTCAATATTGGCTTCGCGGAACACAGCGTCTGTTTTCAGGCAGGTACGCACATCCACCCAATGATTTTTCAAGCCAATACTATTGAAATATAAACTGATAATTTGTGTCGAAAGCAATTCTCCAAAAGCAACAATCTGATCGTATTCGTAATCAAAATTCAGCGATCGTTCTCCTTTAATGCGGTTGCTAAGTTCAGCAAACATCTTTTCCACCTCCGGAAGTTCGACAGGCGCCCCCCACAATTCAGTAATAATCTGATCGTGATAATCTTTCACTTCCTTAAAAGCAGCCCACACTTCTGTATCCTGACTAAAATACCTTCGGGCAACAATTTCGAGCGCATTGGTAGTTTTCCCCATTGCCGAGATCACCAACACTTTGTTGTCAGGGTACATTTTCAGGATATTAACCGAATTGCGGACAGCATCCGCAGAACTTACAGAGGCACCTCCAAATTTGAAAACTTTCATGATTGTTTCTGATTAATTGTGTAAAGCAAAAATAGAAAATTGCAGCAGCCAAGACATTAAATTGAATTAAATTCGGGCAAGTATTTTAATAAAGGACTTTTTTATCCTTTATTAACAATTTTTGTAACGATTGTTACAATTTAATACCTGCAATCTGAATACTTTTGCAGCATTATCATCTGACTCATGACAAAAAACGACCTACTCAGAAAACTCCGGAAGTTCCATAAATGGCCGGGAATATTAATTACACTGTTTGTAATACTCTTTTCCATCTCCGGAATTTTCATGAATCACCGGAGCCTGATTTCTGCTGTAGATATTAAACGGGCAATACTACCCGACGACTATAGTTATCAGAACTGGAACAAAGCGGCTGTAAAATCAGTCTGTCATCTTGGCGGCGATTCGTCGCTGGTGTACGGAAACATCGGAATCTGGCTCAGCACCGACAATTTCAACACTTTTCAGGATTGGAATGCCGGTTTTCCAAAAGGAATCGACAACCGTAAAATCAGCAAAATCATAAAAGCTCCCGATGGAAAATTGTTTACCGGAACGTATTTCGGCTTGTATCAATATTCGGTTCAGGAACACAAATGGCAAAAAGTGATACTTCCCGTCTCCGAAGAAAGGATTACCGATTTGATCATAAAGCAGAATGAGCTGATCGTTCAAACTCGTTCGTTTTTGCTGAAAAGTGGCGATGGAAAAGTATTTCATTCCATTTCCATTCCGGCGCCTGTTAACAATGATCAGAAAGTGAGTTTGTTCAAAACCCTTTGGTTGCTGCACAGCGGCGAATTATTTGGTCTGACCGGAAAACTGATGGTCGATTTATTTGGCGTGGCGATACTGATTATTTCGCTAACAGGATTACTGCACTTTATTTTTCCCGGATGGCTGAAACGCCGGAAAGCAAAACAAAAAAGCAACACTTCTGTAATCGCAGCCCGAAACACCAATCTGAGCTGGCACAATCGTCTGGGTTGGATTTTTATTCCTTTCCTGATTTTTGTGACCATTACAGGAATGTTTTTGCGCCCTCCACTGCTCATTGCGATTGCCAACTCAGTAGTTTCACCCATTCCCGGAACAGTATTGAGCTCACCAAACCCTTGGTACGACAAGCTTCGACGAGTTGCATACGACGAAGAGCAACGAATTTTCCTGTTCTCTACAAACGACGGGTTCTTTTTTACCGACGAAAATTTTGAAAGCCCGATGCGACAACCCATGAACCAGCCACCGGTGAGTGTGATGGGCTGCAATGTACTTGAAAAAAAAGGGGAAAATACGTATCTGGTAGGATCGTTCAACGGCCTGTTTCTTTGGAATCCGTTGACCGGTCAGGTAGCAGATTATCTCTCCGGAAGCCATTATCAGGCGCCGCAAGTAGCAGGTCCGCCCATTTCGAAAGACATGATCGACGGATGGTTTGCTGATCATTCAGGAAATGAATTCTATTTCGACTACAATTATGGTGTTTTACCCATACGGACGAACGCCTCGTTTGGCGAAATGAGTCCTGAAATCATCAGCAAAAGTCCGATTTCATTGTGGAACCTCTCGCTCGAAGTTCACA
This sequence comes from Bacteroidota bacterium, assembly GCA_023251435.1. Lineage (GTDB taxonomy): Bacteria > Bacteroidota > Bacteroidia > Bacteroidales > Prolixibacteraceae > Aquipluma. The sequence goes on from JAHEYU010000008.1 coordinate 30,841, forward strand.
CCGGCCGCATATTCGAACCTCTTTTGGGTATGTTTTACATACTGTACGTTCCACTTGCCGGAATCTGCATTTTGATTGTGCTGATCAGCGGATTCTTTATCTGGTGGATTGGGTACCGGAGAAAATCAAAGGGTAAAAAAGCACCCTGAAACGCGTCACCCCGAATTTATTTCGGGGTCTTTCATGACATTGGATCCTGAAACAAGTTCAGGATGACTCCATCCAACTATGCATCAATTTCTTTCAAAAATCCCGGCGCTTTGCGGTGTTTGGTGGCCTGCTCGAATGCAAACGCCAGTTTAATCAATGTTGCTTCGCTCCATGCACGGCCAAAAAATGAAATTCCGACAGGTAATCCATGTACATATCCAACCGGAACGGTAATGTTGGGATAACCCGAAATGGCCGCGACGTCCGAACTTCCGCCTCCAAAATGGTCGCCGTTTACCCAGTCGATTTTCCATGCAGGACCATTGGTTGGTGCAATCAAGGCATCCAACTGGTGTTCATCCATTAATTTATCTATGCCTTCTTCCCGTGTAAATTTTTTCGAGTTTTTCAGTGCTTCCAGATAAACGGGATCTTTCAATCCGGTAGTTTTTTCAGCCGTTTCAAATATTTCCTGACCAAACCATTTCAATTCCGTATCTGCAATCTTCTTATTGAATTCGATCAAATCGGCCAAATTTTGAACCTTCAACCTAGTTCTGGTTTTCAGGTAAGCATTCAGGTCGGCTTTAAATTCTGAAATTAACACCTGCCATTCAGCACTTCCCCATTCTTCCCGCTTTTCAAATTTGAGATCTTCAATGATTATTGCGCCACTATCCTTCATCTTTTGGATGGCCTCGCTCATCAATTTATCCACATCGGCACTGAATCCAAAATAGTCGGAAGCAATGCCAATCCGGGCATTTTTCAAACCATTGACATCCAAATATGGTGTGTAATCCTGGTCATTTTCAGCAAGCAAACCCAGTAAAACAGCAGCATCCGAAACTGTTCGCGCCATTGGCCCCGCAGTATCCTGACTGTGCGAAATCGGAATGATTCCATCACCACTCCATAATCCAACGGTCGGTTTGATGCCCACAATTCCGTTAATTCCTGAAGGACAAACAATTGAGCCATCGGTTTCGGTCCCGATTCCAATCGCGCACAAATTGGCCGAAACAGCCGCTCCGGTTCCCGAACTCGAACCGCAGGGACTTCGATCCAAACAAAACGGATTGCGAACCTGTCCGCCTCTCCCACTCCATCCACTGGATGATTGGGTTGAACGGAAATTAGCCCATTCGCTCAAATTGGTTTTGCCCAAAAGAACTGCTCCGGCGTCGCGCAATTTTTGAACGATAATGGCATCGTCGGGAGCCGGATTTCCAACCAAAGCAAGCGATCCGGCAGTGGTTTGCATTTGATCGCCGGTATCGATATTGTCTTTAATCAGCACCGGAATTCCGTGTAGCGGGCCGCGTAATTTACCTGTCATGCGCTCAATGTCCATTTTTTGTGCAATGGCAATCGCCTCCGGATTCATCTCAATAACTGCCCGCAATTCAGAACCATTGTTGTTGACCAACTCGATCCGGTCAAGATATTTTCGCGTAATTCCTTCGGAAGTCATTTCGCTTGAACTCATTTGCTCCTGAAGTTGGGAAATGGACCATTCATTCAGTTCGAAATCAGCATAATTAACTGAAGATTCTGCTTTGGTTGCTGGCTGAACACATGAACTCAAAGGAGCCAGAGCAAGCGTTCCACCTCCCAATGCTGCGGTTTTAAAGAAATTTCTGCGTTTCATAAGCTTGGTGTAAATTGAAACGTCAATTTAAGAAAAGGATTTGGTTGTTCATCAACTGTAAAAAAGTTATTCCACATTATTATCCAATGCAACTTATTCCATACTCTATTTTGACCTTATCCCTCTCTCGATGAAATGAATAATCTTCCAGGTATTATTATTGAAGACTATTTATACTTGCTGTATGTCCCTGAAATGCAAAGTTAAATACTTAGCTTTGACAGATTAAATTAAAAATCTGCTAAAGATCATCACCGATGCTTAAGAAAATAGTTATCACCATAGTCATTGTTGTAATCTGTTACTTTTGGGGCTGGTATATACTAGTAATTTTACTAATGATTAAATCAGCTATATCAAAATGATGGAATTTTAGATTACAATTAGGAAACCAAAAATATGTGAAAATTAGCGGTATGGATGTTTAATAAATGAATTATCGGAAGTCAAATATGACATTTCTGAAATCGCTCGAACCATTTACAGACAGTTGAAGAAGAACTTCAGGAATGAAAACAATGAATCAGAACCAAATAACATTAATCGTAAAATCACAACACTATGGCAGATAATACAACAGAAACAATCATAGAGAAAATCGCCCGTATTAAGGCAGAACAGGCCGTTCAAATAGCGGAACTGAAAAAACAAACCAGATTGCTGAAAGATGAAATGAAACGACTTAAAGATGACGAAAAGGCCGAAAAAAACGCATACAAAGCACAACTAGATCAATTAAAATCTAACAAAAATGATAAGCACCTTATATATGATGAAGATGAATTGGAAATCGAGAGGGTTCGTAGAAAAATACTAAAGTGGGCTAAATCTCCTGACCAAATAAATCATAGGATCGTAAGAATTTATTTGGAATTATTAAAACAAAATAATTTTGTTTATCTAGATGACCTTGAAAATCACTCAAAAACAATAAAAACATTTAAAAGCAATTTTGGGCAGATGAAAATCATTAGCGATCATAATCATGCCAAAGTTTTTGATATAATAAATGATAAAGTTTATTTGTGGGACCCTGTAAAGAGTGATGTTTTAAAAGCATTCCAGAATATTTTATAACAATAAAAAAGCTCATCAAATTGATGAGCTTTTTTATTTAGTCGTGCTACTAATTCAAAAGTCACATTTTTCGGGAGTTAAAGGGCTTATATCTTTCAAGAAATCTTTATAAGTCATTACTATTCGTCAATTTCTTTTTTTGCTTCTTTAGCATTATCGTACTATCTAGATTGTAGTCCGGGCTTCACTTTGAGTGAAACCCGGACTTTATTCTTTCTTTGCCTAAGCCTGCGCCTTTACCTGTTCTGATATTGCTTTTCGTAGTAGCTCTGGTAATCGCCGCTGGTAACGTTTTCCATCCATTCTGTATTTTCCAGGTACCAATCGATGGTTTTTTCCAAACCTTCTTCAAACTGAAGGCTCGGTACCCAATTCAACTCTTTTTGAAGCTTGGAGGAATCTATGGCATAGCGTAAATCATGTCCGGCACGGTCTTTTACGTAAGTAATCAGTTTTTCGGAAGTTCCGGGTTCACGCCTAAGTTTACCGTCCATTATGCGGCACATCACTTTTATCAAATCAATATTTGTCCATTCGTTGTGTCCTCCAATGTTGTAAGTGTCGCCATCTTTTCCCTGATGGAAAATCACATCAATGGCACGTGCATGATCTTCAACCCACAACCAGTCGCGGATATTGAGACCTTCGCCATAAACTGGCAGCGCTTTGTTGTTCTTGATATTATTTATAAACAGCGGAATCAATTTTTCAGGAAACTGGAACGAACCGTAATTGTTCGAGCAGTTTGAAACCACAACCGGCAACCCGAAAGTATCGTGGTAAGCACGCACAAAATGGTCGGAACTGGCTTTTGACGCGGAATATGGACTGTGCGGATCGTAACCGGTTTTTTCGGTAAACATACCTTCGCTGCCCAAACTTCCGTACACTTCATCGGTCGAAATGTGGTAAAAGCGTTTGCCTTCAGTATTGTCTTTCCAGATGTGACGAATGGCATTCAGCAAATTCACTGTACCGATCACATTGGTAAATACAAATTCAGTCGGATTGGTGATCGACCTGTCAACATGCGATTCTGCTGCAAGGTGAATTACTCCATCAAATTGTCTTTCAATAAAAAGCTTCAGGATAAAATCCGCATCAACGATATCACCTTTTACAAACTCGTAATTTGCCTTGCCCTCAATGTCAGTCAGATTCGCAAGATTTCCAGCGTAAGTGAGCTTGTCGAGGTTCACAATTTTATATTCAGGATACTTATTTACAAACAAACGAACAAGGTGCGAACCAATAAATCCGGCACCTCCGGTAATCAGGATTGTCTTCATATCAAATGGTTATATTAATTAAAGTCATCTAAATTCAATTTCACAACTCTCACTCCATTCCGCGTACCCGTTTCTCCCAAAGCCAGGCCGAAAGCATCGTTTCTTCCAACCCTGTTTCGGCTTTCCAGCCCAGTTCTTCGTTTGCAAATGTTGTGTCAGCCCAGATTTTCTCGATATCACCGGCACGACGTCCAACAATTTTATAGTTCAGTTTCACTCCGCTTGCCTTTTCGAATGCTTGAACTGCTTCAAGAACTGAAACACCATTTCCGGTTCCAAGGTTGAAAATCTCGTAACCAGATTTATTTTTATTTTCGAGCAAACGCTCAACAGCCACAACATGCGCTTTTGCCAGGTCAACCACATTGATGTAGTCACGAACGGCTGAACCGTCAATCGTATCGTAATCATTGCCAAAAACCTTCAACTCGCTGCGCAATCCGGCTGCAGTTTGAGTAATAAACGGAACCAGATTGGCAGGCACTCCTAAAGGAAGTTCGCCAATCAGCGCTGAAGGATGAGCTCCAACCGGATTAAAATAACGAAGCGCAATCCCTTTAATTGCAGGATTGGCAGCGATGGTATCTTTTAAAATATCCTCATTTACCCTTTTTGTATTTCCATAAGGTGATTCAGCATCTTTACGCGGTGTATTCTCGGTAACCGGCAGCTGATCTGGTTGCCCGTAAACCGTGCACGACGAAGAAAAAACAATGTTTGAAATTCCGAATTTCAATTGACATTCCAGAAGATTGATCAGTGAAACCAAATTGTTTTTGTAGTACATCAAAGGTATTTCAACCGACTCGCCCACAGCTTTTGAAGCCGCAAAATGTATGATGGCTGCGATATTTGGATATTTGGTAAAGAAATTCTCCAATTTATCCTTATCAACCAAATCGAACTGCTCAAAGGCAGGGCGAATTCCGGTAATTTTTTCAATCCCATCCAATGAGTCGATACTCGAATTCGAAAGATTGTCAACAATAACCACTTCATAACCCGCATTTATCAATTCAACAGCCGTATGTGAACCAATGTAACCTGCACCACCGGTGACCAATATTTGTTTCATGTTTTTACATGTATTTATGTTGAGCCGCAAATTTATGAATAATCTGGTTTCCTTTGGACTTGCGAATGTATTAAGTTTTGTTGAGCATAAAATAAGCTGTTTTGTTGAAAACTTTGACTTGAAACAATCCTTATTTTTCTTACTTTTGACTGTTTAAACACAAAAACCGTGGAAATTAATCAATACATAAAAGAGCTGCTGTTGCTGAATGATTGCGTGATCATTCCTGAATTCGGTGGATTTGTTGCCAATTACAAACCGGCAACCATCGAAAACAATCAGTTTTACCCGCCATCAAAAGAAATAGCTTTCAACAACAAACTGAATTCCAACGACGGTTTGCTAATAAATTACATTTCTGAAGCAGAAGGAGTCGACTATTTCAGCGCAAGGCAAAAACTCGACAGTTTTGTTGAAGAAACTAACCTTAATCTCGAACGCAACCGGAATGTACATTTCGAAGGCGTAGGTTATCTGCATTACGATTCGCGCGAAAACCTATTGTTCGAACCTCAGTTGCGACAAAATTTGCTGGTTGATTCTTATGGATTACAGAATTTCTCGTACGAAAAACTTTACCAAAGGCAAATGCCCAAACCAGCCTTTAAGGTTGAGTACCTTGAGCCTGTTCCTGTTATTTTTCAGAAACGCAAACTGAAAAAACTGGTTGTCGCCCTTCCGTTACTTATGGCAATGGCACTTATCCCGATGAAAAACAACAAGGAATACCTTTCTAAATCGGATATGGGAATGTGGGAAGCATTCACCCAAAGCGCCCCAACTGCAACGGTACAATTGTCAGAAGAAACCACTGCAGAATATGTCGCAAATGCAACTGCTACGGAACAAAGTCAATTCAATTATTACATTATTGGTGGAAGTTTCAAGAGTGAAGAAAATGCCAATAAATACCTTCAGCAGTTAAAAGAACAAGGTTTTGAAGGACAAAATCTTGGCGTTTTTAAAGGTTGCACCGCATTGCAATGAAAGGTTTTACAACTATGGAAGAAGCCCAGAAAGAACTTAACTCGCTGCTTTACCAAAACCCTCAATCGGGTGTCTGGATATCGGCAAACGAATAAAATACTGAAAGCTCCGAAAGGAGCTTTTTTTTTCTTACCGGCAGCTCATAAAAAAAGCCATCCCAAAAATTCTGGAATGACTTTTTTGTTCTGATGTATGAAATCACGTCAATTTAAATTCCTTTTCTCTCTAAACACTAAATTGACTGGTCGATTCTGAAAAATTGTTCATGGCTTTGAGACAACTTACATGATTTCTTTTTTACAAAACCTATGCCAATAATCCCAATTAGAAGGTCATTTTTCGTAGAGAATTAAATTTTTTTTGACCCGTTAGCACAGGTTTATATCTTCCCGATTGTATTCACAAGCAAATCAATCACATGACCTACATTTTGATTAAACACTTTTAATACTTCACCCCAGGTAACCGGAGCTTGGTCGGTTTTCCAGCAGTCGTAATCGGTGCTCATGGCAATGGCCGCATAAGGAATCGCCAGTTCATTGGCCAGAATTGCTTCTGGTGCGGTTGACATGTTGATCACGTCAGCACCCCACTGCCGAAACATATTTGATTCTGCACGGGTCGAAAAACGCGGACCTTCAATGGTCACCACTGTTCCTTTTTCAAAAATCTTCATCTTTAATTCGTTTGCCGTTTCAATGATCTTCGTGCGAAGAAAGTTGTCGAACGGATCGGCCATCGGGGTATGTTTCATCTCACGCGGCTCGAACGATTCAAAGAATGTCACCGGTCGGTGCCTTGTAAAATCGATAAACTGATCGAGCACCACAAAATCGCCGCGTCCGATTTCCTGACGCAAACTTCCGCAGGCAGTTGTTGCCAAAATATGAGTACAACCAATTTCGCGAATGGCCCAAATGTTGGCACGATTGTTTACCTGTGTGGGCGGAATAGTATGCTGACGGCCATGACGCGAAAGAATTGCAACTTCGCGGCCATTGATTACTCCGCATTTAAAATCCGATGTGGTCGATCCATAAGGAGTTTCTATTTTTAGTTCGGTGGCATTTTTAAGGATCGCCGGATTTTCGAGGCCGGAACCACCAATAATGGCAATTTTATTCATGTTTGTATTGATTATAAATGTTGATAATTTGCGACGTTGCTTCAATCAGGTTGTTGCCAAAGGCCAGAATACCTTCCCGATGCCCACCCATTACAATTACTTTTTCTTTTCTTCCATTAATTTCTGAAGCCAGTTTCCCCACTGCATAAGCCATTTCAGGTGTTCCATATTCAATTTCGTCGGAAGTTGTTGGGTAGTTATTCAGTAGCTTTTCCCACAACCACAAACAATGAACATGTACTACTGCACCAATTTCAGGAAGTGATTCGTAAACAGCTGCATGAGTGAGGCTTTCGGCGGATGCTTTTGTAAGTCCTGAACAGGAAATGGAATTCTTGTCAAAATCATATCCGGTAACCAAAGCATAATGTGATTGATCAAGTTTTTCAAACTGACCTGTTGCACTTCCGGTAATAATAAAGGATGAACCCTCGCCGGTTTTAACCGAAATGTTTCCAAAACCAATTCCGTCAGGATACATTCCAATCAAACCTAATTTATAAAGTTTGGTTCTGGCTGTTTCGAGTTGACTGAATATTTCTTCCTGAAACGGAAATTCCTCCTGCATCCAGTCGCAATTAAATTTTATGTATCCTTCTGTCATAGATTCGCCTTTTCAGGAAACATGCTTAAAATACTCTCCCGGGTTGCCTTGCAAACTCCCCGCTCTGTGATTAATCCGGTTACCAAACGTGCTGGAGTTACGTCGAAACCGTAATTGGCGACTGCACTTTTCTCCGGAAATATTCTAAATTCATGAACCTCACCGTTGAGCATTCCTTCCATTAACGAAACTTCGTTGGCATTACGCTGCTCAATTGGTATTTCTGCAATCCCGTCATTCAGTGCCCAATCAAAAGTAGTCGAGGGGAGCGCCACATAAAACGGGATTCCGTTATCGGCAGCGGCAAGTGCTTTCAGGTAAGTACCTATTTTATTGGCGACATCGCCGTTTAAAGTTGTACGATCACTGCCAACAATTGCCATGTCAACCATTTTGTGCTGCATCAAATGCCCGCCGGTATTGTCAGGAATAATGGTGTGCGGAATGCCGGCCTGACCCAATTCCCATGCGGTGAGCCGCGCCCCCTGATTACGCGGACGGGTTTCGTCTACCCAAATATGCACCGGAATACCCGCTTCGTGAGCCAGATAAATGGGAGCTGTTGCTGTACCCAATTCCACACAGGCCAACCGTCCGCCATTGCAATGCGTCAGGATCTGCACTGGTTCCCCATTTTTAGATTTACTGATTGCTTTTATAATCTCAAGCCCATGCTTTCCAATGTTCTTGCTGAAATCAATTTCTCGTTGCTTCAAATTTTCAGCATAATCAAAGAGGTTTTTCACATTTTCTGAAGCTGAAATTTGATCTAAAATTACTGAAAGTGCCTCATCAACCGCAAATGCCAGATTTACCGCAGTTGGTCTTGTTGACTTCAATTTTTCGGCTGACAGTTTCATTTCTAACTGAAGATTATTTCCGGAGTAATTACGTGCAGCCAGAAACATTCCATAAGCAGCAGTAACTCCAATAAGTGGTGCTCCGCGTACAACCATCTGGCTGATAGCATATTCAGCCTCCTCCAGGGTGGAAATTTCAAAAATCAGATTTTGAAACGGTAGTTTTCGCTGATCAATTGTTTCGACCAGTTGCTTTTGGTGGTTAAACCATATAGTCTGTGGATTTTCCATGATTTGAATTGAATTTTGATTTCCAAATATGCCTTTTTATTTCCGATAAATTTCAGACTTTTGTGACCACTGAAATTTACTAAATGGAAATGTTAAAAGGAATCAGGAATATTATTTTCGACCTGGGCGGAGTTTTACTGAACATCGATCCTAAAAAAACAATTGACGCTTTCGGACAACTCGGCATGGAACAGCTCATTGGTGATAAAGGCCTTACTTACGATCACGAGGTTTTTTACCTGATGGAACAAGGCAAAATTTCGCCGGAAGAATTCAGAAACGGAGTCCGCACCTTGCTTCCCGGAGTAGTAACCGATGATGAGATTGATCGGGCCTGGACAGCCATGTTGATCGATTTTCCCGCGATACGGGTCGAGCTGATTCAAAACCTAAAGAATGATTTTGACATTTATCTTTTCAGCAATACCAACGCGATTCATGTAACGAAATATCAATCCATCTTCAGGAAACAGCATGGCTTTGAAGTTTCATCCCTATTCAAAAAAGACTTCCATTCGAACGAAATCGGATACCGTAAACCAACACCCGAATCTTTTCACAAAATCATCCGCCTTTCAGAAATTAATCCTGAAGAATCATTATTTATCGACGATTCGCTTCAAAATGTGGAAGGAGCCATTGCCTGTGGCTTGAAAGGATATTGGCTCGAACCGGGCCAAAAAATTGAAGAAATTTTTCAAAAATACCTGTAACAGAAAAATCTTGCCTTGACTTTTTGTTATTTTTAGTAAAATCTTGCCTTGACTTTTTGTTATTTAATGTTTATATTTGATCTGACTTTTTGTTGAGATAGATGATAAGTAATTAAATATCAAAAATATGAAACGAAGTATATTCAATCAACTGCTTGCATGGAAGGAATCTCCAATCCGGAAGGTGCTTTTATTACGGGGAGCGCGTCAGGTTGGTAAAACATACGTGGTTCGCGAACTTAGTAAAACCTTCTCCAACTTCGTTGAGGTAAATTTTGAAAAGGATACGGTTGTTGCAGGCTTTTTTAACCAGGATCTTGATTCAAATCGCATTTGCCAGGAATTATCGGCTTTTTACGGAAAGCCGATTCGTGAAAACGAAACCCTTTTATTTTTTGATGAAATTCAGGCATGTCCGAGAGCGATCTCGTCGCTAAGGTTTTTTTACGAAAACAAGCCAGAATTGCATGTGATTGCAGCTGGATCGTTGCTCGAGTTTGCTTTGGCCGAACTGCCTTCTTTTGGGGTTGGCCGTATACGATCGATGTTTATGTATCCAATGTCGTTCAACGAATTTCTGTTGGCGCACCAAAGAGATCAGTTTGTAGATCTTATCAAACAGGCATCGCCTGACAATCCGATGAATCCGGTTTTTCATGAGATGTTAACCGATTATTACCGTAAGTTTCAATTAACAGGAGGAATGCCCGAAGTTGTTCGTCAGGTAGTTGAAAACAAGAGCTTGCTCGATGGACTGAATGCATTGGACGACTTGACTTTGTCGGTTCGTGACGATTTTTCGAAGTACCATAGACGCGTGCCTGAAAGCCGTATCAGGGAAGTTTTTGCCAGTATAGTCGAGCAAGCCGGAGCCAAGTTTGTTTATTCGAATGTGGTTGCAAAGGCAAGTCTTCCGCAAATAAAGGAAGCACTCGAGTTGCTTTTTATGGCGGGCCTGGCTTATCCGGTTTATCATACAGCTGCCAACGGATTTCCGCTGGGAGCACAAATTGATTCGAAGAAGTTTAAGGTTTTGCTGTACGACACCGGTATTTTTCAACACATCCTCGGCCTCAATATCCGCGAATATCTGGTAGTTGAAGAAATGGACATGGTAAACAAAGGCAGTCTGGCTGAAATTTATGCTGGTTTGGAACTAATGAAGGCATCCTCTATTTTTGATAAGCCACAACTTTTTTACTGGCATCGTCAGGAAAGAGGAAGCAATGCCGAAGTGGATTTTGTGATAAGGCAAGGTTCTGAAATTGTGCCCGTTGAGATAAAATCTGGTTACAGTGGCAAAATGCAAAGTATGCGACTGTTCATGAAGGAAAAGAATTTGAACAGAGGAATCCGCTCGTCGCTCGAAAACTTTGGCAGAGACGGAAACATTGAAATAGTTCCGCTATATGCAATTTCAACATTAATCAAAGAATAACCAGTAACTGCTGCGACTGAAGACTGTGACTGCTCACTTCCCTATGCTTCCCTGTCTTTCCAGTCGCCGCTTTCGCGAATAATCGCTTCGAGCTCTTCAACCGCCAGTTCATAAGGAATATGTCTTTTCACCAATTTCTGACATTTATAAAGATTCACATTTCCGGGACCGGCTCCAACAAAGCCATAGTCAACGTCTCCCATTTCGCCCGGACCGTTTACAACGCAGCCCATTACTCCAATTTTCAGGTGATCGAGATGATTAAAATGGGCTTTTATCTTGATAGTTGTTTCATGAAGGTCGAACAATGTACGTCCGCAACCTGGGCAGGATATAAATTCAGTTTTGGTCAATCGCATCCGGCTGGCCTGTAAAAGCGAAAAGCTCAGATCTTTCAGATCGGTAAAAGTAATCTGTTCCGATTCGTTGGTAATACAAACGCCGTCGCCATAACCGTCGATCAGCAAACCGCCAAGATCGGCAGCCGCTTTAATCTGAAGATTTTCAAGATACCGTTCATTGTATTTCCTGAAAATCACCACCGGAACTTTCCAGATGTGCGATTCGAGTGTCATAAAGAAAGCTCGTAGTTCTGCAAACGGATTTCGGTTGAAACTTTCAAGAATGAGAATCGTTTTGCGGGTTTGTTTCAGCTTGGTAATAATTTCAGGATTCTCGTTCATGAAACGATCGAATTCCTCTTTGTTGGTGCGAATAAACTTTGTTTGTCCCCAGTGCGACCCACCGAAGAGGTATTCTTCAAGCGTAAGTACGGGATACGAATTTCCTTCAAGGTCAAGAACTTCCGAATTATTAAAGAAGTATTCAGGAATTTGTTTTCCGCGTAATGGAAGAATTTCGGAAAGTGACCGCCCACGAAGATCGGCCATCACAATAGGTAAAAATTTATCGCCCATACGCAAAACCGGGCGAACCGACCGCCGTTCGTACTCAAAGGGGTTGATCTGCGCAAAAAGCGGCGCTTTTATGGGTTTGTGCCCTTTGTAAGTTTCAATATGATTGATCAGTTTTCGGGCAACAGAAATTTCGTTTTCAGGAGCCTCGGTAAGCGAAATACGAATGGTATCACCAATGCCATCGGCAAGAAGAGCACCGATGCCAACTGCCGATTTAATGCGGCCGTCTTCACCTTCACCAGCTTCGGTAACGCCGAGATGCAGCGGATAATTCATGTCTTCGAGACGCATCTTGTAGCTTAACAGGCGCACCGTATAAACCATTGTTCGCGTGTTGCTCGATTTAATTGAAAGAACAACATTGGCAAAATCCTGTTTCTTGCAAATTCGTAAAAATTCCATCACCGATTCAACAATTCCTGAAGGAGTATCGCCATAGCGACTCATGATACGATCTGATAAAGAACCCTGATTGGCTCCAATCCGAAGTGCGGTTTTTGTTTCTTTTAAAACCTGAATAAAAGGGACAAATTGCTCCTCAATTTTCTGAAGTTCCGATTTATATTCTTCGTCGGTATATAAATGATGTTCGAATTTTGCTCGCTTGTCGTAGAAATTTCCGGGGTTAATACGAACTTTAGATACATATCTGGCGGCGATTTCTGCCAGGTGTGGGTTAAAATGAATATCTGCAACCAGCGGGTTTTCGTATCCACGCGCAACCAGTTCGCGTTTGATATTTTTCAGGTTTTCGGCGTCACTTATTCCCCGAACGGTAACACGCACAATATCGGCTCCGCTCTTGATAATGCGGATAATCTGCTCAACAGTAGCTTCAGTGTCGCTCGTGTCGGTGTCGGTCATCGACTGAATCCTGATTGGATTATTGCCACCCAACTGCACCCCGAGGATTTGAACCACCGATGTTTTTTGTCGCTGATACCTCGTCAAATCTTCTATGTAATTAAAGTTCTGATCCTCCATTTTACCCGATATTGATGGGCGACAAAGTTAATTTAAAGTTAATAAATACGAAATCAGAAAGGCCATAAAGAAGAAATAAATGCTATAAAAGGAATCCCCGGAATTCTTTACTTTTGCTGAACTTAAAACAGCCGGGAATGACAATCAAAATATCTGAGGTAAATAAATTCTACGGAAGCCAAAAAGCGCTTGATCAGGTTTCCTTCGAGATAGGAACAGGAGAACTGGTCGGATTTTTAGGTCCAAACGGTGCAGGAAAATCCACCCTGATGAAAATCATCACCGGTTATCTGGCACCCGAAGGAGGATCGGTCGAAATTAACGGCGAGATGGTTGAAACAAGAAACATCGCCATTCGCTCACAAATTGGGTACTTACCCGAGAACAATCCGCTTTATACTGATCTGTATGTCCGTGAATACCTCGAAATGGTGGCCGGTTTTTATCAACTAAAAAACAAAAAAGAACAGGTTTTAAAAATGGTTGAACTAACCGGACTGAAAACCGAACAGCACAAAAAAATAGGTGCACTCTCGAAAGGTTACCGCCAGCGTGTCGGACTGGCGCAGGCTTTGATACACGACCCGGCCGTATTGATTCTTGACGAACCTACCACTGGTTTGGATCCGAATCAACTGGAAGAAATCAGGCAACTGATCCGAACGATCAGCAAAAACAAAACGGTAATGCTTTCGACCCATATAATGCAGGAGGTTGAAGCGGTTTGCACCCGCGTAATAATTATCAACAAAGGAAAACTGGTAGCTGATGGGTCGGTTGACCAACTTAAAGCAGGGCAATTTGCCCAAAGACAAACTGTTTGGGTAGAATTTGATAAAGCTCCGAATTTAGACTCACTTCATAAAATTCCCGGTCTCCTGAAAATAGAACAAACCGGGAAAAACGTGTTTCTTGCCTTTTCCGAAAGCAACACCGATCTCCGGCCACTTTTGTTCCGGTTTGCAGTTTCGAACAACCTTGTTATTCTAACATTGAAAGAACAACAGCAAAGCCTTGAAAATGTATTTCAGGAATTGACGAGGTAAATTTTTCAGACAATAAAGTCTTTATCTGAAAAAAACTTTTACATTTGCACCTGTTATGTGGATAAATTTGTACTGATTGCAACCACGGAAAAAAATGCTAAAACGATCCGATTCTTTCTTGCTTTTCGATCAATTATTCCACAGCATTTTGTATAATCTATTGTCCCTGAAATTATTCAGCAATGTCTGATTGTTTCCCGGACAATTTAAATTGATCAAATTATGAGTTATTATTTCACAAGCGAATCAGTTTCAGAAGGCCATCCCGATAAAGTATCTGATCAGATTTCGGATGCGCTTCTTGACGAATTTCTGGCCTTTGATGCCAACTCAAAAGTTGCCATCGAAACACTTGTTACTACCGGACAGGTTGTACTTGCCGGAGAAGTAAAATCGAACACTTATGTAGATGTGCAGGAAACTGCAAGAAGAGTAATTAACCAAATTGGATACACCAAAGCCGAATATCGTTTCGACGGTGATTCGTGTGGTGTTTTCAGCGCAATTCACGAGCAAAGCCCGGATATTAACCGCGGTGTTGACAAGGCTGACAAAATGGATCAGGGTGCAGGCGACCAGGGAATGATGTTTGGTTTTGCCACCAACGAAACCGACAATTACATGCCGCTTCCGCTCGATTTGTCGCACCTTATTTTGGTTGAACTTGCTGTTATTCGCCGCGAACAGAAGGTGATGACTTACCTTCGCCCGGATTCAAAATCGCAGGTAACCATTGAGTACAACGACGACAATTCGCCAAAAAGGGTTCATACCATCGTGGTTTCGACCCAGCACGACGATTTTGATGCCGATGAGCCGATGCTTGCCAAAATCAAAAAAGATGTGATCGAAATCCTTATTCCACGCGTAAAAGCGCAATTGCCACAACGTGTTCAGGAACTGTTTAACGATCAGATCATTTATCACGTTAATCCAACCGGAAAATTTGTGATTGGCGGACCTCACGGCGACACCGGATTAACCGGACGCAAAATTATTGTGGATACTTATGGTGGCCGCGGTGCTCATGGTGGTGGCGCGTTCTCCGGAAAAGATCCATCAAAAGTCGACCGTTCAGCCGCTTATGCAGCCCGTCATATCGCCAAAAACATGGTTGCTTCAGGAGTTGCAAAAGAAATGCTGGTTCAGTTATCTTATGCAATCGGAGTTGCAAAGCCTGTTGGCGTTTATGTCGAAACCAGAGGAACTGCTCTTCAGGGACTTTCAGATTCGGCAATTTCTGATAAAATTCAGGAAATATTCGACCTGCGTCCGGCTGCCATCGAACAACGCTTGAAACTGCGCAACCCTATTTATCGCGAAACCGCGGCTTACGGGCACATGGGTCGCCAGCCAAAAACAGTTACCAAAGTGTTCGAATCGCCATACAATGGCCGCATTGAAACCGAAGTGGAACTGTTTACCTGGGAAAAACTCGACTATGTCGACCAGATAAAAGGTGCTTTTGGCATTTGATTTTAATTTAAGACCTCATAAAAGATCCGGATCGTTGCTGATTCGGATTTTTTGTTTCATATTTTTGCACCGACAAATCAAGAATAATTTTCGTTTATGAAGACCTATTCAGCAAAACGGTTATCCCTTTCTATTTCGGTATTGTTACTGGTTTTTAATTTTGGCTTTTTCCTTCTGATATCAAAAAAAGACTCCGAACCACTACTTGCCATCCTCCTGATTTGCTTCTTCGGCACATTATCCTATTTTCTCGTTTTGTTTATCCTGAATAAATATATCTACGATAAAATAAAACCTATTTACAAGACCATCCGCGAAGTTCCGATAAGCAGTAAAAAAGAAAAACTGGCCAACAAACTTGGTTCAACCAATATTTCGGATGTGCAGAAAGAAGTGGAAGAATGGGCAAAAAATCAAACACTGGAGATTACGCGGTTGAAAGACCTCGAACGCTACCGAAAAGAGTTTGTAGGCAATGTTTCGCACGAATTGAAAACCCCGATTTTTAACATTCAGGGATACGTGCTGACTTTGCTCGAAGGCGGAATTGACGACCCAAAAATCAATAAACTTTACCTGCAACGTACCGAAAAAAGTATCGACCGTATGATCTCAATCGTTGAAGATCTGGAGTCGATTACCAAACTTGAATCGGGCGAATTGAAACTGAATTTTGTAGATTTTGATCTGGTGCGGCTCACCGAAGAAGTATTCGAACTGGCTCAAATGCTTGCCAGCGAACGCAATATCACCCTTCAGTTTGCCACCAAAAACGATAAGCCCGTAATGGTTCATGCCGACAAAAAGCGGATTATGGAGGTGATGAACAATCTGGTTGGTAACGGCATCAAGTACGGAAAAAAGAAGGGCAATGTAAAGGTCGGATTCTACGATTTGCACGAAACCATACTGATAGAAGTTAGCGACAACGGAATAGGAATGGATAAAAGTGAACTGCCCCGCATTTTCGAACGCTTTTACCGGGTCGATAAATCACGGTCGCGAGAGCAGGGAGGAACTGGTCTGGGATTGTCGATCGTAAAACATATTATCGAGGCACACGATCAAACCATCAACGTTAAAAGTATTGCCGATAAAGGCACAACCTTTACTTTTACGCTCGAAAAAGCGAAATAAACAACCTCCAGTGTTCATTTCATAAATAAAAGTAAACAAACATGCTAGTTTAAAATGAAATTGCTAATTTTCATGCGATTTTAATAACATTGGTACAATTGATCAAAAAGAAACCTATAAAATCAAATTTACTATGAGCGACAGTCAATATAAAATTCTACTGGTTGACGACGAAGTTGATATTCTGGAGTTTATCAGCTATAACCTCGAAAAAGAAGGATACAAAGTTTATACAGCACAAAATGGCGCAGAAGCTATAAAGGTTGCAGAAAGGACACTTCCGGACCTGATTATTCTGGATGTTATGATGCCTGAAATGGATGGAATTGCTGCCTGCGAAGAACTCAGAAGAATTCCGACACTTAGGCATACAATGATCGCTTTCCTGACTGCCCGCGGAGAAGATTATTCGCAGATAGCAGGTTTCGAAGCGGGTGCCGACGATTATATCACCAAACCTGTACGCCCTAAAGTTCTGGTTAGCAGAGTAAAAGCACTCCTGAAAAGAACTTCCGGAGTTGGAGCTATACAGCCAGCCGTTATAGAAAGCGGGCATACAGTTACCGTCGGAAATCTGGTTATTGACAAAGAACGCTATCTGATTGTTCAGGACGGACAGGAAATGATTCTGCCCAGAAAAGAGTTTGAATTGCTTTCATTACTGGTTTCGAAACCTGGAAAAGTATTCACCCGCGAAGAAATTTATTATTCGGTTTGGGGCGATAATGTGGTGGTGGGCGACCGTACCATCGATGTTCACATCCGTAAACTTCGCGAAAAAATTGGCAACGATCACATCAAAACCCTGAAAGGAATAGGCTATAAATTTGTTGACTTTTCAGAAATTCATTGATCATACTGCTTCATTAACGAGGCGCAGGCCAGACAAACAACCCAAATCGGGAATTTTGTCTGGCTTTTTTTATGCTGAATCAATCCTATTCATTGGCCCAAAGCTTTTGGAATTCGGATACTAAATTTTTCTATATTTGTACCTTTTAAAAATTACGGTTATAATTTCGGTTTCGATGAGCAATAAATTTCAGGTTTACAAACAGTTAGACCTATCAAAGATCAACAAGGAAGTGTTGAAAAGATGGGAAGACGACGATACATTTCACAAAAGTATTTCAACACGCGAAGGTCACCCAACCTTTGTATTTTATGAAGGGCCTCCATCAGCAAACGGAATGCCCGGAATTCACCATGTAATGGCGCGTGCCATTAAAGATACTTTTTGCCGGTACAAAACCATGAAGGGCTTCCGCGTGCACCGAAAAGCCGGCTGGGACACTCATGGCCTACCAGTTGAACTGGGAGTTGAAAAATCGATGGGAATCACCAAAGACGACATCGGTAAAAAAATCAGCGTAGCCGAATACAATGCAGCCTGCCGCACCGAGGTGATGAAATATACCCGCGAATGGGAAGAGTTGACGCGCCAAATGGGTTACTGGGTGAATATGGATCATCCGTACATCACTTACGACAGCCGCTACATCGAAACCGTTTGGTGGTTGCTTAAGCAGCTTTTCGAGAAAAATCTGATTTACAAAGGCTACACCATTCAGCCATTTTCGCCTGCTGCAGGTACCGGACTTAGTTCGCACGAGCTAAACCAGCCCGGATGTTACCGCGATGTGAAAGACACTACGGCGATCGCCCAGTTTAAAGCAATTCGTGATGCAAAATCGGAGTTTCTCTTCGAGAATGTTGAAACCGATTTGTATTTTGTAGCATGGACAACCACTCCCTGGACTTTGCCATCGAACACCGCTTTGTGTGTTGGGCCAAAAATTAAATACCTGAAAATTAGAACTTTCAATCCATACACAGGTCAGCCTGTCACTCTGATATTGGCAAAAAACCTGCTTTCTGCTCATTTCGATCCAAAAAATGAAGAAATTCCTCTGGAAGATTATGCGCAGGGCGATAAAAAAATTCCTTATCGTATTCTGGGAGAATATTCAGGAACGGAGCTAGAAGGTGTTAACTACGAACAACTTATAAACTGGGTAAAACCCAAAGGAGATGCATTCCGTGTAATTACCGGTGAATTTGTTACCACCGAAGACGGAACCGGAATTGTACACATCGCTCCCACTTTTGGTGCCGACGATGACAGGGTAGCCAAACAGCACGGAATTGTTCCGCTGATTGTTGACGACCTCGAAGGTAAACGCCAGCCACTGGTTGATCGGAACGGGCGTTTTTTCCTGATTGAAAATATGCACCCGGCGTTTGTTGCTGAATATGTGAACATGGAAACATATACTGAATTTGCAGGACGCTATGTTAAAAATGAATACGACGAAACACTCACCGAAAACGATGCCACAGTTGATGTGGATATTTCGGTGATGCTGAAAAAAGAAAACAAGGCATTTAAAGTCGAAAAGCATGTGCACACCTATCCGCATTGCTGGAGAACCGACAAACCAATACTCTATTATCCTTTGGATTCGTGGTTTATCCGTTCTACTGCGGTTAAAGATAAAATGATTGCCCTCAACAATACCATCAACTGGAAACCTGCCTCAACCGGAACCGGACGTTTCGGAAACTGGCTCGAAAATCTGGTTGACTGGAACCTGAGCCGTTCGCGTTACTGGGGAACTCCGCTTCCGATCTGGCGAACCGAAGATGGTACCGAAACAAAATGTATCGGTTCTGTTGAAGAACTGATGAACGAGATAAATGCAGCAGTCGCTTCAGGAATGATGGAGAAGAACATTTTTGAAGGTTTTGAAGTGGATAAAAACACCCAGGAAAACTACGAGAAAATTGATCTTCACCGTCCGTTTGTTGACGATATATTCCTGGTTTCGGGCACCGGCAAAAAAATGTTCCGCGAACCCGACCTGATCGATGTTTGGTTCGATTCGGGCGCGATGCCGTATGCGCAACGTCACTTTCCGTTCGAATACAAGGATAAATTCGACGAAGTATTTCCGGCAGATTTTATTGCTGAAGGTGTTGACCAGACACGTGGATGGTTTTTTACACTTCATGCCATAGCTACCATGATTGACGAATCGGTAGCCTTTAAAAATATCATTTCGAACGGACTAGTACTCGACAAAAATGGCAACAAAATGTCGAAACGATTGGGTAATGCGGTCGATCCGTTTGCTGCCATCGACGAACATGGTTCCGATCCGTTGCGCTGGTACATGCTCACCAACTCGCAGCCATGGGACAACCTGAAATTCGACATCAACGGTGTTGACGAAGTAAAACGCAAATTCTTCGGAACACTTTACAATACCTACAACTTTTTCGCGATGTACGCCAACATCGACGGTTTTACTTTTGCAGAAGAAGAAATTCCGGTTGATGAAAGGCCAGAACTCGACAGATGGGTTATTTCGTTGCTGAATTCGCTCATAAAAGAGGTCGCCGAAAGCTATGAAACTTACGAGCCAACCCGCGCCGGGCGTGCCATTTCTGAATTTGTTTCGGAAAACCTGAGCAACTGGTTTGTTCGTTTGAGCCGCAGACGTTACTGGGGCGGGTCGTACGATAAAGACAAAATTTCGGCCTACCAGACACTTTACACCTGTTTGAGCACAATCGCGAAACTGATGGCACCACTTGCTCCATTTTATGCAGATTTGTTGTACAGCGACCTGAATAAAATTTCAGGAAAAGAGACCGATCAAAGTGTTCACCTGGCCAACTTCCCGGTTGCCGACGAAACAAAAATAGATCCTTCGCTGGAAGAAAAAATGGCCATCGCCCAAAAAGCTTCCTCGATGATTTTAAGTCTTCGCCGGAAAGAAAAGCTGAAGGTTCGCCAGCCACTTGCAAAAATTATGGTTCCGGTGCTAAGCAAAGATTTTCAGGATAAATTTGACGCGGTGAAAAGCATCATTCTTTCGGAAGTTAATGTAAAAGAGGTTGAATACCTGACCGATGCCGCCGGAATTATCAGCAAAAAAATAAAAGCAAACTTTAAAACCCTGGGCCCGAAATACGGAAAACTGATGAAGCAGATTTCAGGAGAAATTGCCGGTTTCAGTCAGGAGGACATTGGTCTCATGGAAAAATCAGGAAGCCGAAGTTTGACTATCAACGGCGAAATGGTAACTCTAAGTTTGGAAGATGTTGAAATACAGACGGAAGACATCCCCGGATGGCTGGTTGCCAGCGAAGGCGGTTTGACCATCGCACTCGACATCAATCTGACCGAAGAACTGAAGCAGGAAGGTATTGCACGCGAGTTTATCAACAAAATTCAAAACATCAGGAAAGAAAGCGACTTTGAAGTAACCGACCGCATCGTGTTGAAAATTGAGAAGAATGAAAGATTCAATCAGGCTGTCGAGAATTTCAGTGCTTACATCAGCAACCAAACGCTTGCGAATGAGCTGATTTTGGTTGATAAAATCGATCATAACCAGACACATACAGTTGAAATTGATACTGATTTGGAAGCCGTCGTTTCGGTCGAAAAATATTTATAAATGAGAACCATTTTTTTAGATGATTATAAAGCCTGTCTGAATTAAAAATATTTTATACTTTTGAAACTGTTGCAGGTTTCTATTAAACGTAAACTGCTCAAAAATAAAAGGATTAACGCTATGAGTGAAAAAAACAGATATTCGGACGATGAGTTACAGGAATTCAAACTATTAATTCTTGATAAACTCGAAAAAGCTCAAAAGGACTTTGAAATGTACAAAAGTTCCATAACTCAGAGCGATGGAAATGACACGCAGGACACTTCGCCAACATTCAAGGTTTTGGAAGAAGGAGCAGCCACCTTATCGAAAGAAGAGGCAGGAAAGCTTGCTCAGCGTCAGCAAAAATTTATTCAGTATTTACAGGCGGCGCTGGTTCGTATCGAGAATAAAACCTACGGTATTTGCCGCGAGACCGGTAAGCTGATTTCAAAAGAGCGTTTGCGTGCGGTACCGCATGCAACTCTTAGCATTGATGCAAAAAACAGTCAAAAGTAAAACTTGTAAGATATCAGAAGAAATGGTTGGCAGAGCAATTCTACCAATCATTTTTTTATAACTATAAATCATGTCAAAAATAAAAAAATCGGTACTCATTGTTTTTGCGGTGTTACTGGTCGATCAGATTCTGAAGTTCTGGATCAAAACAACCATGGCACTTGGTGACGAATTTCCGGTAATTGGTAAATGGTTTATGATTCATTTCGTTGAGAACAACGGGATGGCCTTTGGTTTTGAATTTGGAGGAGAATACGGCAAAATATTCCTTAGTCTTTTCCGGATCGTTGCAGTATTCGGAATCGGTTGGTATATCAACAATTTATCGAAAAAAGAGGTGCCAATGGGGTTCATTGCCTGTGTTTCGCTCATTATGGCCGGGGCAATCGGGAATATTATCGACAGCGCTTTTTACGGGCTCATTTTCAACGATAGCTACGGGCAGGTGGCAACTTTATTTCCCGAAGGAGGCGGATACGCCACTTTCCTGCATGGCCGGGTTGTCGATATGTTTTATTTCCCTATGTTTTCGGGCGTTTACCCCGATTGGATACCATTTGCAGGTGGCAGCGAATTTCTGTTCTTCCGTCCGGTTTTCAATATTGCCGATTCGTCGATTACCATCGGTATTTTTTCGATCATGATCTTCTACCGCAAGCAGTTCAGTGAGCTTGAAAACGATGAATCCACAGAACAGAAGATAGAAACCGGAACGGCAGAAGAACCGGAACTTACAGCAAAAAATGATTCATTGGAAAATTAATTATTTTGCTTGTGAAATATCGCTGAATTGAGTAAACTTGCACTCCGAAAAAAAGCGTTCATTTTATCAGTTACGAATTTTTACCTGAAAATAAAAAACCATCAAGATATTTCAGGGCCTATAGCTCAGTTGGTTAGAGCACCTGACTCATAATCAGGGAGTCACTGGTTCAAGCCCAGTTGGGCCCACTTAATTAACAATCAATATTGACTAAAATGCTTGGAATCAATGATTTCAGGCATTTTTTGTTTTTACAATACCCTGAAATTTACGGTATATCTCGATCTTTAGGTGGCTATCTGGGTGACTAAATATTAAAATCTATTTTTAGGCACCTAAAAGTGTTAATAAATCGTATTGCCATAACTGAAATATCTTACTAATTTAAGCAATCAAATACTAAAAGACAACTTTATCTTTTATTTTTCGGCTTCGAATGGATTTACCTCATCAATTTCCTCAATTCAAGAGGAACTCTTGATATTGAAGTAAATTACAGCTAGTGTTAAGTTAATGATCTTTTGACACAGCGTCATACCGAACTTGTTTCGGCATCCCTTATATGTGGGACCCCGAAATAAATTCGGGGTGACTGGGATCCGACAAAATCGAGTTAACACAACACTAGTTCAATATTCCATTAAGGGTTGCAAAAAAAGAGCAACAACCACCCTTGAATGAAGTCGGTTGTTACTCTTTTAAGTTGTAATTAAAAATACCAGATTTTCTATCTCGAAATTCCTGGCAACATATATTGTTGCTTTCTATTTCGAAAATTTCATTTCATTGAGCAAATAACCTGCTCCACCGAATTTATCCATGATAAACAGTGTGTAGCGAATATCGACATTGATGCAGCGTTGTAGCGATGGTTCAAAAATAATGTCGCCACTCATCGATTCCCAGTTGCCGTCGAAGGCGGTTCCAATCAGTTCTCCTTTGCGATTCAGCACCGGACTGCCCGAATTGCCGCCGGTAATGTCGTTATTGGTAAGGAACGCAACAGGCATCCGGCCATCTTTCAATGCATATTGCCCGAAATCTTTGGCATTGTATAGTTCTTTCAGCCTGGCCGGAACAACAAATTCCCAATTTTTTGGATCTTCTTTCTGCATCACACCATCCAGAGTAGTAATAAAATCGTAAATCACACCGTCTTTTGGGGAGTAATTCAATACTTGTCCATAAGTTAACCGCATTGTGAAGTTGGCGTCAGGATACATGGCTTGTCCGTCTTTCATCTCCAGCGTACCGGCAATGTACTTTTTTTGTCCTTGTGCATACAGTTCGCGGTACTGTTCAATTTCCTTACTGTACTTTGTGATTGCATCAGAAATATTCTTTCCGGCCACAAATGCAGGATCGCTTTCCAATGCTTTTTTGTCACCGGCCAATGCAGCCTTTAGTTTTTCTTCAGAAGTAAATACCGATTTCCCAAACATTGCATCAACGTAAGCATCAATGCTGCCGTGGTAGTCAGCATCAATAATTTTATAGAACTCCGGAAGATCTGTTGCCGGGACTTTCTCTTTGAAAAGAGAAATCATGGCTTTTGCAACCTTTTTGTCGGTAGCCACATTGTAATCTTTATAGAAATCGGAAGGATTGGCTGAAGAATTGGGTCTGCCTCCTCTTCCATCTTGGTTATCGTCGTCAGATTTTGGAGTAAAACGCAGTGCGGCAGCTGTTAGCTCAATCGGCGTAAGGGCTTCGGTGTAATATTTCAGAATCATTTGAAGTTTGGCTCTTCCTTCAATGGCCGACTTCACATCAGCCAAAGCAGTCCCATATTTTTGAACTCTTGCCGAATTAGCAGCCACCCATTCAGTAAAGATCTGTTCTTCGGCTGCCCGTCTTTCGTAAACTTTTAACTTCGCAAAAGTCTCGTTCATACCAATCGATTTTTTCCAGCCATTGGATGATCCTGCATATTTACTGGCATACATCAACCTTACTTTCGGATCGGCCACCATATCAGTCATTAGTACATTCTGACGGATTCCTCGCACCAAAATGTTTACTGCATTGGTAATTTCGCTGGTTTCCTTCACTTCAAATGAAGTCATAAAACGGTTGGTTCTGCCCGGATAACCCATGATCATTGCAGGATCGTTCTGCTTAACCCCCTTCAAAGAGATCGTCAGGAATTTTTTGGGTTGATAAGGAACATTGTCTTTCGAATATTCTGCAGGATTATTGTCTTTACCGGCATAAATGCGAAACATGCTGAAATCTCCCGTGTGACGAGGCCACATCCAATTATCGGTATCGGCTCCAAACTTACCAATCGAAGAAGGTGGCGCGCCTACAAAACGTATGTCGTTGTATGTTTTGGTGATGATCAGATAATACTGGTTGCCCCCATAGAAAGAAACTACTCTGCCCCGCAGATAGTTGTTCGTGCCAACGGCTTTGGCCGAAAGTTGTTCCGACACTATCCTAAAAGCCTCTTCTCTGGCTTTTGAGTCCGTTGCAGCATCGATTGCAGCAGTAACTTCTTTTGTAACATCTTCGAATCGGTCGAGAAAAGTAACAGTCAGGCCTTTGGCCGGCAGTTCTTCTTCCCGGCTCTTTGCCCAGAAACCTGTTTGCAGGTAGTCGTGGTCAAAAGAGCTTAATTTCTGAATCGCTCCGTAACCGCAATGGTGATTTGTTAAAATAAGCGCGTCTTTCGATATTATTTCAGCCGTGCAACCACCACCAAATTGCAATACCGCATCTTTTAAACTCGATTTGTTGATGTCGTAAATTTCTTTGGAAGAGAGCTTAAAGCCAATTCCTGACATTTCTTTACTGTTTAGTTTTTGAATCAGTGGCAGCATCCACATACCTTCATCGGCACGCAAAGTGTTGACCGATAAAATGATGATTGAAAGGAATAATAATCCAGCTTTTTTGAAGTTGATCATGCTTGAAGTTGATTTTGGTTTTTAACAGAATATTTCTGACAATAATAACAATTAAGCGCAAAGATAAAAATGAGATATGATCGCCTTCCTAAAATTTCAATAGTAATCCTTCAGGAAGGGATTATTAAACAGAAAAGGGGTTCAGACCAATCGATCTGAACCCCTTCAATCATATAAGATATTTCTTTTCGGTTAAACCAAAATCTTTGTTGTAAGATTGCTGATACTTACTTCCAAAGCTTCGAATGGTTTTCCACTTCCCTGGTTGTCGTCTTCAACAAAAGTATATTTTGCTCCGGCAGTTTCTTTGGCGGCAAGAATAGTTTTGAAATCAATCAAGCCGGCGCCAACGCTGCAAATATCATCTTTAACCACATCAAAATATGGTGCATTGTTGATGCTCATATCTTTCAGGTGCAAAAGCTGGAAGCGTCCCGGATATTTGTTGAACATTGCTACCGGATCTTGCCCTGCTTTCGTTGCCCAAAAGAGGTCTAATTCCATGGTAATTAGATTAGCGTCCATTTCAGGCATGAAAATATCATAATAAGGAACAATTCCATCGATATTGGCGAATTCAAAATTATGGTTGTGGTATCCAAACTGAATACCAACTTCCTTCATAATTTCACCTACTTTGTTCCAGTCACCAATCATTCTTTTATAAGTTTCGATGGTGCGATCCTCGTCGTTAACCCAAGGCTGAATGCAATATTTTACGCCAAGTTCGGCATGGGCATCAGCCATAATTTTTGCAGTTTCAGTTGTAATTCCCTGTGCTTCAACCGCAGCATGGCTACTGATAATATCCATTCCTAAATCGGTAACAATTTTCTTGAATTCGGCCGGTGCGTAACTGTAAAATTTACCATCTGCATATCCGGCAAGTTCCAGATTTTTAAATCCCATATCGGATAGTTTTTTCAATGATCCCAAAGCATCGGCTGTCATGGCATCGCGAATGGAATAAAGCTGTAAACCAACACCAAAGCTTTTACGGTCGGCAACAGTTTTGCAGCCAGCTGTACCAAGCAGCATCATACCGATAGATCCGGCGGCTGAAATTTTCAAGAAGTTTCTCCTGTTTTGCATAGTTTGTGATTATTTGTGGATTAAGTTTAATTTGCTCAGAAACGATAAAAATAATACTCTCGTGCTAAGCGACAAAACTATCCAGATAAAAATTACATTTTAAATTCCCGAAGTTCTGTTTTTTCAGGTCTGAAGGCAACTTTCAAATTGAATTCAGATCGTTTCTGATGACGCAAAACCAAAAAAGCTTAGCTTTGCGCACTCTAAAACTTCGCACTATCGTGCCGCATAAAACTGAAACTTTGAACTTTACATCCCATGAATGATTTTTATGAGCAGGTATATGAGGTGGTTCGCTTAATTCCCTCTGGAAAAGTAACCAGCTATGGTGCGATAGCCGCATTTCTGGGCACGGCTCAATCGTCGCGCATGGTTGGCTGGGCAATGAACAATGCTCATGTTCAGAAAAAATATGTACCGGCTCACAGAGTGGTAAACCGAAACGGACTACTTACCGGAAAACATCATTTTGGCACTCAAACCGCTATGCAGGAATTTCTGGAAGCAGAAGGAATCCGCGTGGTTGATGATCAGATCATCGACTTTAAAAAGCACTTCTGGAACCCGCTGACTGAACTTGCAATGGATTAGTTTGTTTCAATTTGGTTGTGATCAGATGAGTTAATTGCAGATTATAAAGACACAAAAATAAATGACCAAATACATTTAAAAATGACAGACATACCACGTAAATTAATTGTTCCAAAAAATATTACCGATGCTTTGCGCAATGTGAATTTCCCCGGAAGCGACAAGGATGTTGTTTCGCTCGATATGGCCCAGGAAATCCGTGTAGCAGGTAAAAAAGTTACTTTTTCGCTCGTATTTCAGCGATCGGACGATCCGAATATGGCTGCCGTTATTGCTGCATGCGAAGAAGCCATATTAAACTATGTTGGTCCTGAAGTTGAAATAAAGGGAAACATTACGGCCAAAGCTGTTCACCAGATGGAACGCCCCATTTTGCCGGGCGTAAAAAACCTGATAGCTGTTGCTTCAGGAAAAGGTGGTGTGGGGAAATCGACTGTTTCGGTAAATCTTGCAGTGGCATTGGCCAAAACCGGCGCCAAAGTTGGGCTGATTGATGCCGATATTTTCGGGCCATCGCTTCCCAAAATGTTTGGTGCCGAAGATATTAAGCCTGCCGGTGTTCGGGTTGACGGAAAAGAACGGATTCAACCGATTAAAAAATTTGGGGTCAATTTTCTTTCGATCGGCTTTTTTGTTGCCACCGAAGATGCTGTTGTATGGCGCGGACCAATGGCTTCGAACGCTCTTAAACAGCTGATTACCGATGGCAACTGGGGAACGCTCGATTACCTGCTTTTCGACCTTCCTCCCGGAACCAGCGACATTCACCTTACTTTGGTACAAACGGTTCCGGTTACCGGAGCCATTATTGTAACCACTCCGCAAGATGTGGCTTTGGCCGATGTGATAAGGGGTGTAAACATGTTTAAAGGAAAAGGTGTAGATGTTCCGGTGCTCGGATTGGTCGAAAATATGGCATGGTTTACTCCCGAAGAACTTCCGGAGAACAAATACTACATTTTCGGTAAAGACGGAGGTGTGAAAATGGCCGAAAATCTTGGTATTCCTTTACTGGGACAAGTACCGATTGTGCAAAGTATCCGCGAAGGCGGCGATTCGGGAAATCCTTCAGCTCAAGACGAAAATTCGGTTATTGGTAAAGTTTTTACTGAAATTGCAGCCAATGTAATTCGAGAAGTGAATAACCGGAATGAAAGTCTGGATCCAACAATTAAAGTGAAGGTATCGCGTAAATAATACCCAATACGACGTTCGGGATAAATAATACAACGGAACATCAGGCAAATCAACAGCCGGGTGTTCCGTTCTTTTTTATTTCTAATTTAAATGCTACTCCGCTATAATTGGATTAAATTTTTAATTTTGTTCGCGTACAAAAACAACATGTATAAACCAATACAATCAATTAAAAACCTTATAAATTGATAAAATGAAGAACGTAGCAATTGGAGTCGATATTGGCGGAACAAACACTGCCATCGGTGTAGTAGACGATTTAGGAAATGTAATGGTGAAAGACAACATTACAACTCCTTCGCATGGTGATATCGACCGGTATATCGACGATTTATCTTTAGCTATCAAGGAACTGATCAAATCAGTAAAACTCCTGAATGCCGATATTGATATTCTGGGAATCGGAATAGGTGCCCCCAACGGTAACTATTATACCGGAACCATCGAATATGCGCCAAACCTCTCGTTTAAAGGCGTTGTGCATCTGGTTAAATTACTAAAGCTTAAATTTCCTGAACTTCAGGCTATTGCATTAACAAATGATGCAAATGCCGCAGCCATTGGCGAAATGATTTATGGCGGTGCAAAAGGAATGAAAAACTTTGTGATGTACACCCTCGGAACTGGTGTTGGAAGTGGTATTGTGGTTAATGGCGACCTCGTTTATGGTGCCGACGGATTTGCAGGAGAATGCGGACATACCACTCTTATTCCGGGTGGACGCGTTTGCGGATGCGGCGCACTGGGCCATCTCGAAGCCTACTGTTCTGCTCCCGGAATGAAACGTACTGCTTTTGAGCTGATGGTGAAATACAATGCCACCGATAGTTTGCTGGCCGATAAATCATTCGTTGAACTCGATTCGAAAATGATTTTTGACGCTGCTGAAAAAGGTGACAAAGTTGCCAACGAAGTATTTGAAATGACCGGAAAATGGTTGGGACAAGGTTTTGCCGATACTGTTCATCACCTTAGCCCTGAAGCAATCTTCCTTTTTGGCGGACCAACAGCTGCCGGCGACTATATTTTCAAGCCAACCAAAGAAAGCATGGAGCATCATTTACTCCCGATTTTCCAAAATAAGATTAAAATCCTGCCATCGCAGCTAAAACCCGGCGATGCAGCAATTGTTGGCGCAAGTGCGTTGGTTTATAAAGAACTCGAAAAATAAATATTCGATATATTGCTGATTTACAACTATTAACGATCAGCTTTTCAAAAATCATAAAAGGGAAGAACTGCCATTTTGGTGTGTCTTCCCTTTTCTAATTTTTGCTAATAATTGTTAATATTTAAGGTATTCCAATTCAATTTTCATAGCTTCACCAGCCAAACAGAAAAAACAGAGGCTTGAAAAACATAAAAACATACATCTATTTCTGCATTATTCTGCTCATTTCGATGAGTATTTTTTCCGTAAAAACGTTTGCAGCAGCGCTGAAAAAAGTAAAATACAACTACCTGATATCTGTTCCTGAAGATTATCACAAAGAACCCGGTAAAAAATGGCCGGTCATTTTTTATCTGCATGGGCGCCATGCAAGCGGTACAAATCTTAAAAGTCTGGAACGTTATGGTCTGCCATATTACCTTAAGACAGGTAAGAAAATCGACTTCATTGTTGTTTCGCCGCAATGTCCGTGGGGAAAGAATTGGTCTTCGGAAGATTGGTTTAATCCGGTTTACGACGAAGTGGCTTCTAAATTGCGCGTTGATGACGCCCGTGTTTACCTGATGGGAATGAGCATGGGAGGCTATGGAACCTGGTCACTCGCCAACCGGATGCCAGACCGGTTTGCTGCCATTTCGCCCATGTGCGGAGCGGCAGATGTGAAATGGGCAGACAGACTTAGCAAAATACCAACCTGGGTTTTTCACGGAACCGCCGATAATCAAATCCCAATCAGCAAATCGGAAGAAATAGTAAAAGCTATAGGAAATAAAAATGCGAACCTTAAATATTCACGTCTCATCAATCAGGGGCATGATATCAGTAAGCAATTCAATAATGATGAAATATATGCATGGTTCAAACAATTCTCACTCGAAAGGAAACAATTCTGGGAAGAACCACTGCCATTCATGAAAATGATTGCAGCTAAAAAGGTAACAGCAAATCCTCCTGAAAGACAAAAAAGCAACTCCATCGCCTCGGTTCATTAGCTGCCATACCCTGCCTGCAAAGGCAGAAATTGTTTCTACCACAGTTTACCCAGATAAGCACAGATTGAAAACTCATTTGATTGTTTTTAATCTATGAAAATTAGTGTAATCTGTGGTAGAAACTTTTGTTTTCTTACTGCAGATTAATTCTTTTTATGCGACCAGCCAGTTTGAAGCCCAATCATAAAATAGATCAGTGCCACTACCCCGGCAGCAAATATTGTATCGCCCACTATTCGCATCCAGCGAAGTGTGGCCATCCAGGGCAACTGCAGAAAATCAGCAGAACGTGCATACCACAAGCCATGTTTCACACTTGCCCATGTTTGAGCCAGACCTATGGGTAAAACACTGATCAGGACCATGAGCAGCAAGCCAATATTAATAGCCCAAAACGAGAGTTTAATGACTTTATCGCTCCACTCATTTTTGTGGTTCATTTCACGCAGTACAAACAAAGTCAAACCGATTCCCAGCATACCGTAAACGCCAAACAAGGCGGTATGAGCGTGTACCGGAGTGGTATTGAGTCCCTGCATGTAATACAATGCAATAGGCGGATTAATCACAAACCCGAAGATTCCGGCGCCAAGGAAATTCCAGAAAGCGACTGCCAAAAAGAAATTGATCGGCCATCTATAGGCTTCCACCCAACTCGCCGCTCTCTTAAGTTGGAGGTTGCCCCATGCTTCAAACCCGATCAGAATCAGTGGAACTACTTCCAGGGCGCTGAAGCTTGACCCGAGAGCCAGTATGGAGGTTGGTGTTCCGGAGAAATAGAGGTGATGAAAGGTTCCGAGAATTCCTCCAAAAAGGAATACGATGGTCGAAAACAGCACAGTCGTGGTGGCGTATTGTACCTTGATAAGTTCCATGCGCACGAACAGATAAGCTATGATAACCGTAGCAAATACTTCGAAGAAGCCTTCGACCCAGAGGTGAACCACCCACCAGCGCCAGTATTCGGCAATGGCAAGGTTTGTATGTTGACCCCACATCATTCCGGCGCCGTAAAAACCGGCAATGGCAATACACGAAATCAGAAATAATATTAACAACTGCTTGCTGTCTGAACGACCTTTCAAAGCTGGTACAATGGCACGGGTCATCAGGAACAACCACAAGAACAACCCAACCAGAAGGAAAATCTGCCAAAAACGGCCAAGATCCACGTATTCATATCCCTGATGTCCAAACCAGAAGTTGGTCACATAACCCAGTTTCTGCATAATGGCCATGAACTGTCCGGCCATTGATCCGCCGACAATAATCAGAAGTGCAATGAACAGGAAGTTGACTCCCCAAACCTGAAATTTAGGATCTTTTCCACCGATGGCCGGAGCAAAGAACAGCCCTGTTGCCAGCCACGAGGTTGCAATCCAGAAAATTCCCATCTGAACATGCCATGTTCGCGACAACGAATAGGGCAGGTAGTCGGCCAGATTAAAGCCGTAAAAGGCAGTTCCTTCCACGCCGTAATGGACTGTAATGATTCCCATCCCTATCTGAACAAGGAACAAGAGCATCACCACATAGAAATATTTCAGCGTTGCCTTCATCGAAGGAAGTATTTGCAACCCTATTACGGGATTCGTGGCTGGAATCGTGTCAGATAATTCTTCATGACGGTTCGACACATAATACCATGTCAGCAGTCCAATTCCTGCCAGCAAAATAATCACACTGAAACCTGTCCAAAGTACCAGCGCGCTTGTTGGCCGGTTACCCACCAACTCCTCGGCTGGCCAGTTATTGGTATAGGTGATGTCTGAATCAACGCGGTTGGTGGTCGTGGCCCATGATGTCCAAAAGAAAAAGCTAGCCATCTTTGCCATTCTATCTGCATCCTTTACCGTATTGGCGGGCATTCCATAAGCTTCGCGAAGCGCATGCTGGTCAACGCCATCCATAAACAGTTCGGTGTAAAATTGCTGAACCAGGGCAATTGCTTCGGCTCTGTGGTCAGAAACTACCAAATCGCCACTGCTTACATTGTAGGTGTTTTTGCGAATCTCGCTTTGCAGTCTGGCTTTTAATGCAGCTTGCTTCTCTAAATCGAGCTTTGCAAATTCAGTACTGTCGTCAACAAAGGCAAAATGATTTAGCATGGCAATTGCTTCTTTGTGAAGCCAATCAGCTGACCAATCGGGTGCCTGGTAAGCTCCATGTCCCCAAATTGACCCCAGTTCCTGTCCGCCAATTGATTGCCAAACATTTTGTCAATCCTTGATATCCTGGGCTGTAAACAATACTTTTCCTGAAGTGGTAACAACCCTTTCAGGAATTGGGGGAGCCTTGCGATAAATTTCACGGCCAAAAAATAGCAGTACGGCAAATGAAATAACCATTACGGCCGTAAAACCAATCCATAATTTTTTTGTACTCATAGAATTTTTGTTTAGAAGATAATAATGTCCACAATTCTTTTGCAAATGTAAAAATTCAAATGTAAAAAGCATATATTTGTGGAGTATTTTATCCACTATAGAGTAAAATAATTTTTAGATGCTGATTATTAAAGCCATCAAACTTGAAAGCGAACTCATTAATGCGTAATTTTGACCGAAAATCTTAAAATCTTCTATGCTATCAAAAGCCGCTGAATACGCGATACGATCCATGGTTTATATATGGATGATGAATCAACAGGGCACGCGCCCCGGTTACCGCACCATTGCTACTGAAGTTGGCTCACCAGAGCACTTTACGGCAAAAGTGCTTCAAACCATGACGCGTCACAATTTGGTTAAAGCAGGAAAAGGCCGTGGAGGAGGTTTCTATTTTGAAAATCCGGAAGAAGAACTTCCTGTTTTTGAAATCATAAAGGCAATCGATGGCGAGAAGTTTTTCAGCAGTTGTGCCTTTGGTTTCGAAAACTGCAACTGCAGCAATCCTTGTCCGATGCACGATGAGTTTAAACTTGTGCGTGATAATTTTTCTGAAATGGTTTTTAAAATAACTGTTCAGTCGATGGCTGAAAAGATTATGAATGGAACGGCCTCACTGAATCAAAAACTGAATGCTGCTATCTGAAAAGTAGATTAAAATACTGCCATGCAACAAATTGTAAAATTCATATTTAAAATACTTGGCTGGGTGCTGATGCTTCCCATCTATTTTTACAAGTTTGCCATCTCGCCATTTACTCCGGCATCGTGCAGGCACGAACCAACCTGTTCGCAATATGCCATCGATGCGATTAAAATTCACGGACCATTCAAAGGCTTTTGGCTGGGCGCCCGACGAATTTCCAAATGCCACCCCTGGGGAACGCATGGTTATGATCCGGTTCCGCCGAAGAAGTGATCAGTCGCAGTTGCCAGTTTTCAGAAAGGAAGAGTTAAAGTGGTCAGTCGCAGTCGCCAGTTCCCAGAAAGGGTGGGTACAATTTGTACCCACCCTTTGGGTAGAAACTGCTGGTGGTAAGCAAAAATCCACAATTGTAACCCACCAATGATACTTCTTTCCCGGAAATCAAACTATCTTTGGTTTTGAATGTTTAAACATTTCTGATTTTTAGTTTTTAGTTCATGAAAAAATACCTTTACATTATCGTTTTGGTCCTGGCAGCCTGTCAGCCAAAGCAAAAGGATGCCCGCGAACTGGTTACAGTGAGCATTCTTCCGCAGAAATATTTTGTCGATCAGATTGCCGGCGATCTTTTACAGGTGAATGTGTTGGTTCCTCCCGGTTCCAGTCCGCACAATTATTCGATTCTTCCTTCGCAAATGAAGGACATGGCGAAATCGAAAGTTTGGTTGCAGATTGGACTGCTCACTTTCGAAGATGCAATTGGTGATAAATTGTCAGATATCAATAAAGACCTGACCATCATAAACTGCTCTGAAGAAATTGACCCGATTGCCGGAAGCGAATGTGAAGAAGAAGGCCACGATCATGCCCATCACGAAGCTTACGACCCACATATCTGGCTGGCACCTGCAGAATCAAAAATCATCGCACAAAATACTTTGAAAGCGTTAAAAGCCGGTTTCCCGCAACACGCTACTATTTTTGACACCAATTATGAACGGCTTATTTCGAAAATCGATTCCATTTCTGCATTGATCGATCAAAAGCTTGCTTCGCTCACCAACCGGAATATTCTTATTTTTCATCCTGCACTTGGTTACTATGCCCGTCAATTTGCACTTACACAAACTGCGCTTGAGCTCGATGGAAAAGAACCTTCGCCAAAGCACATGAAAAGCATTGTTGATTTGGCGCGGGAACAAAATATCCGTGTAATTTTTATTCAGAAGGAATTTGATGCCGAGAATGCACAGCAACTTGCCAGAGAACTGGACGGAGAAGTGGTGATTATCGATCCGCTCGACTACGACTGGGAAAAACAACTTCTCGATATAACTGATAAAATAGCCGCTCAAAAATGAAGAAACTGCTCGAAATAAAGAATCTTTCGGCTGGTTACGAAAATCAGGTGGTGCTTGAAAATGTTTCGCTCGATATTTTTTCAAACGATTTTATCGGGGTGATTGGCCCAAACGGTGGCGGTAAAACCACCCTCATAAAAACTATTCTGGGATTAATAAAACCAATTTCGGGCGAAGTGAACCTGCTCATCAACAAAACCAATGTTGGCTATTTGCCACAGGTGAACCAGATTGACAAGCGTTTCCCGATTTCGGTATTCGATGTCGTCCGTTCCGGAAAGGCTGATACTGCCTTGTTTTCATCGTTTCACAAAAATACCAGGGAAAAAGAAAAGGCAGAATCGCTCCTTCAGGAAATGGGTATTTCCCAACTTAGGAATAAATCTATTGGAGAACTTTCAGGAGGACAAATGCAACGCGTATTTTTGTGTCGTGCACTGATGAACGAGCCTGAATTGCTGGTATTGGACGAGCCTAGTACCTACGTTGACAATAATTTTGAAGGCGAATTGTACCTGAAACTGAAAGAGCTGAACGACAAGATGGCCATTTTGCTGATTTCGCACGATGTTGGTACGATTTCGTTTTTTGTGAAAACCATTGCCTGTGTAAATCGCAACCTGCACCATCATCCGAGCAACATTATCAGCGAAGAACAGCTGGCGTCGTACAACTGCCCGCTGCAAATTATTACCCACGGAAACATTCCGCATACAGTACTCAAATTACACGACGAACACGAACACCATGGACATCATCATTGAGCTGTTTTCTTACGATTTTTTTGTAAATGCCTTTCTGGCTTCGCTGCTGGCAGCCATCTCGTGCGGAATTGTGGGAACATATATCGTCTCTCGCCGCATTGTATTTATCAGCGGCGGAATCACACACGCTTCGTTTGGCGGTATCGGAATGGGTTATTATCTGGGCATCAATCCGTTGATTGGAGCCGGTATTTTTTCCATTTTATCCGGAATGGGAATCCAACTTTTCAGCAGTAAAGGGAAAGTACGCGAGGACTCGTCGATTGCAATCTGGTGGTCGCTCGGAATGGCCATCGGGATTATATTTGTCTATCTCACACCGGGTTATGCACCCAACCTGATGAGCTTTCTGTTCGGGAGTATTTTAACCGTTTCGACCGGCGAAATCTGGCTGATGCTGGCGCTGGCAATTATTATCATTTTGTTTTTTACGCTTTTTTACCGAACCATTCTGTACATCGCTTTCGACGAAGATTTTGCCAAAACCTCTGATTTACCTGTAGGCTTGTTCAATTACCTACTGATGATCCTGATTTCACTCACCATTGTCCTGAATATACGGGTAGTTGGTATTATCCTGATTCTGTCGATGTTAACCATACCGCAAGCCACCGCCAACCTCTTCACCCGGGATTTTGGGCGGATGATGTTTTATTCGGTTGGATTCGCTTTTCTGGCCTCTTTTATCGGCTTGCTTGTTTCGTATTTTGCTGACATTCCTTCAGGAGCAACCATTATTTTTACACAGGTTGTCATTTTCGGGTTGGTTAAACTGATCAAGGCTTTTTGATTATTGCTCATGTAAACGCTTGCTATGGACGAAAAAAGCAATGTAATCACTTGCACCCACTGCGGAAAATCATGGGATAAGAAACAACTCGAACGCTCGTGCAGCAATTGTTTTGCCTGCACCGGCTGTGAAGCATACATTTGCGCAGAGTGCCTGTATGAGATTGTGGTGGTGCCGATAAAACCAATGAAACGACAATAAAATCAAGGATACTAAAAAAGGGGCCTCTTTGCAGAGACCCCTTTTGGGTGAATATAAAATCGTATTAGTTGAAGATGTAACGAATTCCAAGTTGCATGGAATAAGTTGAGCCATAACCAAGATTGTCTGAATAAGTAGTTTTCAACATTTCGTTGTTATAAGGGTTAAGCCTGAAAGCTGGTCTTACAGTACCGCCTGCAACAACACTTGAATTGTTGGTCGGTGTCAGGATGTTATTTTGATTGAAGAACAATGCTTTTCCCCAGTTTTTACTTAGAAGATTACCAGCGTTGAGTACGTCAAGGCTAACTTGAATGGTATTGCGTTTTCCGCCTACTTTAATGAAGAATTCCTGCATTACTTTTACGTCGAATTGATTTCTCCAGGGCATTACTGCGCCATTGCGTTCGGCATACATTCCTTTTCTTGAGCTAAGGTATTTATCCTGATCAACGTATGCAAAGAAAGCAGTTTCCTGTTCAGCAGCGGTCCATACTTTACCACTAACCGTTTGATCAACAAAGTCAATTTCAGAAGCATCTTTTGGAACATAAATCAGGTTAAATGAACCAGCGCCATCACGGATAATGTTATTGGAATACACATAAGAGAAACGGCTTGGAGCACCACCTTCATAGAAAACCGAAAGAGTGGTAGCCATGTGATCCAGATATTCATATTTATAAGAAACATTAGCGATCAGTTTGTCTGGAGTAACGTAGCTGGCCCAGCTTTTTTCAAAGCTGTTAGAACCGTTTATGCTCGGATTTCCGCTCCATGCTCCTGAAGCTTGATCTCCCTGACCGTCGGCCAGATTTTTAGCTTCGCTGTGGGTATAAGCAATCATACCATAGAAACCCTTTTCAAATGATTTTTCAAGTTTCAAAGTAGCAGAATAATAGTAGCCTTCACTTGCGTTTCTCAGAACAATAGGAGATACGCCTGTTCCACCGGCAGGTAAACCTGTTGTAACTGCGCTACCGGCTGAATTAATCGTTTGATAATATTTAAGCCCATTTGTTGCAGTGGTTGTCTGCGGATAAATAATCCGATTATCAGGATATCCGGCAATATTCATTGGAACGCCACCTTTTAAACCTGTATTTACAAAGATTGCAGTATTAATGTCCTGATTGTAAACTCCCTCAACAGTACCTTTGATTCCCCACGGAAGTTTAGTATCCACAGCAATACTTGATTTCCATGATTGTGGCATTTTGAAATCGTTCGAAATTACTGTAAAAGTTGATGGAATTAATTGACCCGCTGCTGGCTGAGTTGCCGGATAATAAGCTCTTGGGTCTGGATTAAAAGAGTTAGGAATTGTAGCAGGTGGGCTTAATTGAGTTGTTTGAATCATACCAGCATCACCAACCTGACCTACGATCCAAACAAATGGAACACGACCAGTGAAAATTCCTGTTCCTCCGCGAACAACCAAAGAACGGTCGCCTTTTACATCGTAATTAAAACCGATACGAGGAGATAACAACAATTTTGATTTAGGCAAAGTTGCTGTGCTGTATTTCTCGCCATTAAAATCCATTGTGGCAATCATCGGATGTTCTGCAGCTGGTTGTGAATAAGTTGGAAGGTCAACACGGAAACCGGCTGTAACTTTGAGATTGGCATTTACTGCAACTTCGTCCTGTAGATAGGCTGAATACTGATTAAAATCAAAGCTTGGGAAAGCTTGTTCGTATCCGGGCGTATTGGAGAAAGTGATACCATAGTTCTTTGGTTTAGCTCCCTTTACAAAATCATCCCATGAATTAAATACATAGTAGCTCGAACCGAAACGCATGAACCCATTTTTAGTGGCATTGTGCTCATATTG
Source organism: Bacteroidota bacterium (assembly GCA_023251435.1). Lineage (GTDB taxonomy): Bacteria > Bacteroidota > Bacteroidia > Bacteroidales > Prolixibacteraceae > Aquipluma. The sequence goes on from JAHEYU010000008.1 coordinate 69,267, forward strand.
CAAACCTGCAGTAAAACGGTTTTTACCCATCGACCATGAAAAATCATCGGAAATAGTTGTAGTTTTTACTTCACGAAGGTTTCCATAGCTAAAAAGCTCGGTTCCAAATGATGTGAATACTTTGTTATCCTTGAGAATATCTACAAATGGGAATGTTTTGCCAACAGTGCTTCGGGGTTCATCCTGAAATGAGTATGTAACCCGTAATGTATTCGAAAATTTACCTCCGCCAAAAGTTGAGTTTAACTCAGATGCCAGTGAACTAAAATTGGTTTCCTGAAAGTATCCTGCATTTTTAAACCAGATAGCATCCATCGCCTGACGGTTCCCTGTATATATAGAAGACGCGAAATTATTAACAGAAGTACTTGGCGGGTTTGGACTTTTAGCTCTTGTATCGCTGTAGCGGATATTGAACTTGTGGTTCTGATTGATATTCCAGTCGATACGGGCAAGGAATTTACTGCCCGGGCTTTCGTTGGAGTATCCCTGGTAAGGTCCAGTTTCATACCCATAAGTATCGAGTAGATACTTACTGATCATGTCCATTTCGGTTTCGGTCGGACGAGCAATGTTTTTTGTATAATCAGCAGGAGCAGCAGCAGTTGCAGCAACACGAGGCGGCCCTGGAACTGTGCGTTTCTCTGTCTCGTAATTTAAAAAGAAGAAAAGTTTGTTTTTGATAATTGGACCACCAATTCGAACACCTTGCATCTGGTAATCAGAAGGATTTTTGGTGAAAGGGGCAGCATCACCCACTTTGTTCCCTTTGTATTTTTCGTTGTTCATGTAAGTATAAACCGAACCCGAGAATTCATTTGTACCCGAACGGGTTACAGCGTTTACGGAAGCGCCGATAAATCCACTCTGTCGAACGTCAAAAGGAGTAATATTTACTGAAATCTGATCAAGTGCATCAAGAGAAATCGGAGAACCTCCGCCAGGTAAGTTAGATCCAATACCAAAGGCATTGTTAAACTGGGCACCATCAACGGTAATGTAGTTCTGACGGTAATTACCACCACCAATCTGGTTTCCATTGGCCTGGGGTGTCAAACGGGTAACATCATTAATACTTCTTGAAATAGTTGGCATCATGGCAATCTGACGGGTTCCGACATTGATTGACGAACCATTCTTTTCAGAGTTGAAAGCAGGCTCCCTTGAACCAATAACAATTACTTCGCCAACATCAACACTCTCTTCTTTAAGAGTAACGTTTAATCCATAAGATTCTCCCAGCGAAAGAGAAATGTCAGAATATGCCGCTTTGTTGTAACCTATAAACGATACTTCGACCAGATAGGGCCCTCCAGACCTCATACCTTGCAAAGAGAAACGTCCTTCTGAATTAGAAAGTGTACCATACTGGGTACCAGAAGGTTGATGAACTGCCACAACAGTTGCACCCGGAAGTGATTCGTTGTTTGCTCCTGTGATTTTTCCATTCATTCCCGAAGTGGTAACCTGGGAATATCCTGAAAAGACCACTGCAAATAAAGCGACGAGTAATAAATAAACTTTAAGCATCTTTTTCATAGAAAATTGATTTTAAATTCTGGACAAAGAAAGTTATTTGATATATGATTAGAATGATTTGTTCCTTACGATAATGTTACCAAATTGTATCAAAAAAATTAAAAACTGAACTTGCCTGCTTTGATAAATGGCTCAAATATTAGATGACATTTTTATTCGAAAATTACTATAAAATCTGAAGTTGCAAAAAGTGAGTTATTAACCTCGCACTATTGATAAAATGTTAATAAATATTAAAACTCAGATCATATAATCATTTTATTTCCCGTTCAAATTGTTATTGATTTTCTAATCCTTGACATTAAATCCGTTCGTTAGCAGGCAATCTTATGAGCAAACAATTAAACCACCGAAGTGTTTTTTTCATGAAAAACAATACTTTTGTATCTTTATTTATTGCATGAATTATTAAATTGTTTAGAATGGAACAAAAAGCTATCAGGCAAATGCTTGATGAGAAAGGATTTATTGAGGAAACCATAAGCCCGGAGCTGAAACTTGCTGAAGAAATAATCCGGCTAAAAAAAGAAAAAAATGCAGTAATACTCTGCCATTATTATGTCGAAAGCGAACTTCAGGATATTGCTGATTATGTGGGCGATAGTCTTGGACTAGCACAGGAAGCAGCTAAAACAGAAGCCGACCTGATAGTTTTTGTAGGTGTTCATTTTATGGCCGAAACTGCAAAAATTATTAATCCATCTAAAAAAGTAATTCTACCCGACCTGAAAGCAGGATGTTCTTTGGCCGACTCGGCGCCTGCCGATAAGTTTGCTGAATTTAAAGCGCAATATCCCGACCATAAAGTTATTTCATACATCAATTGCACTGCCGACCTTAAAACCCTGACCGACGTGGTTTGCACTTCAGCCAATGCGCTGAAGATTGTGAACAGCTTTCCTCCTGAACAGAAACTGATTTTTGCTCCGGATAAAAATCTTGGCAACTACATCAACAGCCTTACTGGCCGCGACATGGTTTTATGGGATGGAGCCTGCATGGTGCATGAAAAGTATTCTGTCGAAAAAATCATCGAATTGATGGATCAGCATCCGGATGCCGAATTTATTGCCCACCCGGAATGCGAAAAACCGGTTTTGCTGGTGGCCAAATACATCGGATCGACCACTGCTTTATTGAACTATGTGACCCAAAGTGCTTCTAAAAAATTCATTGTTGCCACCGAAAGCGGTATTCTGCACCAAATGAAAAAAGCCTGTCCTGATAAAATATTCATTCCTGCACCATCAATCGATTCTACCTGCGGCTGCAACGACTGTTCCTACATGAAACTAAACAGCCTTCAGAAACTGTACATCTGCCTGAAAAATGAACTGCCTGAAATAACACTTTCAGATGAAGTGATCCAAAAAGCACAATTACCGATTCTCCGAATGCTGGAGATTTCAAAATAACATGTATAAAACATTCAGTAAAAATACTATTTTTACATGGTGTTACCTTTTATTAAAATCATGCTATCATGTCAGTCTCCCGTTTTGGTATTTCAATAGAACAACCTTTGCTCGAAGCGCTCGACGAATATGTGAAAGAAAACCAATTCACCAATCGCTCACAAGCTATCCGTCAATTGATTAACAAGAACATTGTTGAACAAAAATGGCAGTGTAACAATAAGGTTGCAGGTGCAATCACCTTGTTGTTCGACCCACAAAAAAGGGACATCCTTAATCAAATAGCAACCGTGCTCGAAAACCACCATTCAGAAGTTTTGTCGTCGCAACGGTTTATGCTTGAGACCAATAAATGGCTGGAAATTATTGCAGTAAAAGGTACAGCCAATAAGCTGACACAATTATCGGACTCGCTAATTTCGATTAAAGGTCTGTTTCACGGCAAGCTAAGCATGAGCCGCGCCGATTAATTAAAAACAAATCAAACGATAAAAACAATGGAAGGAATTACTTCTCAACTCGCCGATAAGCTGCTTTCCCTCGAAGAATGGTTTGGCAAACGAAAAGGGTCGATAGTCGCATTTTCAGGTGGAATCGATTCAACTTTAGTGCTTTACCTTGCCCGGAAATTTCAGGGAAAAGAAAATGCGATTGGGGTAATCTCCAATTCAGAAAGCTTGAAAAACCGTGACTTTCTGGAGGCCAAAGATTTTTGTAAACAGTTCGATATTAATCTGGAAGTGATTGTAACCAACGAACTTGAAGATGAACGGTACAACCAGAACCCGATCAACCGCTGTTATTTTTGCAAGGAACATTTGTTTCACGATTTGACTGAAATCTGCGAAAAATATCCGGGATTCGAAGTGCTGAGCGGTACCAATGCCGACGATTTGGGCGATTACCGTCCGGGAATCGATGCCGCGAAAAAGTTTGAGGTACAATCTCCAATGGTCGACTGCCAAATATCGAAAGAAGAAATACGTCAGATCGCGAAGCACTTTCAATTGCCCAACTGGGACAAACCGGCAAGCCCTTGCCTTAGCTCGCGAATACCTTACAACCAATCGGTTACGCTTCAAAAACTAAGACAAATTGAAGATGCTGAAGAAATTTTGAACAGTTATGGTTTTGCCGATGTGCGGGTACGGCATTACGGAACCTATGGTAAAATTGAAGTACACAAAGAAGACCTGACGAAACTTCGTATTGTTCAGAATGAAGTCCTTCAGAAAATTACCGCTCTCGGATTTGAACATTGCGAAATTGATCAGGAAGGATTGGTTTCAGGAAAAATGAACCGGGTATTAACCAACTTAAAAAGCTAAAAAATGCGAATATTATACTATGATTGTTTCGCCGGAATCAGCGGTGACATGAACCTTGGAGCAATGATCGACCTAGGTGTTGATGCTGATTATCTGGAAAACGAACTTCGGAAACTGAACATCGAAGGATTTCATCTCGAAATTACAAAAGACCTTCGACGGGGTATTTCGGGCACCAAAGCGGAAGTGATTGTGGAAAATCCCGACAATGAAAAGCACCGCCATCTGCGCCATGTAGAGGAGATCATCAACAACAGTACCCTTTCTGAAACAGTGAAAGCCAACTCACTGAAGATCTTCAAACTCATCGCTTTTGCCGAAGCAAAGGTTCATCAGATTGCGGTTGAACGCGTTCATTTTCACGAAGTCGGCGCACTTGATTCGATTGCCGATATTGTAGGAGCGGCCATTTGTCTTGATTTTCTGAAAGTTGACAAAGTACTCTCCTCGCCCATTCAATTGGGCGGCGGAACCGTAAAATGTGCTCACGGAATTATGCCAGTCCCGGCACCCGCAACTGCACTAATCGTGGAAAATGTTCCGGTAAAAACAGGTTTGGTTCAGCACGAAGCAACCACGCCGACCGGAGCTGCCATTTTAGTGGCAACCGTCGAAGAATTTACAGAACAAATCAACTTCCCGATTACAAAAACGGCCTATGGAATTGGTCACCGCGATGTTTCGGAAGTGCCGAATGTTTTGCGTGTATTCCTTTCTGAAACAGAAACTGCCGTTGGCGGTGTAAAAGAAGAGGTTGCCACGGTGCTGGAATGCAACATCGACGACATGAATCCCGAGCGATATGATTTCATTCTCGAACAACTGTTCAATGCAGGCGCCAGCGATGCCTGGCTGGTTCCGGTTATCATGAAGAAATCGCGGCCTGCTATTCAGTTAAACGTTTTGTGTGCTCCTGAAAAAGTGCAGAAAATGAAGCACATCATTTTTACCCACAGCACTACCATTGGACTAAGGGAATATGCTGTTAAAAAAAGTATGTTGACCAGAACAGAGAAAATTGTAGCAACTAAATTTGGAGATGTGCGAGTTAAACAGAGCGTTTTCGAGGGAAAAGTGGTCCGCTCGAAACCCGAATTTGATGATTGCAGGACAATTGCACTTCAGGAAAAAATCTGTATTGAAGAAGTTGAACGTGAAGTATTCAAACAATTATAATATGACACTTACCGACATATTCGAAAAATACAAAAATGGCGAGCTGGACTTGCCCGAGGCATTGCAAATGGTGTCGAACCATGGAATTGAAGAAATGGGTTTTGCGACCATCGACACCGACCGGTTGCACCGCACCGGCCTGCCGGAAATGATTTATGCTGCCGGAAAAACCACAGAACAGGTAAAGCAAATTGCTGAACGGATGTACCAAAAAGGTATTGACGTACTGGCAACACGCGCTACTCCGGAAATGTATGCTGCTGTAAAAGAGGTAATCCCGAATGCAGAATTCAACGAACTGGCGCAAACGATCAGTTACAAGCATCAAACAGTTCAAAATACCAAAGGATATATTGCCGTAGTTGCGGCAGGAACATCAGACATGCCTGTGGCTGAAGAGGCTGCCGAAACCGCGCGTTTTCTGGGGAACGAAGTGAAAACCATTTACGATGTGGGCGTTGCCGGTATTCACAGGCTTTTTCATAAACTGGATATTATCCGGGGCGCACGCGTAATTATTGTGGTGGCCGGAATGGAAGGCGCTTTGGGCAGCGTGGTTGGCGGACTGGTAGATAAACCGGTAATCGGCGTTCCGACTAGCATTGGATACGGATCTAATTTTCATGGCTTATCGGCATTGCTCTCGATGCTGAACAGTTGTGCCAGCGGAATTTCAGTAGTTAATATCGACAACGGATTCGGGGCAGCCTGCCAGGCTTCCCTTATCAATAAGCTTTAAAACTATGAACGAATTACAATTACTTCTGATCACGGCGATATCACTGGGTTTCATTCATACCCTGCTTGGTCCCGACCACTATTTGCCGTTTATTGTTTTAAGCCGGGCACGCAAATGGTCGCTCTCCAAAACAATGTGGATAACGGCTATCTCCGGGATTGGGCACATTGCCGGCTCGGTAATACTTGGTATTGCCGGAGTTGCCCTTGGAATCAGTCTGAGCAAACTTGAATTGATTGAAGCAACCCGGGGAAATATCGTGGCCTGGATGCTCATCGTTTTTGGTTTTTTTTACACCATTTACGGAATATTTCAGTACCTAAAAAATGGACATCATCTGCATTTGCCGAAATTCCTGCTTCCAAAATCGATTCGGAAATACCGCCATTTACCAACGACCGAAGACGAGGAAGTGAAGGAAGATACCACAAAACTTACGCCATGGATCTTGTTCCTGATTTTTGTTTTTGGGCCTTGTGAAGTGTTGATTCCATTGTTGATTTTCCCCGCATCGGAACACAATTGGTTTGGGGTATTTGCAGTTTCGGCTCTTTTTGGCATCACAACTGTTGCCACCATGTTGCTGACCGTTTTTGTCGGTTACACAGGCACTTCGCTCATTCGTTTTAAGCAGGTCGAAAAGTACATGCACATGATTGCCGGATCTGTAATTTTCATTTCAGGAATTGGCATCCGTTTTATGGGTTGGTAATTTTGTAGTAAACTTACCTGCCGGTTTTCTGTTTAAAGTCTGTACTTTTGCTGACTTTTTATTTAAAACCGTTTATGGATTTTAAGACTTTTTCGATTTACAAGCCCAAAATGGAGTACCGCCGTTTTGGCAAGACCAATAAAATGGTGAGTGTGATTACTTTGGGCGGTATGCGTTTCAAACATACCGGACAAGAGCCCCGTGAATTGATCCCGCAAGATACCCTCGATCAATGCCTCGACACCGTTGAAAAAGCGCTCGCACAAGGCATCAACCTGATCGAAACCGCCTACGGATATGGCAAAAGCGAACATGCGTACGGAAGGGTTCTGAATGATGAACTCAAAATCAAACGCGATTCCTACTTTTTAATGACCAAAGGGAATCCGAAAACCGCCGAAGAAACCCGTAAACTGGTTGACAAACAGCTTAAAGCGCTGAAAACTGATTCTCTCGATTTTTATGCCTGGCACGGTATCAATACTCTGGAAATACTGAAAATGGCTTGTGCAAAAGGTGGTCCGGTTGAAGAGTTGCTGAAAATGAAAGAGGAAGGAATTATCAGGCACATCGGGTTCAGCACTCATGCTCCATTGAATGTGATTCTTAAAGCCATTGAATCAGACATGTTTGACTTTGTAAACCTGCACTATTACTACTTTTTCCAGCGAAATAAAGCTGCCATCGATCTGGCCGAAACGAAAGATATGGGCGTGTTTATTATTTCGCCCAACGACAAAGGCGGACAACTTTTCAAACCCTCACAAAAACTAATTGAATTAACGGCGCCACTGCACCCGATTCATTTTAATGCCCGCTTTTGCCTGAGTCATTCAGCCATTCATACTTTGACTTTTGGGTTACCGGTAACTGCGCAGTTCGATCATATCAATGGTATTTTCCCTGCTCCGGCTCCATTTTCTGCTGAAGATGCCAAAATCAAACAACTGCTCGACGACCAAAAGTTGCTCGATCCATATTCCGAATTCGATCCTTATTGCATAGAAAACGATCCTTCAGGATTGAATATTCCTGAAATTCTGCGGTTCCGGACACTCTGGAAATGTTACGACATGAAAGACTTTGGACTGTACCGCTACAACATGTTTCAGGAAAAAGACCATTGGTTTCCGGGCAATTTCCCTACCGAAGAGAATCTGAAAAAGGTAGATTTAACCAATATCCCGAAAAACATTCCGCTAATTGATTTGATAAAAGAAACACACGAGGGATTGTACAGGGCAAAGGAGAAATAGTACTTCAAGCATTTTTTTGATTATATTTAAATGACCCAAAAGTAAAATATAAAAATCGTTAATTTACTTTAATGACACTAAAGTAAATTAACGAAAAAATTAATTTACTTTGGCAAGGCAAAAATAGATATGATACAACTAGAAAAGTACGTCTCCGGAGAAATCAGAAAAAGTATTGGTTATAAATACTTTATGCCCAGTTCCATCAACGATGAATGGACCTGGACAGATCCAAAGTTGAACAAATTAATCGAAAATGCCTCCTACGAATTGGGCCAGTTGAACTCATTTGCCAAACTGGTGCCCAATGTCGATTTGTTTATCCACCTGCATATCACCAAAGAATCGGTTGTTTCAAGTAAAATTGAAGGAACCCAGACGCATTTTGACGAAGCTTTTTTGCAAAAGGAAAATGTTACCCCGGAAAGGAAAGACGATTGGCAGGAGGTTCAGAATTATACCGAAGCTTTAAACACTGCCATTGAAGAATTAAAAACGCTACCCATTTCTTCTAGACTGATATTAAAAACACATCAAATACTACTGCAAGGGGTTCGGGGCGAAAAGAAAACTCCCGGGGAATACCGCCGGAGCCAGAATTGGATTGGCGGACAAAGCCTTGCCGATGCGGTTTTCATCCCGCCCCATTACGATCATCTGGGCGAATTAATGGGCGATCTCGAAAATTACATCCACAACGAAAACATAGAGATTCCTTTGCTCATCCAAGCAGCTATTATTCACTACCAGTTCGAAACTATCCACCCATTTTTAGATGGCAATGGACGTATCGGGAGGTTGCTTATCCCGCTTTTTCTGATTGAGAAAGATGTTTTAGCAAAGCCACTTTTGTATTTGTCGAGCTATTTCGAGAAAGAAAAAAGTCTCTATTACGATAACCTTACAAGGGTGAGGACTCATAATGACATGATTCAGTGGATCAAATACTTTTTGGTGGGAGTTGCGCAAACAGCTAAACAAGCTACACAAACGTTAAGTAACATTATCTCACTAAAAGCTGAACACGAACGTATTATCCAAACCCAATTCGGCAAGCGGCTAAAAGCCGGATTGTTGCTGCACAACTATTTGCTCAAACAACCTCTGGTAACCGTAAAAGAGGTGCAACAGGTTTGCAGTTTGTCGCCCAAAGCGGCCGGTGACCTTATCAATGCTTTTGCCGAAAAACAAATGCTTCAGGAATATACCGGGCAGTCGCGCAACCGGATTTTTGCTTACGAGCCTTATTTAAACCTTTTCAATGACTAACAAAAAGAGGCTGTCCGATATTTTTATCAGACAACCTCTTTTCTATTTGACTTAACTCGTATTTATTACTTCTTCAGTTCTTCAATCCGTTTCAGATTTTTACGCTTTTGCATTTTTAATTTGATGGTATAATCCAACTCGTATAAAGCAGGAACAAACATCAGGGTAAGGAATGTGGCAAAACTAAGTCCGAATATAATTGACCAAGCCAATGGACCCCAGAATGCCACGTTATCGCCACCGAAGTAGATCTGCGGATTAAGTTCTGTAAACATGGTGGCAAAATTGATGTTCATACCCACCGCCAGCGGAACCAAACCAAGCATGGTTGCCGTTGCTGTAAGGATTACCGGCGTGATACGGGTACTTCCGCCTTCGATAATCGCACGGCGTGTTGGCATTCCTTCCGCCTTCTTGGCATCAATGAACTCAACAATCAGGATTCCGTTTCTGACCACAATACCTCCCAAAGCGATAATACCTAAACCAGTCATCAGGATTACAATTTCCATGTCGAAAATGATAACTCCAATTAAAACCCCAATGATACTAAAGATAACCTCGCTGAGAATTATAAGTGATTTACTCATTGATCCAAACTGGGTAATAAGAATAAAGAAGATTAGACCCATGGCAATAATCATAGCTTCGAGAAAGAATTTTGTGGTTTCTTCCTGATCTTCCTGCTCACCGGTTAATTTGATTTCGGTACCCGGATGAAGCGCGAAAGTTTTAGCTTCGTTTTTGATAATCGGAACAATATCGTTGGCCGAATAGCCTGATAGCAGGTTTGAATAAACGGTAATGATACGCTTTTGATTCAACCGTTTAATTCCTGAATACGACGAAGTATAATCGATCCGGGCGACTGTCGATAATGGCACACTTCTTAACATCCCTGTATTCATATCGCGGTAGGTAATTTCAAGATTAACCAGCGAATTGATATTGTCGCGCGTCACTTTCCCATAACGCAGCATGATGGGGTATTCATCTTCTTCCTGTTTCAGTTTCGAAATTTCTTTTCCATACAAAGCTGTACGAATTTCCATCCCAATCTGTCCGGTCGAAATACCCAAACGCTGTGCACGATCACGATCGATTTGTATGATTATTTCAGGCGTATTCATCTCGAAATCGGTTTTTAATTCCTCAACTCCCGGAATATCCATCGAATCGATGTATGCCTTAAATGCATTCGCATCTTCAATAAGTTGTTCCAGGTTCTCACTGGTAACCTCAATGTTGATCGGCTTTCCGGTTGGTGGGCCATTTCCGTTTTTACCAACTGTAATTTCAGCGCCAATAATGTCGGAAGTTTCTTTTCTGATCATTTCCAAATATTCAGTCGTCGAAATTCCTGAGGTGCGGTGTTTATGGTCCACAAAATTCACAGATACTTTCCCTTTGTTGAAAGGAGTTCCGGTTGAGGCAAAACCTTCTTCTTCGGCTCCGATTGTTACGTTCGAAATGATAGATTCAACATCAGGATTATTTTTCCCCATGGCTTTATAAACGCGTTCTTCGGCAATCTTGGTAACACTATCGGTTACATTCTGATGCGTACCCGATGGCATCTTTACATAGACGTAAATATTGTTGGGGGCATTATCCGGAAAAAACAACACTGTTGGTTTGGCAATACCGGTTAAAATGATCGTCGCGAAAAATAAGGCAATCATCCCAACCAAGGTCCAAATCGGACGACTCCCCTGCAACACCCAACGAAGCTGTCTTGCATAAACGCCCATCAAATAGGGCCAGGTTTTTTCCTGGAAAGTGGTGATCATCTTCTTAATCACAAAATGGAACAGAAGAATCATGATGACACCAAACACAAGGAAATTGGCCAATCCAAACATTTTAGTTGCATAAAATATCACGGCAAATACCAACATAACAATCATGATATTCCGGATGCGTCTCCAGCCACTTCCTTTCTGAAATTCCTCATCGTATTCGTGCTTCATAAATGTAACTGCGAATACCGGGTTAAATATATACGCCACAAAAAGCGAAGCGAACAGGGTTATTATCAGGGTTACCGGTAAATAATGCATAAACTGCCCAACAATTCCAGGCCAGAAAACCAGCGGAAAGAATGGAGCCAAGGTGGTTAATGTTCCTGATAAAATCGGAAGGAAAACCTCTCCTGCTGCTTTTTTCGCCGCAATATTGATATCAGGATTGAATTTGTGCAAACGGTGTGTGTTTTCAATGACCACAATGGCATCATCAACCACAATACCGAGGGCAAAAATGAAGGCGAACATTACAATCATATTCATGGTATAACCTAAACTAGGAAGAATGAGGTAAGCCACAAACATGGATAGCGGAACCGCCAAACCAACAAAGAATGCATTGGTAATCCCCATGAAGAACATCAGTACGATCGTCACCAGAATAAATCCAATGATAATCGTATTATTCAGTTCATCGAGTGTATTGCGGGTAAGAACGCTTTGGTCTCCTGTAATAGTTACATCCAGACCCTTGGGATAATTATTATTCTTTAAATCATCGATAATCACCTTAATTTGATCGGAAGCATCGAGCAGATTTGCTCCACTCTTTTTGATGACGTTTAGGGTAATTACATTTTCACCGTTCAAACGGGCAAAACTCTCTTGTTCTTCGAAACTATCGTTTACTTCGGCAATGTCGCCCAGACGAACAAAAGCCCCACTCGATGAATGCACCACAATATTCCGGATTGTTTGAACGTCTTTAAATTGGCCTTTGATACGAACAGTATTTCGGGTTCCGTTGCTGGTAAGAGAACCTCCGGAAATAGTAAGGTTCTCGTAGGCAACTGCCTGCTCAATATTCCCAAAAGTTACTTTTGCAGCCTGCATTTTGAAAATGTCGGCATTGATTTGAATCTCACGGTCGAGTGCACCAACAATGTCAACCCGGGTTATTTCTTTTAATCCTTCGATTTTGTCCTGTGCAATTTCGGCATATCTTTTCAGTTTGTCCAAATCATAATTTCCGGAGATATTGATGAACATTACCGGCATCGCCGACAGGTCGATATCCATAATCTGAGGATCGGCAGGTAAATCGTTTGGCAAATCGGCTTTGGCTTTGTCAACCGCATCGCGGACACGCTGTTTGGCAGTTTCAATTTTCAGATCGGGATCGAACTCAACAATGATCGATGAAAAATCCTGAACCGAATTACTGGTTATCTTTTTAACATCGGCAATCGATTTGAGTTGCTTCTCAATCGGGCGGGTAACCAGATTTTCGATATCAGAAGGTGAGGTACCGGGATAAGGCGTACTGACAACAATGTAGGGAATTACAACCTGAGGAAACTGTTCCTTCGGGATAAAATAGTAATTCATCAAACCAAGAACCGAAATTATCGTTGCAAGCACATAAACACTTGTCCGGTTATCGATTGCCCAGCTTGTTCCAAAAAATTCTTTAAACTTGTTTTCTTTCGACATAATTGGTCATATTTGAGTTTAGAAAACGATTTTATCGCCGGCATTTAGGCTTTGATATCCTGAAGTAATAATATTTTCACCGGCAGTAATTCCTTCCAGAATTTCAATTGTTCCGTCGTAATCCATTCCGGTTTTAACCATTCTTTGTTCTGCAGTCCAGTCGGTTCCGTTTTGTTTGGCGATATAAATGAATTTACCATCCTGATTACTTTGAACATAATTCACCGGAATACAGAATGCCTTTTCGTTGGTGTAATCCTTGATTTTGATGTAGGCAATCATGTTTGCACGAAGCTCAACATCTTTTGGCGACAGCTTGCATTCAACTTTAAAAGTACGGTTGGTTGGATCGATAAACCGGCTGGTGAAATTCAGTTTGGTTTCAATTTCTTTACCTTGTTCAGGAAAGCTAACCAATGCCACATTTCCATTCTTAATGCGGGTTGCATAAGTTTCGGCCACATCGGCTGTAATTTTTGCCACACTCATGTTGATCACACGAATGGTTGAAGTTGGCATTCCCGGCGATGCCATCTGGCCAACCCGTAACGGAATACTTTCGACTGTACCGCTGATTGGCGACACAATTTTGGCAAGTTTTAACTGTTCCTTTATGGTACTGGCACGTTGTTCCATCGATTCCTTTGTTGATTTGGCCTGCAAATACTGTAATTCGCTACCTATTTTCTTTTCCCACAGCGCACTTTGCTTTTCGAAAATACTGGTTGCCAAAGCAAGCTGTGTATTCACTTCTTCTAGCGATTGCTTTACAATCTGTGCGTCGAGTTCTGCTAAAACCTGACCCTTCTTTACATTGGTTCCTTCTTTCACGTAAACAGCAGTTACAATTCCTGCCATTTGCGGGCTAACAGCAATATTCTGATCGCCATCAACAATACCTTGTACCTGAATAAAATGGTTGAAAACGCATTCGGCGGCTGGAGTCACTTTTACTGAAACTGCTTTAACCTCAGCTTTTAAACCTTCAGGATTAATTTCGGTTTCGAGTTGTGCAATCTGTGTGTTTAACTCTTCACGCTGTAATTTCAGCTTTTCGAGTTCTGCTTTTTTGTCGGTAGTTGCGCTGCACGATACCAAAAAAGCGACCAGGGCTGTGTAAATAATAATCTTTTTCATCTGTTGTTTATAATTTGTTTTTTAATTGTCAGATGGAACTCGCCATTGATACTCATACGACTGTGTGAGATTATCTCTCATGGCTCGTTTCATGTTTATAATTTCTCTTGATTTGAATTTCTAATTTTTGGCTGATAATCATTAATTTGTAATATCCTGATTGATATTAAATAACTTCCCGAGTTTTGACTTAGCTCCAATAACTTCGTAAATGCTCTGATAATAGTTGGTCAGGTTACTAAGATATTGATTCTGACTGGTCATCAAATCCATACTTGAAGCCATCCCTTGTTTGTATTTTTCGAGGGTACGCTGGTAAATAACGTCCGACAATTCTTTGCTTTTCTTCTGATTCTGGAAGTGTTCCATTTTCAGTTTCAGATCGCTTTGGTACTGACTTGCCTGCATCATTAAACTGCTTGAAACCAACGATCGGGTATTCTTGGCTTTTTCGAGTGCCAAACGTTTTTGAGATAAAACAGACATTCGTTGACCGCTGCTAAAAATCGGCAAACTCAAATTTATCCCAATCATATCTTTGGGTGCGAAATCAAAAGCTGGAGCTTTTAGTTTTTCGGTATGATTATAAAAACCGGCAATTGTTGGAAGAAAATTGCTTTTGGCCAGATCTAAGTCAAGTTTAGCAGCTTTTTCTGAAGTTTGAATAAGCTGGTAATCAACATTTTGTTCGATGTTGAATGTCTCAGTCATTAATTCGAGGCTCGATTTTGTTAGCGACTCACCAGACTCTAAAGCGTCGGCTAATTCAATTTTCTGCAAATCTTCCATCCCCAATTGGATTTTCAATAAACGATAAGCCATATTCAAATTGCTTTCAATCTGGTTCATGGCGTTTCGAATCGTATTTGCGGTCACTTCCAACTGATCAACATCCGTTTTTTCGAGGAAGCCCTGCTTGTTCATCTCCGTAATTTCATACAGGGTTTTGTTAATATTTTCAAGATTTTGGCTCAAAATATTTTTGCTTTCCTCTGCCATTTGAATCATGGTGTACGTATTTGTTACGGTCTCAATCACCTCCAGTCTTGTTTTTTCGGCGGTCTGTTGGGTAAGTCCGTAATAAACTTTGGTTGCCTGTAAACCAACAATATACGATCCGCTGAAGATTAATTGCGAAAGCGTTAAATCGAAAGTGGTGTTGTTTTTGAGGCCAAGTTCGATTGGAGTGCCCGCTTCACTATTCAGGAAAATACTTTCACCGCTCATAAGTTCAAGCGAACTCATCGTTCCGCTTTGTGTTGTTGGATCCCATGGAACTTCCTCGTTTGATAAAACTGTTCTACCTCCAAAACTTAAAGTTGGCACTTTAAAAATGTGAGAATAACTTCCTTTTCCTGAGATTTGAGGAAGCCCATTGGCAATTGTTTCCCAAACCTTTTTTTGAGCAATTTTAAGGTCAAGATCCGAATTTAGAATATTCGTGTTGTTTTTGGATGCCATAATTAAAGCATCCTGAAGTGTGAGTTTCACTGTTTCCTGGGCATTTGAAATGAATGTCCCAAAAAAGAGCATCACTGCCAGTAAATAAAATTGTGTTTGTTTTCTGAACATGTTTTGTAATGTTTATTAGTGATTTTTATTTTTTTGAATGATTTCCGATTTTCTCTTTTCAAAATAAGCTATGCCTTCAGGATTTGCAATGGCCCTGATATGGCTTTCGAACAGCACTTGAAAAACTTCTTCAAACGTGGTGTTTTCAGCGAAGCAGAAGTCGTTGTTATGGGTCATTACCAAATTACGAACATACAAACCAGCAATTAGCTCAATGTTTACATCGCTGCGATAAAGTCCTTCAGTTATTCCCTTTTCTATATTTTTGCTTATCTGGCTGAAAATATGATTCTGTTTTCGAATCATAAATTGTTGAAAAATGGGTTCGTAATATTTTTTAAGTTCAAACTTTAATTTCGGATTAAAGCGACCCATCTCTTCAAACACCCTAAGACTTACCTGAAGCAGTATTTCAATGGCATTTATCTCATCAATTTTCAATTTCGACATTTCTATATCCCACCTCATTTCATCATAATAGAAAAGCTTTTCAATCAGGTCTTCCTTGCTTTTCACATATTGATAAAGGGTTTTTTTTGACATGCCGAGGCTTCGGCTAATATCATCCATGTTTAAGTTTCTGATCCCAAATTCATAGAACAATTCCACCGTTCTTTTTAGAATCTCAATTAGTTTGGGGTCGTTTAAATTCATTTCATTGTACATTTTTATCCTCAATTTTTATTTCCCGACAAAGAAAGGAAACATTTACGACAGGAAACGTTTCCTGTATATAAATTGTTCATTAATTATTTGTGCCAAATTTCCGGATTTGTTTTGTGCGAGTTATTATTCGTGTAGATAGTGCGGCAATTTTAATAGGTAAATGACTGATTTTTGGAGGTAAAAGAATTTGGCCATCTACCTGCTTGCCCAGCCTGAGATCAAATCCCCGCCTTTGCTGAATGGCTTTTTATATTAGCAGATAAATAGTTGGAGACATAATTCAATTTGCGGTAAAAATTTAGCTTAGGAGGCAATAAATAGAATCGAATCGTGGTTAGTTAACTTGTAATACCTAAATGATTAAGCGAATGTGCAACTTATCTTACCGCCACAATCATTAAATAAACCTATATGAAAAAACTACTTTCAATTATTATATTATTTATTGTGATTCCGTTTGCTACCTATAGCCAGGAAAAAGAAGAGAAAGATGATAACTTTCATTTTATTGATGCAGGCACAGGAGTCAGCTATACTCGCGAAGTGCACGGGGTATTGAATGTTGCACTTACAAATAGCATTGGTACATTTATGGCCAATTTCATTGATTACAACTTGGCCTTTGGCAAATCAGATGTGCTGTTCCATGAGTTCAATTTTAAGATAGGACCCTATTATCAATTCAACAGGTACTCCTATATAGCTGTTTCCTCTGGGGTATCACTTATATGGAATTCAGGTCCTGTAGTTGATTCTGAATATGATAATTTTTATCGCTATTATACTACCACATACTCGGAAGACGAATTTCTACTCAACATTCCAATCCAGGCAAAATTAAATATTGGAGTCTATAAAGGTTACTGTATTGGATTTAAGGGCACTTATAATAAGATGATCGAAAAATCGGTAGAAGACAAGTGGACGGTTCTGATGTATCTGGCAGTGGGTTTTTAATGAATTGTATATAACCAATAGTCACTTTAGAACACCACTCCACTTAGCCATGCCCAAACCAGATACCGCAAAAATTTTCCGGCAAGCATAGCAAAAGCCGTGATCCAGATATTGGCCCGCAAAATACCAAGCCCAACAGCAAAAATATCGCCCACCGCCGGAACCCAGCACAAAAAAGCAAAGATTGCTCCCCGCTTATACATTCGGTTGTGCCACTTTTCAATGGTTTCGCGTTTGATTCGGAGGTACTTCTCTATCCATTCCCATTTCCCGAGATAACCCAGAGCAAAACTGCTCATGCCACCCAACCAGTTTCCGGCTGTAGCTACCAAAACGGCTGCCGGAACATTGGTTCCATTGGCAATCAGATAAGAAAGTAAAGCTTCGGAACTAAAAGGGACAACCGTAGCAGCCAGAAAACTTGCTAAAAATAATCCCCACAGTCCGTAATCAAAAAGTCCTTCCATAGTATATACAAAAGTAAAAAGCTCATCGGGCATTCAACTGGTTAAAAAATAAAAGATCAGTAATACCCAATAAAAAAACTGCCAGTTCGGAGAAATTTGGTTCCCCTTGCTGACAGTAATTGGTTGGTTGGTTTAGAACAGTATCCCGATATCAGGATGAAAAGCTATTTGAATTGAGGTGTGTGTATTAAATGTTTGGTATTTTCCAGGGTGAACGGAATTCTCTCATCAGCATTTTGCTTGCTTCTGAATTATTTATAATTTTTTCTTTCTCCGGATCCCACTGGATTTTCTGTTTGGTTGTCATTGCAATTTCGCCAAGCAACCCAACCGAAATGGAACGATGTGCTACTTCCACCGGCGTAATTGTTTCCTTACGGGTACGAATGCATTCGAGGAAATTGGCAATATGGTCGTTGCTTTTGTAGAGCGCCTTTTTATTGGCTCCCAATTCTTCAGAAATCAACTCAGGTTTCGAAGCGCTGATTTTATCGCCGCGGTCAACATGAATCCAGCCATTTTCGCCATACCATGTAACTCCCATTCCATGAGGTAAGCGGGCAGAATTAGCAACGCGAATCTCGACTCCGGATTTATATTTACAATTGAAATCAAACTCCATCGGTACATTGTACAATTCTCCTGAACCAGGATAAACACCTTCTCCTGAAACTTCGATTGGCCCGGTGCGGTCGAGTCCCAGTCCCCAATGTGCAATGTCGATATGATGCCCGGCCCAGTCAGTCAGCTGGCCTCCTGAATAATCTAAAATCCAGCGCCAGTTCCAGTGGCAAACGCCGCGATACGGAACTTTAGGCGCCGATCCCAACCAGAAATCCCAGTCAAGTCCGGCTGGTACATCTTTTATTGCAGGCATGCCTACAAGTTTTGCTGCGTTTGGCAAGCCAACTTCAACCCGATCCACTTTTCCTATCCGGCCGTTAAAAACCAGCTCGGCACCTTTGTGGAAATTTGCTACCGAACGCTGCCAGCTTCCGGTTTGCCATATAATTTTGTTTTTCTGAACTGCCTTTACAATCTGCTGACCTTCGCCGATGCTGCGGGCCAAAGGCTTTTCTCCATAAATGTCTATTTTTTTGTTGGCTGCCGCAACGTAAGCAATGCTGTGCCAATGATCTGGAACCGAAATACAAACGGCATCGAGTTTTTCTTTCTCCAGAAATTCGCGGTAATCCTTGTGCTTCCGGCAATCAGAATTATTATAAAATTTGTTCACCATTGCCGAAGCCTTTTCGAGATTGTTTGAGTCGAGGTCGCACATTGATACGAATTGAACCTCTTTAAACTTCAGGAAGCCTCTCATGTTGCTCACGCCCTGCGAACCAACTCCAATTGAGCCCATTACAATTCGATCGCTTGGTGGAACCATTCCGTTCATTCCCATTGCCGAAGATGGAATAATATGAGGCAGAACCATCGTTCCGGCCACCAGCGAAATCGAATTTCGTAGAAAAGATCTGCGCGTGCTTTTGTTTTCCATATTTGTTAAGTTTGAAGCCTCCCCCGCCCCCTCCAAAAGAGGGGAGAAAAAAAGCAGATTGGTTGTTATTGATGATTATTCAAAATATATCTATTAACATTTTACTCATTCTAATTAGGCATCCCTGTCCAACTTACTATGCGCCCCCTTCTGAATGGTAGGAGGAGGCCATTGGGTCTCTATGCTTTGTGCGCAGTTCCCGGAACCGGCACTTCAAACTGCATATCAACCGGACCAAATTCTATGACTTTCGGGCCAAGATCCATATCCGACTTATAGATTTCTTCCCAGGTGACCTTTTTGCCGGTGTATGCTGCTGTGCGTGCCATAATTGCTGTAAGCGTTGAAATAGCAGTTTCTTCAGCCTGATTTACATACTCACCGGTGCGAATGGCGTGTACAAGATGCATGTGTTCCTGCACGTAAGCCGGAATTTTTATATGATTTGTTTCGTTGCCATTTTCATCTTTCGGATATTCGAATTGCCATTTTACCGTTCCATCGAGGTTCCAAATAGTATTAGCGCAGTTAGTGTATCCCTCGGTTCCCATAATAAATTCGCCGGTTCCGTTGGCACAATTGTCGATCTGGCGACACATGCTATGCGAAAAAACACCACTGCCGTAATCAAAGTCAATACTGAAGAAATCATACTGATCGCCTGTTAAACGGCGTGCACGGCCTCCGTAGCCAATCGCACTTTCAGGATTACGACCTAAAAACCAATTAATTACATCAATATTATGAACATGCGTATCTAAAATGTGATCACCACATAACCAAACAAAATTATTCCAGTTGCGAATCATGTAAGTCATATCGTCCCAGCCTTCTTCGCGGGTACGGAACCAAACGTGGTTCTGATTCCAGAAAGCTCTTGCCGAAACCGGTGTTCCGATGGCGCCGTTTGCAACCTGCTGATAAGTCTCAATATAATCCTGCTGATGACGGCGTTGTGTACCGGTAACCACATTCAAACCAACAGCCTGTGCTTTTTTGCCGCTGGCAATTATCGAGCGGATACCAACCGGATCGACCGCCATTGGTTTTTCCATGAAAACATGCTTGTTCTGCAAAACTGCTTCCTTGAAATGATCGGGTCTGAACTGGGGCGGAGTAGCCAGAATTACTACATCGACATCCGGCAAGGCCATCACTTTTTTATATCCGTCGAATCCGGCAAAGCAGTTTTCTGCCGGAATCTCCATTTTTAGTTTCGAAAAGCGTTCTCGACAGGCATCCATTTTATCCTGAAATACATCAGCCAAAGCAACGATGTGCAAATCCGGACCAGCGCTTACAAAATTCATTGCAGCCCCGGTTCCCCGGTTGCCACAACCAACCAATGCGGCGCGCAGTTTTTTGCCTTTGGGAGCAGCTTTCAAAACGGGTGGTAGTCCAAGTGCTTTTGCGTCTTTTGCTTTCTTGCATCCTGAAATCATTGCAGTTGCGCCCAACAACCCTATTCCGGCCAAAGCGGTCGATTCAAGAAATCTTCTTCTGTTTAAACCTTTATTGTTATTTTCCATCGGGAACAGTTTTTTTATTTAACATTCTCATCTACTTCACACACTACCCTGAAACCAATATCAACACAATCGGAATACCACCAAACGCTCTTTGGCATTTGCGGGTCGGTAACCAACCATGCTTTGGTTTTGGTGAAATCGCGGGCGGCGCTGCGTACATCTTTGGCATCGCTTTTAAACGAACCGCCTCTGATTACACGTTCCTGACCTTTTTTAGGTCCTTTCGGATTTACAGCTCCTTTTTTATAGGCCGCATAAGCTGTTGGAGAATAATAATCGGAACAGAATTCATACACATTTCCCAACATGTTTTTTAGGCCAAAAGGATTTTCTTTTACTGAAGCCGGCTCCTGAGTTAGACCAGGACTGGTTTCCTTGTAAACTACATACGACTGGATAACAGCAGTATCGCGTCCAAATATCTTTCTAAAGAATCCTTCCGAAGTGAAATCCTTCGGGTTCCCTTCGAAAAAGTAAGGAGTTTGTTTGCCTCCGCGGGAAGCATATTCCCATTCGGCTTCAGTAGGAAGACGGTATTTTTTGCCGGTAACTTTCGAAAGCCATTTGCAATAAGTATCAGCAGCCTTCCACGACATCGTAATGGCTGGTCGCGAGCCTTTGCCCCAACCCTGATCGGGCGCTCCCCAGGGAGGTGTAGGGCCTGAAATGGCGTCAACATTTTCGGTTTCCTCGGTTTCTTTGCGTCCCTGCGACGAGGTAGCTTTAAAGAATTCCAGGTATTCATCCCAGCTAACTTCGACTTTCGCCATAAAAAACCTTGAAAGTTTTACCGGATGAGCAGGCCCTTCGTCAGGTTTCCTAAATGGCTCTTTCTTCGGGCTACCCATAATGAATTGCCCCCCTGGAATTGCAACCATCTCAAACGACAGGCTTGTTCCCGGTATTTTTTCAGTAAAATTTGTGAAGCTGGTTACTGCAGTTGGCTCGGTAAAAATTTCAGCAGAAGCAGTAGCTGTCATGCCGAAGTTTTTATTGGATTCATGCTTCTTGTTTGGGTCGAAATGACCTACATCGAGATGACAATTCAGACAGCTAATTTCAGTTTTGCTGGTTAAAAAGCTTAGGTGAGCATTTTCTCCCTCAACGGTGAGTGTTTTTGGAAAGAGATTTTGATGACATTTTACGCACGACTCAGTGTAAACAAACTTTTTAGCCTTATCGAGCGTTCGTTTTGATTCCCATTTATAATCAGCTGAATCTTTGAACAGGTAGCCATACAAATCGATAGCTCCATGTTTGGCCTTGGCTGCCAGCATTCCATGTCCCTTCGGCGGAAGGTGGCACTCTACACAATGTACAATTACACCAGCCTGGTTGTCGTAATGAGGCGAAAGCTTCCAGCTCTGCTCTGCATGTGGGTGAACGTGACACGACATACAATATTCGTCGGTCGAGGTATAACTTGCAGCCTTGTTCACGCCAAGCATAAAAACTGCCCCTGCGATCAGACCAATAATTATTACCGACAGAAATGCTTTTCTACCGGTAAACAAGCTGCGCACAGAATTCCATCCCTTCATAAAATCAGACTAATTTAAATTGAAAAATTCTCCGGAAACTGATGAAATACTTTTCCGGAATTTTAAATCTTCACAAACAAAGCTAATAGTATGCAATTAGCGTGGTTTTAGCTGAGGTTTACAGGCGGGTTACTGAAAGGTTAATTTTGGGTTAATATTTAGACTTTAATCAAGCGATAAAAATATCAAAATATCTGATATTTAAGTGTATGAAGAAATAAATTTAAAAATTAACCCTGTTCAATAACATGTTTTTTTATTGTGTGGAAAGTTCATCAAATTTTCCCGAAAACTTCTCGCCGTACATTTCTTCGTATAACACGCAAAAGCGGTCGAAAGTAAAGCGAGCCAGGTTATAATTGTTTTGCCTGATCAAAACTTTGAGTTTTATCGCCAGTGCCTGATCGTTAACAGGGTCGGTCACCAAAATCCGATCAGTTATTTTCAGGATTAGTTCGGTGTCGTTATCGAGGTTTAATTCACCGATAAATTTCAGGAGAATATCAACAATGTTGTTACCGATAAAACCCTTGAAATCGTCAAGCCAGTCATAAGATTCACCTTTAAAAAGTTCTCCTTCCTGAATGATGTGATAAAAATTCAGGTTGAAGTCTGTATCATGAATCTTCTCTCTTTTCAGGAGTTTTAAGCATTCTACATAATCGCAATAAACCGTACCTCCAAAAACCATAGACCAACGATCGATGTGGAAATTGATCTGGACCGAGTCAAGCGATTCCAAAATCAGCCGCAATTTGCGAATGGTTACTCCCCTGCTGTTCTTGGCGCTTTGCGACGAATGTCCTAACCAAAGTATATCGGTCAGTTCTCTGGTCGAAATCCCGTTTTTATTGCGCTGCGAATACAAAAGGATGATAAGAAATAATTGCTTCAGCTTTGGGGTAAACTGCGTGCTGATGTCGCTCCCAACCTTGTCGAGTACCTTAAAATCGCCAAAAAGCTGAATGTAATTTGATTCGGGTTTGTGGGTAATGGTATTTTCGATACTACGAATCTTATCAGCAACGGAAGGCTGCTTTTTTAATTTCCGGAATGGAATTTTAAAATATGCCAAAAGCAGTAATGCGATAAAAATCAATGCAGTCAAGCTTCTCGACATTATCGGATAAAGAACAAATACATTTTTTATTGGAACAATCTCTAATACTTCCTTGCTCATGCCCCAGATTTCTTCTTCGCCCAAAGCCCGAGACCAAATACTAAGGTTATCGATTGCCCCATACATATTCGACGACCAGTTAAAACCCGCAACCCCGATAAAAAGATTTTCGCGACCTTTATATGCAGGGTGACCCAGTGATCGGCTATCAAGTTTGCCGTTCAGGAATATGGCCTGCTCCCCGTTTAATTTATTATATCTCCATATAAGATGATACCATTTTCCGGCTTCGAGAACTGTTTTTCCCTGAAGATCGTTGTTGTAAAATCCAAAGTAAGGCTTTCTGTCGCGAATTAAAAGATGAATCCCCTGTTGGTAGGAATTACTTTTCGTTCCGATGATGCAATAATCTCTTTTGTTGGGCAGGTATTCTTTTATTTTCACCCATGCAGCAACCGAAAAATCATGATCGCGCATTTTAAACTCTTCGGCTCCGGGCAAAGTAATGAAACTGTTTTCTCCAAACACAGCAACTGTAGAACGGGTCGAGTCGCTTGTAAAATGAACATTTGAAGGTTTTCCGTTAAACCCTTTAATGCTGAAATCGCGAGCTTCTTTTGAAAAGGTATAATGACCTT
>JAHEYU010000008.1:93296-128010 GCA_023251435.1 Bacteroidota bacterium
ACCTTCGAGATTATCTGTAATTTCGAGCGGCGTGGCCACAAAATGCTGAATTGCGCTCTGTTTTGGCTCATTAAAGGTCGCAGTTTCAGGCGTAAAGCGGAAACCCGGACTTTTTGGCGATAAAACAAGATTGTCCCCCGGACCAACCGGAAAACAGAACTTTCCACTTGTCAGGCTTTCGGTTGTTTCCCAATTCACATAGTCGAGAACCTGAGCATTGTAGGTAACCGTTCCTTTTATGATTGTAAAGCCGCGTAAATAGGACACTACTCCCAAAATCCAGCTTTCGTAGCGGTCGAGCATTATAAAATTTGGAGTTTTACCTGTATTGGTCCATGTATTTTTAACATGCTCAATCAGGTACGGATTTTGGTTGGTATCGTATTTCAGATTTTTGGCATAATCCGACTTCCGTGGAAAATTATAATCATTGTATATGAGAAGGCTATTTTTGGGATCTCCCTTCAGAAATTCACCTTTAAAAACAGGTGCTTCCCAGATTGAAAAATAAGGCTCAACTGCATGATTCCAGACATAATGCAGCCATTCGGGGCTGTTACGATGTTCCTGCATGGCAAAGATTACCAATCGCATATTTTCAGTAACCATAGTTTTTACTGGCGACCAACCTTCCTTTGCTTCGTAGGTATAAAAATACTGATTGATCCCCTGTTCATGAAAAATCTCGTCGAGCTCATTCATATTTGTACTGAAATCAAGAAAGAGGGTCATGATCTTATCTGGATTAGTATCCAGATATTTTTTGATTTGGAGAATCGTTTGCCAAAAAGGAATAGACGTTCCGTCAGCTTTTTTAATCATTAGCTGGTTCTGTTGCTTCTCCCATTCCAGATAAAACCTGAATCCACCAATATTTTGATCTAAAAGTTCCTGAATGGTGCGTGTTTCGTTCAAGTTGGCATCGACTCCGGAGAAATTAGAAATAACGAAAATCGTTTCATCATAAAGTTTGCTGGCAGGATCATGGCTGGTTTGCGCAATAATAGCCGGGAATGAACCTATCAGGTAAAAAAGTATAACAATAAAACGAAGTCCTATTCTCATCTTAAGCGTGTTAAATGGCAAAACCCATTCAGTTTTTGTATAGAATTTAAATCCAAAAATAATTTTCTCATTCTAAAATCTCAAATTTAGACGATTTATTCACCAATCGGGAAAGAAACGAAAAAATTTATATTTTTGTGGCTCGAAAATAAGGGCTGTTAGCTCAGTTGGTTTAGAGCATTACCTTGACAGGGTAGGGGTCACTGGTTCGAATCCAGTACAGCCCACTTTAAAAATCCGGAATATCAATGATTTTCCGGATTTTGTGTTTTTATCTGAAATTGAAATTGAAATAAAATGGACAAGCCATTGTCAACCCTAAGAATGAGTTATTTTGAGGGAAAGCCGGTATTTCTTAAACTCTCTGAACTGGCTTAAAAAAATTGAGACGGCTTAAATAAGCCGCCTCAAAGCCATGAAAACAATTAAACAATGTTCAGAAAACAGAAAACTAGAAACAATTATATCGTTAAAATCTCGACATTCTTATCATCGAGCATTTTGTCTATCTTTTTGCTAAAACTGGTTACCATCTCCTGTACCAGATCTTCAGCATCTTTTTCAAGATCTTCGGAAAGTCCCTCTTTCAACATTTTTTTCAAACTATCGTTGGTCTCTTTCCTTGCACTTCGCAAACTCACTTTCGCAATTTCACCTTCTTTATTCACGGTTTTCACCATTTCTTTACGGCGTTGCTCTGTTGGCGCAGGAACATTAATACGAATGATTTCTCCATTATTATCAGGATTAAAACCAAGGTTCGAATTAATAATTGCCTTTTCGATAGGGTGAATCATCGCTTTTTCCCATGGCTGAACAACAATTGTTCTGGCGTCGGGAGTGCTGATGTTTGATACTTGTGTAATTGGAACCATACTTCCGTAATAATTGACGATCACGGTGTCCAACATTCTGGGAGAAGCTTTTCCTGCGCGAATATGAACCAACTCTTTATCGAGATGGGCCAAAGCATGTTCCATTCTCTCCCTGCAAATATCCAATACCATTTGAACCTCTTCCTGCATATGAACTAACTCTTTTCGTTTATTAAAAGTGCTGGCAACAAATATAGAAATATTTAAAGAAAATTAAAATTTAAATATTCTTTTATAAAAAAACACTCATTTTTTAATCTCCATGTACATAAGTGCCAATATTTTGACCTTCCAAAACTTTTTTAAGATTTCCTTTTACGTCCATATTAAAAACGATAATTGGCAGATTGTTTTCCTTACACATGGCTGTTGCCGTTAGATCCATTACTTTTAAACCTCGCTTGTGTATTTCGTCGAATGATATTGTTTCGAATTTTACTGCTGATGGATCTTTTTCCGGATCGGCAGTATATACGCCATCAACACGGGTTCCTTTCAGCATTACATCTGCTTCAATTTCAATTCCACGCAAGGATGAACCGGTATCGGTTGTGAAATAAGGATTACCCGTTCCTGCTGAAAAAATAGCCACTTCGCCTTGCTCCAACACTTCGATCGCACGATCTTTTGAGTAAAATTCGCCAATTGGCTCCATTCGGATTGCGGTTAAAACACGTGATTTACATCCGATTGCCTTTAATGCTGAATTTAATGCCAAACTATTGATCACGGTTGCCAACATTCCCATCTGATCGCCCTTTACCCGGTCGAAACCTTTGGTTGCCCCACTCATTCCCCTGAAAATATTGCCGCCTCCAATCACAATTCCCACCTGAACGCCTGATTCTGTAATCTCTTTAATCTGTTCGGCATAATCAGCCAATCTTTCCTGATCAATTCCGTATTGCTGGGTGCCCATGAGTGATTCGCCACTCAATTTAAGAAGTATCCGCTTAAATTTTGACATAAAGAATTTTTTTGACGAAATTACATTAAAAAGTTTTGAAAGTGTACCTCAAAAGAATTGATAAATAAAAAAAAGTCAGCCATTTTTTTGGCTGACTTTCATTTGTGCTCATCTGGTGGATGTAAACGAAACAAAATTATGAAATGGGTCTGTGTTTAGCACCCTCAAAAGTATAAACTTGATACTCATTCCTGCATTTGATATGCCTGTATTTTTTGAACTGAATGATATTACACATGAACGCGCTGTTTTGGCCGTCGAATGAAATTTCTAAGCAACAATAATTATCGCACAACTTAGAATTTGATACATAAACCATGCCCAAACTTCTCCTTAAAAAGAAAGGTATTCGGAGATCCGAATACCTTTCTTGCGCGAAAATAAATTCCTTACCCGTATTAAATTATACGCATTCGGCAAAAACCCTTTTACTTACAATTTCTAATGTGTCATTAACCTGCGATAATTCATTAATTTCTTTGTCTTCAAGGTGAATTTTAAAAGAGCCTTCTAAATAATACACAAAAAGAGCCCAGTCAACCTGATCAAAATTAAGATCTTCACTAAATGAAGCTTCAAGTTTAATCTGTTCGCGTGGAACGCCGGTTTTGCGGAGTACTCTGTATAAAATACGTTTCATTGTTTTGTTTTCCATCTACTTCGGTATTAACTCTAAATCATTTTTATTCGAAAAAACAATTCAGATTGACCGTGCAAAAGTATAAAATTAATTATTCGAACAATTGATTAAACAATTTAAAACAAAGTTTCGGCCCATTCTTTTTTCAAAAGACTAAATACTTCCAGATCAATGTACGAATGGTTGTGTCGCTCGCCGCTGCGTTCAACTCCTTCAAACGTAAAACCAAGTCGCCGTGGAATGGCCGAGCTTTTATCGTTCCCGATACCACACCTGATCTGTACTCGATTCATATCCATGTTCCTGAAAGCCAGATTCACCATTTTTCGGGTAGCGGCAGTGGCAATTCCCTTGCCTGTCATTTTTTCAACAAGCCAATAGCCAATTTCAATTTTATCATTGATCCTGTCGGCATCCTTAAATCCAATTAAACCGGCAAAATCATATTTATACCAAATTACATAAACTTCGTCGCGAATCGAAACCGGCTTTTCTAAAATAGAACGTACAAATCGCTCGGTATCAATCTTTTTGTGCGTGAAATTGACAAACGGAAGCCATTTCCGCAAAAACTTCCGGTTTTGATCGATGGCATTAAATATGGCTCCGACATGCGAAAGGTTTAATCTCTCCAGAAACTGGTGGTCGTCAATTATCAGTTTTTCCATCATGCAAAATAAAAAAGGCTCGTTTGGTCGAATGACAAAGCAAATTAAGGATTTTTGATCGAATTTTGATTTGATTATCTTTGCTTCATTCCTGAAAAAATACTTCTGCTTTTTTCTGAGATGTTGGGTTTTGAAAACAAACACCTAAATAATATAAAATGAATAAGTTATCCTTAATTTTTGTATTGGCAGCACTTTTCGTGAACATGTCTTGCGGACTCGCAGAAAATAAAAATACAGAGACGATAGTGCAAATTGAAACCGAATTCGGAAGCCTCAAAGTCAAGCTTTATAACGAAACCCCTTTGCACCGCGACAATTTCATCAAACTTATCAACGATGGTTTTTATACCGATCTGTTGTTTCACCGCGTAATTCAGAATTTTATGATCCAGGGAGGAGATCCCGATTCGAAAAATGCCCAGCCCGATCAAATGCTGGGGCGGGGCGATCTGGGATATACCGTACCAGCCGAAATCAATCCGAAATTTTTCCACCGGAAAGGTATTTTGGCCGCAGCCCGTCAGGGCGATCAGGCAAATCCTGAGAAAAGATCATCGGCTTCACAATTTTATATTCTTCAGGGAAAAGTATTTAGGCCCGGTGAACTTGACACCTTAAAAACCAAAATGGAAGAATCGCGCAAAACTGCCATGATGCAAAAAAGAGTAAAAGCGATTGAGCCTGAACTCAATAAGCTTAGCACTGAAGGAAAACAGGATGAAATAATGGCCCGCATAAATGCAATTCGGGATACCGTAAATGCCGAAGCTGCCAAATTATTGCCAATCGGCTTTTCCGAAGAACAAATTAAAGCCTATACTACGGTGGGTGGTTATCCGTCGCTTGATAATAATTACACCATTTTTGGCGAAATAATTGAAGGCCTCGAAATAATCGATAAAATTGCACAACAGCCAACTGATCAGTACGACAGGCCCAAAACAGACATTAAATTTAGTATAAAACTGATCAAATAAAAACACTTTCAACGATTGATGAAACGACTCGTATTAACATATTTGCTTGCTTTTACAATTACGTTGCTTTTTGCACAGAGCCGGATTGTTCAGGTTTCGACCAATTTGGGGACAATGAAGTTTCGATTGTATAACGAAACGCCCAAGCACCGCGACGCTTTTGTTCAGCTGGCAAAAGAAGGATACTACGATCAAACGCTTTTCTACAGGGTTATCCAGAATTTTCTGATTCAGGGCGGATCGAGGTCATCTCGCAATGCTGCACCCGGAAAGCGAATTGGCTACGGCGATCCGGACAAAACTGTTGATGACGAAATCCTGACGCAGTTTTTCCATAAAAAAGGAGCTTTGTGCGCCCCCCGGCAACCCGATAACATCAATCCGTTTAAACAGTCTGATATTTCACAGTTTTTCATCATCAAAGGCCAGATTTATACTTCAGGAAGACTCGATACGCTCGAAATGATGGTTAACAGACCTATTCAGAAAAAAATAAATGCGCAATATCTTACTCCTGAAATAAAAGAAAAGCTGGCAAAACTAAAAGCTGAAAAAAAGGTGGATGAGTTCAGGGTAATCGCCGAAGAAGTTAAACGGCAGATTGATACCGATTTCCAGTTAAGTCAAGGAAAACTTATTTTCAGTGAAGAACAGCGAAAAGCTTATACAACCATTGGCGGATACCCCGATTTAGATGGGAAATATACCATCTTCGGAGAATGTATTTCAGGTTTTGAAGTAATTGACAAAATTGCAGCACTGAAAACTGACGAGAACGACCGCCCGTTGACTGACGTAAAAATAATGGTATCAATAATTGACTAAAAAATGGCACAAACAAAAAACCTTATTTGGCTTGTATGCTTTTTCCTGATTGGTTGTGGATCATCTGAAAAAAAATATAATCAGAAACCTGCTGATACTAAAGCACAAACGCAGGAAGAAGCAAAGCCTTCAGGATTTAAAGACTTGGTTCCGGCTGTTTTCACAATCGATACTTACGATAATAAACGATTGCTCGAAACCGGAATGGGCTTTTTTATTTCCGAAGATATTGCTTTGACCCGTTTTTCGTTCTTTGAAACAGGTAACCGGGCTGTAATAAAACCTTTCGACGAAAACCAAACTTACGAGGTAACCGGCTTTATTGGGGTTGACCGCATAAACGATCTGATTTTACTTAAAGTTGAAGGACTAAAGAAAAATCCAGTAACTCTTAATGATGCGATCCTGAAGGACAATGATAAAACAACCTTTTTTGATAAACCTCAGGGAAACATGGTTCCGCTACACGATGGCAAGGTGCTGAATTATTCGAACATGCTTGGAACCCGTCTTTACCGCGTTACCAACCAAATGCGTTCTAAAAGTACAGGAAGTCCGATGTTCGATACCGAAAAAAACTGCATCGGACTAGCCTTTATTCAGGTTGCCGATTATGAAACGCAAACTTTTGTAACCCCGGCTGTTTTTATTACCGACCTGTTAAAAAAAGCAGGCAATGTAAGGCCATTAAGTGAACTTCAAAATCAGGATACAGATAATAACAGTGCGGCGAACAGCAAAATAAAAGGACTGGTAATTGAAACCGATCTGGGTAATATCAGCATCAGATTGTTCAACAGCACTCCCCGGTACCGCGATAACTTTATAAAACTGGCACGCGAAAATTATTACGATGGATTGCTGATTCACCGTGTAATAAAGGGGTTTGGTATTCAAAGCGGCGCAGCAGACACGCGCTACTCCGAACCCGACGATGTGGTTGGCTGGAAAGGCCCTGGATATACTCTACCAGCCCACTTTGTTCCGGGATTGTACCACAAAC
The DNA here is from genome assembly GCA_023251435.1 of Bacteroidota bacterium. Taxonomy (GTDB): domain Bacteria; phylum Bacteroidota; class Bacteroidia; order Bacteroidales; family Prolixibacteraceae; genus Aquipluma. Next base: position 100,320 of record JAHEYU010000008.1, read on the forward strand.
GCGGAGCAGTTGGTTCGCCCCGGAAGCCCGATACCGAAAATGTCCGTTTGCGGTCAGACGGCTCGCAGTTTTACATTGTGACCGGCCGCATTTATACCGATAATGAACTCAACACACTGGAAAAAGAAATCAATCACAAGTTTACAGACGAACAGCGAAACACCTATAAAACCATTGGCGGTGCGCCGCATTTAGACGGAACCTATTCTGTTTTTGGCGAAGTGACCAATGGACTGGAACTTGCCGACCAGATTTCGCTGGTTGATGTAAAAAGCGATTTCAGGCCGAAAAAAGATATTCGGGTCAAAAAAATCAGGATTCTGGAATAATTAATTCTGTATAAATCCTGAATCATTATCTTTGCCGCTCAATTAAATAGCATGCATCAAATGTTAGAGAAAATTAAGGCACTAAAAGAAGAGATTGAAAAGGCTTCGGTTTCGGCTAAAGAAGAGGTTGAAGAATTACGAATAAAATATATCAGCAAAAAGGGTCTGGTTGGGCAACTTTTTAACGAATTCAAGGATGTTCCCGTCGAAATAAAAAAGGAAGTCGGGCAGGCAATTAACGAGCTCAAAGAGTTTGCTGTCAGTAAGATTAACGAACTGAAAGACAATTTCGAAGCTGCCGATCAAGGTGCTTCAGGCCACGACCTTACCATGCCGGGCGAGCCGCTTAAGCTGGGAAGCAGGCATCCGCTGTCGATTGTAAAAAACGAGATGATCGATATTTTTACCCGCCTTGGTTTTACGATTGCCGAAGGACCTGAAATTGAAGACGACTGGCATGTATTTTCGGCGCTTAACTTTCCGCCCGAACACCCGGCCCGCGATATGCAGGATACGTTTTTCATCGAAAAAGATCCTGATGTGCTGCTCCGGACTCACACTTCGAGCGTACAAATCCGAGTAATGGAAAAAACACAGCCACCCATCCGTGCTATTTTCCCCGGACGTGTATTCCGCAACGAAGCCATTTCGGCTCGTTCGCACTGCATTTTCCACCAGATTGAAGGTTTGTATGTTGACGAAAATGTTTCGTTTGCCGACCTGAAACAAACTTTACTGTATTTTGCCCGCGAACTTTTCGGCGAAAAATCACAGATCCGTTTGCGCCCGTCGTACTTCCCCTTTACCGAACCATCGGCCGAAATGGATGTGAGCTGCTCGATTTGCGGAGGCGAAGGCTGCAACGTTTGTAAATACACCGGTTGGCTCGAAATTCTGGGCTGCGGAATGGTTGACCCGAATGTTTTGGAAGCTTGTAATATTGATAGTAAAAAATATACCGGATTCGCTTTCGGAATGGGAATCGAGCGTATCACCATGCTGAAATACGGTATCAAAGACATCCGTCACTTCTTCGAAAACGATGTGCGTTTCCTGAAACAATTTGAATCGGCGAATTAGAAAAGCATTGATGATGATTCATATTTTAGCCCAGGATTAAAATCCTGGGCTAAAATATGAATCATTCCTACGAAACAATATAGATATGCGTTCTTTAAACTTCAACGCTCATTTTTAAGTGCTTTCCAAATCCTTGGCGCACTATTCTCATCAATGTTGTAAGCCTAATGTCTGATGCGTCATTTTCAATTCGGGAAATATAGGTCTTTGTTGTTCCACATTTTGCAGCAAGCTGTTCCTGTGTCATCCCCTGCTCTTTACGAAGTTCTTGAAGCATGACTCCAATTTTGAATGATTCAAAACCTTCTTCAAATTCTTCCCTCTCCTTTGTCCCCCTTTTGCCATACTGTGTATCCAAGTGGTCAGTAAAGGATGCTAAATTATTTTTTGTCTGATTTTTCATCGAAATATTGTTTTTTTAATTTTTCAGCTAATTCAATTTCATTTTTAGGAGTTTTTTGAGATTTCTTTTGAAATCCGTTCAGTAAGATTATGAGTCTTCCTTCGTCAAAAAAACTAAAAACCCGATAAATATCACTACCAACTTCAACTCTAACTTCGAAGAGTCCGGTTGTTCCGTCCATGTGTTTGAAATATTTAACAGGAACTCTGTCAATGGTTGCAATTAATTTCAAAGTCCAGTTGAATTTTCTTTTAACATCGGGTTTCAGGGTCTCAAAGAAGTCCAGGTAGTAATCTTTATAATAATAAATGTCTCTTATAAATTTTTCATCCATGACGCAAAGTTAGCTAATCAGGTAACTATCTGAAATTTTTTGTGGATTTTTTTTGCTGTGCTGTCCATTTCTTTTAACGTTTCACGTTCTGCAGATTCAGGAAGCGGCCGAGGTATTTCAGGGAAGATCAAGCCAAAAGCTGCGCTGCCAGGCGCTCAAGAAAAAATGTGATCGTCACTGGGCAACAATTGCAGGTTTCTCTTTGTTTCAGCATTTTTAATTGATTTACCTTTAGCGAAATAAAAAAGCAAAACTGATTTATGAAACAATTAGTTCTTATCTCCTGTCTTGGGGCACTTCTGTTGTCAATGAATGTTTTGGCGCAAAAGCCGGAACTGAAATTTAATCCGGATAAAAAATTCAAGATTGTACAATTTACGGATGCGCATATAAAACCGGGCGATCCTGCCTCGGATGTGGTATTTGAAACAGTCGCCAAAGTGCTCGACACTGAAAAGCCTGATTTGGTAGTTCTAACCGGAGATATTGTAACCGGGCAACCGGCGCAAAAAGGATGGGACGCCATAACCGCATTGATCATTCAACGCAAAATTCCGTTTGCAACTGTTTTAGGTAATCACGACGACGAACAGGATTTAACCCGTGCGCAGCTGGCCCAACAGGTCGAGAAAAAGCCATTCAGTCTGATGGTCGGAAAAACTGAAAATGTATCGGGATATGGAAATTATGTAATTCCAATCAGGTCGGCAGTCGGCAAAAGTGCTGCCGAAAACCTATACTTTATGGACTCAAATGCCTACACAACCATTGAAGGTGTTGGCACTTACGGGTGGTTCAAAAACGATCAGGTACAGTGGTTTCGCGATCAGAGTAAAAAAATAAGTAAAGCAAACGATGGAAAAACCATCCCTGCCCTCGCCTTTTTCCATATCCCGCTGCCCGAATACAATCAGGCTTACCGAAATGAGAAAAATCCTCCGATTGGTGTGCGTCTCGAAAACGAAGCTTCGCCAACACTGAATTCAGGAATGTTTGCCGCTATGCTCGAAAGTGGCGATGTTACCGGAATGTTTGTGGGTCACGACCATATAAACGACTATGTTTCTTACCTGTATGGAGTTGCCCTATGCTATGGCCGGTTCACCGGAGGTAAAACTACCTATGGCGACCTGCCCAATGGCGGCCGCATCATCGAACTGACCGAAGGAAACCGTTCTTTCAGAACCTGGATTCGTACCGGCGAGGGTGAAGTACTTTTGCCCGTTAACTTCCCAGAAGATTTGCTTCCGAAGAAATAAAAAGAGGCCATTTCATCTACTGAAACGGCCTCTTTTGCATTTTCGGCTATGCCGGGTTACATCAGATTGGCAACTTTTGTCAATCCCGGAACGTTGATAAATCGTATTTTTCTTCCTTGTAAATCAATCAGTTGATCTTGTTTAAACTCTGAAAGTAACCTGATTACACTTTCGGTTGCTGTACCAACCATATTGGCCAGTTCTTCGCGGGTTAGTGAAATCTGTAAGGTATTGGCATTGTCTAGTTCAAAATTTTCTTTCAGCAGTAAAAGTACTTCGGCAAGCCGCTCGCGAACAGTTTTTTGAGCAATATCGGTTATATAATCATTTGCCTCGCGCAATTCTTTACAGACTATCTGAAGCATGTGGTGCGAAAACTGCCAGTTGTTCTGAATAAGGTATAGAAGTGTTTGATATGGAACGTGGCTCAGAACAGCTTCCTCAATAACTTTGGCCGTGGTACAAGCCAGTTCCTGACTTAAAAGCGATCGGTAAGCAATAATATCACCTTTTTTCGCAAAGCGGATAATTTGTTCTTTTCCGTCGATTCCAGTCTTGAATATTTTCAGGATACCGCGGGTTACACAGTAAAAACCTGTCAGCCGGCTACCTTCCCTGTAAATAATACTTCCTTTTTTATATAGCGAACAGGTTTTGTCGTAATTAAGCTGGGTGATTTCCTGTTCGTTCAATTTTTTAAATAAATGAAATCCTGAAAGATCACACTCGTCGTCGGTCGGCCTTTTTATTGAACTTCTCATTGAGTTATTTTGTTTGTTAGAAGAATTAAAACAACATTACACCGAAGGTTGTATCAAACAATCTGTAGGTACCTGTTAATACATAAATTTAAGTCGTAAAATTAGAATATTTATTCAAATTGCAATCTTATAAACAAGTTGATATGAAACATGTAATTGACCTTGCCTGGAAACAAAATTTAGCTTTTGAGTGCGATATGGACGGACATCATCTGATTGTAGATGCGTCGAAAGAAGGTGGGGGCGACGATCTCGGGCCTCGCCCAAAAAAACTGATGCTTACCGCATTGGCTGGCTGTACCGGCATCGATGTAATTATGATCCTGAAAAAAATGCATGTAGAACCCGAGGCTTTCAATGTAATTGTTGAGGGCGATCTGACTGAAGAGCACCCGATGCGCTACAATAAGATGAAGGTAATTTACCAGTTTAAAGGAAAAGACCTGCCAATGGACAAACTCGAAAAAGCTGTAAAGCTTTCTGAGGAAAAATACTGTGGTGTTTCAGCAGCCTACCGCCTGGCAATGGATCTTTCGATTGAAATAAGAGTGATAGAATAATCGAAAAGTGAAAAATTCCCGGTTATTTGACGACAAAAGCGAGAAGATCTTTACCATTCGTAAGATCTGTGATTTTAATGAAGAGGAAATCGAGCACAATCTCATGCCTCATCTTCATGATTTCTATTCAATTTTTTGGATCGAATCGGGCGAGGCAACACACGCCACTGAATTTGTAGAATACAGCCTGAAAGCCGACACCATCCTGTATGTTCCGCCCGGGTTGAAACACCGGATGTACATTGATCCATCAGTTGGTGGAACATACATCCTTTTTAATGAGGAATTCATCCGCTACAATCAAAAGAACCATGTTCCGTTAAAGGAATACCGTCTTTTCAACAATCCTGATTTTAAGAGCATGATAACCGTGCTTCCGGAGAAGCGCGATAAACTGCTAAATATTACGAACCTCATTTTTGATGAAATTCGCACTTCCGACGATTACAGCCAGGAAATTGTACTAAATCTGCTGCATTTGTTTCTGCTTGAGTCAAGGCGTATTTTCGACCAGCAAAATAAGGCCGGAATCGAAAAACAGGCCGAAACGCCCGATTCAACCATCATTCAGTTTAAATTGCTTATCGAAAACAACTTCCAAACTCAAAAAAATGTATCGTCGTATGCCGAAATGATGAACATTAACCCATCGTGCCTAAACGAAATGGCCAAACGGACCACCGGAATTACCGCCGGAGAACTCATTCGGAACCGGGTAATCGACGAAACCAAGAAGTTGCTCTATTCAAGCAGTATGTCGGGAAAAGAGATTGCTTTTCAGCTTGGATTTGACGATCCGGCCTATTTCAGCCGCTTTTTCAGGAAATACACCGGCTTAACTTTAAAAGAGTTTCGCGATCATAGCCGAAAAAAATACCATTAAATCCTTTTTTAGTCCATTTTCTCGCCGCTTTTTACACTCTATTTTTGTAACTGTATAAAAACAATAAAAATTAGACAGTTATGAAAACAATTAAATCACTGGGTATATTCGTATTAGCCCTTTCGTTAACAACATCGGTATTCGCAGGATCACAAAAAGTTGATGCAGCAAAAAGTTCAGTAAAATGGCTGGGTAAAAAAGTTACCGGCGAGCACTTCGGAACCATCGCGGTTAAAGAAGGAAATCTTGAAGTCGCCAATGGCAAAGTTACCGGCGGAAAAGTTGTAATCGACATGCAGTCGCTGGCTGTTGACGATATTAAAGACGCCGGAACGAATGGCAAACTGGTTGGTCATTTAAAATCTGACGATTTCTTTGGTGTTGCCAACTTTCCGACTTCCGAACTGGTTGTAACCAAAGTTGAAAGCAACGGAAACAGCCATACTTTCACCGGAAACCTTACCATTAAGGGAATTACCAATCCGGCAAGCTTTACCGCCACTTCGGCAAAAGATGGAAAAAGTACTATTTACAAAGGCGTTCTTACCATCGATCGTACCAAGTACAATGTTCGTTACGGATCAAAATCATTCTTCGAAAATATTGGAGACAAAGCCATCTACGACGATTTCACCCTCGACTTCTCGTTGGTAGTTGCCGAATAATCAGAAACAAAAACAATGAAACTCACTGTTCACAAAGCAGGAAGCCGGGGAAAAGCCAATCATGGTTGGCTAAAAACCTGGCACACCTTCAGCTTTGCCAATTATTATAACCCTACCCGCATGAATTTTGGTGCTCTCCGGGTATTGAACGACGATAGCATTCAGGCTGGTATGGGTTTCGGCACACATCCGCACGACAACATGGAGATTATAACCATTGTGCTTGAAGGTGAGCTCGAACATCACGACAGCATGGGAAATGGTTCGGTCATTACAAAGGGCGAAGTTCAGGTAATGTCGGCAGGAACAGGAATACAACATTCGGAGTATAATCATTCCGAAGAACAGGATTTAAGCCTGCTGCAGATTTGGGTTTTTCCCGACAAACAAAATGTTGAGCCCCGATACGGGCAGGCGCAATTTCCAGACAATGAAATGACCGGTAAATGGCGGGTTGTTGTTTCTCCTGATGGTGCTGATAATTCGTTGTGGATACATCAGCAGTCATGGTTTTCAATCGGAAATTTCTCAAGGGGTTCTGTTTCGGAATTGAAGTTGAACAAACCCGGAAATGGATGGTATCTTTTTGTAATTTCCGGATCGGTTAAGATTGGCGAAGAAACGCTGAATACCCGCGACGGAATTGGAATTGAAGGTGCAGAAAATATAGAAATCAATATTGAAGAAGACTCTAAAATACTGGCCATTGAAGTTCCTATATCATTCAGATAATAAATTTTAATACCAAATGCAAATCTAAATCAGTCCAAACCCATTCTGGTATAATGCCGATGAATAGAAATGTTAAGTCCAATCGAGTTTGCGAAGATTGAACTGTTATATTTCTTCATTGGTATAAGATTAAACTTTCAGGGGGGAATCGGGCGACCGGTTCCCCTTTTTTATGGCCATATTTCCGAAACCGGATCCTGAACTGCATCAACTCTTAGCAATTCAACTTGGAAATCAGTCAATTCCCGTCCTCTAACCCGAAATACTGCCTTAAAGTTGGAGCCGGTGGCTTCGGCCTTTTTCATCAAAAGCCATGCACTTTTTTCATCAGTCAGAAATTTAATCGCGGCAATGTTTCCAATGTCCGAATCAGAAAGCAGGAACAGGATTTTACGACCGTTGCCGGTTGTGAAATAAATAAGGCAGGCATGTTCATTCTGAAGATAATTTTCAGACCAGTTATTAAAATTCACCACACTGTCAGCCGTTTGATAAATAAACGAACTGTTGTCGAGATCATATTTTAAACCAAGTTTTTCGATTGTATTATTAAGAAAACCAAGCGTTTTGATAGAGCCAATAAAAATCAGGTGCTTGTTCGGAAGATCATCCCAACTCAGTTGCGAGGAGAATTTCATCTCGGTTTTTGCAATGTCACCGCCAAACATTTGCATCAAACCAAACATACCAATAGGCGCCTGTTTGTTAATGTAGGTCGTTTTGTTTTTACTGATCTTACCTATAAGTTCAGGATGCGTTTTCAGGTATAAATCGAGATCTTCGTCGGAGTTAATGCGCGTATCCCTTGAAATCCCAATCCTTCCGGTAGCAATGGTGTCGTTGAAAAAGTAATGGTCGCCCAAAACAATCTGAATAGGGAAATCTGCTTTTAAGAATTCTTTCCAGAGCTTGTTTTTAGGAAAATTACCTCGCGGAATCTGAATCACAATAACTGTAATTATCAGAAATATTAGTCCGGCAGCAAACAGGTGAAACCCAAACCGGCTCAATGAGCTTTTAATCGACTTTACCCGGTCGAACCTGAATTCCACCTTATATTTTCCTTTGGGAATCTGGATGATTACCGTATCTTCCTTCCCTTCAGTCTTATAATATTCGTCTAACTTGATCCGCAGATTAAAAATGTAAACCCGAATATTAATATCTTTTTGCTGATCGGCCTTTTTACCGAAAACATCATTGGCAATCTGGTATTCCTTCGGATTTTCTCCCTTCAGAGTACAGTTTACTAAATAATTCAGCAGTTCCTTGTTGATACCCGATTTCGAAAAGGTTTTGCTATTTAATAGCTTTTCAAGCGTTTGCGATATTTTTTGATGATCGGTCATTAAAACATTCTGAATGAGTGCCGTTAAATATAATTTTAACCTCAATATTACGCAATAAAGTTCATTTTTTTTCCGACTTTTGAAATCCGTGCCTACATTCAAAGAAAAATGCACAAACCATAAAACTATCGAAGAATGAAAACATTTTTTATTACGGCCTTTGCCCTGCTTTTGGCAGTGAATGTTAGTATGGCCGCGAAAAAAGAAAAAATTGAATTTAAGAGCGATGTTAACGGGAAAAAGGTGGAAGTTTTTGTGGGCGGAAAATTTTTTACTGCCTACATTTATCCTGAAGACATGGAAAAACAATCGCTCTATCCGATTGCAAGCGCTTCGGGAAAACTTATTACCCGTGGTTACCCGCTAAATCCACGGCCTTTTGAACGGACAGACCACCCTCACCATGTTGGGTTGTGGTTCAATTTTGGGGATGTTAACGGACTCGATTTCTGGAACAATTCGTTTGCCATTAAACCTGCCGACAAGCCCAAATACGGAACCGTAAAATTTAAAAAAATTATTTCTGAAAACCCGAAGAAGGGAGAGTTGGTAACAGCTTCTGAATGGGTTGATATCAACAACAAAGTTCTTCTGAATGAAGAGACAACTTTCAATTTTTCAGGAATAGGAAATCTTCGTACCATCGAACGGACTTCGAAATTAACCGCTGCACAGCAGGTTACTTTTACTGAAAACAAGGAAGGGTTGATTGGTCTGCGTCTCGACCGCGCCTTTGAAGAGCCTGCCACCAAACCCGATAAATTTTTGGACGCAAACGGAAATATAACCGAAGTACCGCTCATGAATAACGATGGGGTAAATGGCGTTTACCGCAATGCCGAAGGAATTTCAGGCGGAAATGTATGGAGCAAACGCAGCCCGTGGGTTGCACTTCGCGCTGTAAAAGAAGGCGAAGTAATTACGATTGCAATAGTCGACAATGTAAAAAATCCAAATTATCCGGCATGGTCGCATGCACGCGGATACGGACTTTTTGCCACCAACAATCTTGGAGGCCGCGCTTTCGATGCCAAAGCAACACCCGTAAAAATTGTTTTGAACTCAGGTGAAAGCATCGTTATCAAACACAAAATTGTAATTGGCGGCGATTTGACCGATTCGGAACTGAATAAGTTGTCAAAAGAATTTAAATAACCAACATAAACTAATTACCAATGGAAAAAGAAGAAAAAAATTCAAGAAGAAATTTTTTAAGAACTGCGGCTACCGGCGCCGTTTTGGCTGCCGTTTCTCCTGTTGCGCTGGCAAAAGACCCGGTTAAGAAACCAACAATAATTCCGCCAACAGCCAAAGGAGCCAACGACCGTATTCGTGTGGCCGTACTTGGTATCTACGGAAGGGGAAAGACCCACATCGAAGAGGTCATGAAACTTTCAGAAAAATCGAATGTTGAAGTCGCTGTTTTGTGCGACCCCGATATGAATGCCCTTCAGGAAAGAGCCGGTGAATTTGAGAAGAAATATGGCAAAAAGGTAGCCATCGAGCAGGATTTTCGCAGAACTTACGACGACAAAACCATTGATGCAGTGACTTTGGCAACACCAAACCACTGGCATGCTTTGCAAACCGTTTGGGCCTGCCAGGCCGGGAAAGACGTGTATGTAGAAAAACCGGCAACACACAACATCTACGAAGGCAAAAAAATAATTGAAGCCGCTTATAAATACAACCGCATTGTTCAACATGGAGTTCAGTTACGCAGCTCGGTTGCAATTCGCGAAGCGGTGAAACATATAGAAGATGGGCTGATTGGACGTGTTTACATGTCGCGCGGGTTGGTTTATCGCTGGCGTCCCGATATTGGCGATAAAGGCATTTCGCAGACTCCTGCCGGATTAGACTACGATTTATGGTGCGGACCAGCACCAATGCGTCCATTCTCGAAAAACCTGGTACACTACAACTGGCACTGGCACTGGAATTATGGCAACGGCGACGTGGGCAACCAGGGAATTCACGAAACCGATCTTTGCATGTGGGGATTGGGCGTGAACAGCTTGCCTGAAAGAATTACTTCGATGGGAGGAAAATTTCTGTGGGACGATTGTAAAGAAGTTCCTGAAGTCCAAACTTCGATCTATCATTATCCGAAAGAAAAGAAAATCATCCAATTCGAAGTTCGCCACTGGTGCACCAACCTCGAAGATGGCGCCGGAGTTGGAAATATTTTCTACGGAGATAAAGGATATCTGGTAGTAAAAGGTTACGACACTTATGAATCGTACCTGGGCGAAAAACGCGAAAAAGGCCCAAGCAGGTCTGAAAAAGGTGAGTTAACACTGCATTTCCAGAACTGGTTCGATGCCATTCGTGCACGTGATATGAGCATTCAGAATGGTCCGGTACAAACCGGAGCCTTGTCGTCGTCGCTGGCCCACCTGGGAAATATTTCATATCGCTTAGGCAAACAGCTTGATTTTGATCCGGTTGCAGAACGCTTTATTGGCAATGACATTGACGATGCCAACAACATGCTTAGCCGCGAATACCGTGCTCCATACTTGCTACCCGAAATTATTTAGGGAGTAAATTACATTTCAGGAAAAGGGAAACTTCAGACAAACTGCTGTTTCCCTTTTTTATTTTGCGGAACTTATAACTGAAGTTTTAGCTTTCGCTTTGTAATAGCTTTTCTTTGAACTTCCCCGGAGTCAGGCCTTCACTTTCCTTAAAAATCCTGATAAATGTATTTACCGATCCAAAACCTGATTCATCTGAAATATACTCGAGTGTGAAGTTTTGTTGTTTAGAATCGGCCATTAATTTTTTTGCCGCCAATATTCGGTACTGGTTAACAAACTCACTGAATGTACATTTAAACTCTGTATTTATAAGTATCGAAACATAAGTTCGGTTGGTTTGCAACAAAAGAGCTACCTGGGTAATTTTCAGATCGTTTTGCTTGTAAATTTTCTGTTGATCGAAAAGTGTCAAAAGTTTGTCTTTCAATTGTGCCTGGTTGTATTCCTTCAGGCTAAATTCTGAAGAGAACTTTTCATCTTCGACCAGATTAATAACCGTATGATTTTGCATATACCCCTGAAAACCAATAAAAAAAAGCAAAACGCTAAAGATTGACGATGGAATAAGCAACAGAAAAATGGAGTCGATAAAAGCAGCCCGCCCAATCAGATTAAAAATAATGCTCATTAACGAGGTTGCAACAAAAGAATAAAGCAGAAGATTAACCCAAACCAGCTTTTTGTCTTCAAGGTCGGAATAAAAATTAGCGATCCGGCTATTGTATTGAATTACAAGCTTCCGGCCCCAAATAATGAAAACAAAAACTTGAATCGCAAATACAATTCGACCGGTAACAAAAACAATGTGCTGAATAGTAAATAAGCTTGAGTGACTTTTGACTTCGTCTAGTCGGAATAAGTAAGAACGAAGATATTCCATCCTCTCCGAAGAACTCATAAGGATAAAAACAAGGCCGGTAACTGAACTCAAAATAAATGCGGGTAGGAACATTTTCAGGTTGCCAAGGTTGAAACCCGATTCAACGGTAAGCAATTTTATATACCAATAGTAAATTGGATACACCGAAAGCGATGAAAAAACATAAATCGCATCGAATAAAAGGTAGGCTTCAAATTGATTTTTGAAATAGAGAGCATGCGAGAAATATACACCAAAAGCTAAAATCATAAATACACCAAGCAGTTGCCGGGCCCTGTTTTTAGCTCCCGACGAAACCAGCAGTAATATCGCCCAGAAAGCGGTTACATACATTGGGGTATATATAATCAAGTCATAAAGCATAGCATCGAATTGATTTGATCCGAAAATTAGAATAATAAACTATTAATTGTACTATTTGGAAACTGTTTTTACTAATAGGCCATACTTTTATATCCAATTAGAATACTTTTAGAAATATTTAGTGAGGAATGAATATTTATAGTACCAGTAAAACAAACGATATGAAAGAATTTAGCAAAATCTTCATCACCATCGCAAGCCTTGTCACTTTCCTGATTATTTCAAATTCAGCTGTAGCAGCCGATATAACATCGACAGCCCAGGGAGGAAAATGGAGCGATAAAACAACCTGGATTGGCGGATTGGTGCCAACTTTGACTGACAACGTAATCATTACCTCAACGGTTACTGCCAACGGAGGAAGTTACTCCTCAACATCTTATCCGATGATTAACCTGACAGTTAATTCAGGTGGGAAAATTATCCGGGAAAAGAACAGCGGAGGACTCTCGTACCTTAAAATTTCAGGCAATTTGACCAACAATGGCGAAATAATTGATTACAATGATTATTTCGATATTGATATGACGGGAAACCTCATCAACAATGGTGTCTTAAAACCACGATACATTACTCTGAGTGGAGAAAAACAACAAATTTCAGGAACAAAAGCCATTGAATGCAGGCAAATAAACCTGAACATGAAAGATGAGTTTGCAATTGCCACTTCTAATCTGATGTTTAAGAATTGCAGAATCAGCTCAAATGTTTCAACTACTGGCGGAAAAAAACTCAAAATGAACAAATATAGCCTGAATTTACAGGCAGACAGCATTCGGTACGACAGTTATTACGGATCGGTTTCCTCTTCATCAGAAATTGTAATCCCAATTGTTTTTGATGGTTCAGGGATTATTAATGCAGAAAATTCAATAATACAGGGTACAATTTATGGCAATGTACTTGTAAAAAGTCCTTCTTTCGCTTTTTTCAAGGATCTAACTATCGAGGGAAATCTAACCCTTGACAAAGGTACTAAGATTAGCAGTGAGAGAAACAATACGAAATTGCGGGTAAAAGGCGACTTTACCAATTATGCCGATTTGAATAAAGATACCGTGAAGATTCGGACAGTGAAATTTGCTCCCCGGTCGATGTACCTTTATTTATACGGAAATTCGAATAATTTTGGATCAACCGGAATATCAACAGTTTATCCGACAACCAACGGCAAAACTATTTCATTAAAAGGAAATTACGATGCCAATGTTTATATACAGCAAGCCGAGAATTACGACAAGACTGGAGGAAAAGTTCTGATCAATTCCGAAGTAAATATTTCAGGAAAATTAGATGTGTATGCCAATCTTGAAATAATGCCCGGAGGTATTCTGAACCTGTTAAACAAGACATTAACCTCACCTGTTTTTGTTAGAACGGAATTCGGAGCTCTAACAAATAAAGGTATAATGAACCGTTACCACAAAGTAGGTAATTCATGGAGTTACCGGACTTTCAGTGCGCAGGATGGCATGTTTGCCGACTATGAACTTCGGGAATGGAGCGACCGCATTGAAGGAGTTGATATTTCGGTTTTCAACAATCAAACCTATTCAGGATTGCCAGGTTCGGTCAAACGCTGGTGGCGGCTAAGCCCGGTTGGAACTGGCAAAGTAAAAACCTTCACTCTCAAATTATACTACGACGAGTCGATGCTGAACGGTCAAAAAGAGAAAAATCTGAAAGTATTCCGATCTGGCGACAAAGGAACAACTTGGGAGCTTGTTTCTATTGGTAGTAATGCCATATTGGATACACTCGAAAATTCTGTTTCGATCGGAAAATGGAACATTGCGGCTTCCATGCTAACCGAATTTGGCGATTTTGTAATCAGTTCGGGCGATGGAAGTGTGCCAATTCCATCACCAATTATTCTAAATCTTGTGGGAAGTACAAACGTCAGGCTGGGCGCGCCCAACCGATATACCATTCACCTTTACAATGCTGGAAACACCCGGACTGAATCGTTTATGACTTCTTTGACTGTATCAGACGACATTGCCTTTAAACAAGTTGAAATACCCACGAATGATGGAAAAATTATCCTTCCGATTGATTCTATCGGGACCCCAAAAGACCATACACAGGTTTTTTATATTCCATACCTCGATCCGAACGAGGATTATGCGTTCGATGTAATTGTACAGGGCGTAAATCCGGGCACAAAAAGCGCAAAGAATGGCGGAACTTCATTGACTTTATTTGGTTTTTTTGATGCGCTTCGTTCCGGGAAAAAAGAGGAAACATACGTGGATGTTGTAAATAAGGTCGTGGATTTAAATCCATCTGAAATGGATGAATATTACCGTGCCCTTGGTATAACCGATTATAAACTTCTGACAAAGAAGGAGAAGGATGGTACTGGAGCATACGTTGTAAAAACCTTCATAAAACATACCGTCGAAACGGCTTCAAATGCAAATCCCATAACTAAAATCGCCTATAAAATTGCCTCTGCCGTTGAATTGGTCGGTGAAGTTAAAGACTCATTCAGGAGGAGAATGTGGCATTGGTTGTATAAAGAAGTTGGATTGTACGGAGTGGAAGAATCTGCCGGAAAAACCATTAACGGAAAGATTGTTAGTTCCTGGGATCCGAATGAAAAACAGGGACCAACCGGTTATGGCGTATCTAACTTTCTGTTTCAGGCAAATAAGATGAACTATACCATCCTGTTCGAAAACAAAAAGGAAGCCACTGCCCCGGCATACAGGGTACAAATAGTTGATACTTTGTCGGCAGTTTTTGATCCCGAAACTGTTAAGTTTGGAACGACCAGTCATTCAGGCCCAAATTACAATTGGAAAATGGAGCGAAAAGGCAATGTTTTGAGATGGGACATTGAAGGAATTGAGCTTCCGCCAAACATTACTCCTCCTGAAGGTGAAGGATACGTAACATTCTCTGTCGATCTGAAAGAAGGATTGAATTCGGGAACCATAATCGATAATAAAGCGACCATTGTGTTCGATATCAATCCGCCAATTATAACCAATGTTTGGCGCAATGTGCTCGACACAGTAGCACCTCTGACTGTAATGAACAAGTTAAAATATGCGGTGGGAGATACGGCAATCAATGTTTCGTGTAATTCGACCGATAATGTAAATGGTTCGGGCGTCAGTAAATACGCGTACTTTGCCTCGGTTAACAACGAACCATTTAAGTTTATTGGCGAAAGTTATCAGAACTCCATCTCGTACAGCGTTTCGAATAGTAAAAAAAACAATTACCGTTTCTATGCTTTGGCAACTGATAATGTTAGCAATGCGGAACTTAAAGTTCCAAAATATGTCGAACTTAACTCAATCCCGGTCTCAAATATGACGAATGAACTTTTCAGTGATCAACTGAAACTATATCCAAATCCTACTTCAGGAATAATTACCGTTGAATGTTTTGTTGAAAAGAAGACACCGATTGATCTTGAACTTTATTCGGTTTCCGGCAAACTTATCAGGATTAACCATGTTGGTAAGTTTGAAGCCGGACAACACCATTTTACGATGGATATTTCGGATCTGAAACAAGGGGTTTACTTTGCCAAAGTGATACTTAACCAGAGAACCGAAACATTTAAAGTAATTAAAAATTAGCAAATTATAAGAAACTGATAGCATAAAAAACCCTCGTAATTGTTTGATTACGAGGGTTTTAATTTTTGTACCCGGAGCCGGAATCGAACCGGCACGATATTGCTATCACTGGATTTTGAGTCCAGCGCGTCTACCAATTCCGCCATCCGGGCTTGTAGTAAACCGGCTGCAAAAATAATGGAAAAATCCTTTGAACAAAGGATTTCTTTCAAAATTTCGACATTTTCTTTTTCATTGGTAAACAAGTAGAAGAATGGCCGTGTGACAACCGATTTTTAAAATTTTTATACCTTTAGCCGAATTCTCAAAATCGCCGCTAAATGCGGAGAATATATGAACCTAACCGACGATAAAGAACTGTATTTTAGGCTTAAAGAAGGAGACGAGCTCGCATTTAAAGCTTTGTTTCAAAAATACTATTCATCGATGTGCCATTTTGCCCGGCAATTTCTGAACGACAGCGAAATGGCTGAAGAAACGGTTCAGGAACTTTTTGTCCGTATTTGGGAAAAGCGGGAGAAACTGAACATCGAAACCTCCGTTAAACATTATTTCTTCAGATCGGTGCGTAATCAATGCCTGAACCAGATCCAACATCAGAAAATAAAACAGCAATACGCTTCAAAGATGAAGGAGCTCTCGCATCAGGAAATTGATCCCGATGAAAATTATATTGAAGTTAATCTGCTCGAACGTATTGAAAAAAGCATTGATTCGCTACCTGTAAAACGACAGGAAATTTTTAGGCTAAGCCGCGAACAGGGCATGAAATATAAGGAAATTGCCGAAGAACTAAATATTTCAATTAAGACTGTTGAAGCACAAATGGGCTTGGCATTGAAACATTTACGAGATGAATTGAAGGATTATAAGAATCATTTGATGTCGTTGTTTCTGCTTTTTAAGAATTCGGGAAAGTCAAGTAAGGGTTAAACCAGCACTTCAATGTCATATAGGCGTATGGAAGAAAATCACAACATAGAAGACGAAAAGTGGGCATTACTGGCCATGTCAATTTACGATGATGACATGCAGCTAACTGCCGAAGAAAAAAATAAAATTGCAGAAGAATTGCTTTCCGATCAAAAAGAGAAGGAGCATCTTCAGCGAATTGCAAAAGAAGTTGATACCTATTTTGAATTAAAAAAATACCCTTCTGAAAATGCCTGGGAGAAAGTTCAGGATAAAATTCATAAAAAATCTAAAAGTAAAGCAATCCTTTTCCGTAGATTAATTTCTAACCCATTGATGCGAATTGCGGCAGCAATATTGGTGGCTGCGTTACTTTCGGTGGCAGGATACGAAACTTTTTTCAACAATAATGCTCCAGTAAGGCAACTCGAAATTTCATCAACCGGTCAGCAAGTGAATACTTTTACGCTACCCGACGGAACATTGGTAAGCCTTAACAGCAATACCCGCCTTAAATACCAAAAAAAATTCGGTAAGAATTCGCGCGAAGTAACCATTGAAGGAGAAGCTTTTTTCGAAGTCATACCAAATAAAAATAAACCTTTTATCATTCATGCCGGAAATGCACAGATTAAAGTTCTTGGTACCAGCTTTAATGTAAGTGCCTATCCAAGTGCACGATTGGTTGAAGTGATTGTTGAAACCGGCAAAGTGCAGGTTTTAAACACGATGACTGTAACTAAACAAAACAATGAACTGATCCTGACTCCCGGCGAAAAGGGAACCCTGATTTATTCGAGCAATGCATTGCTGAAAACAACCAATCAGGATCCTAATTTTATAGCCTGGAAAACCCGCAACCTGATATTCAGGGCGACTTCGCTTGGCGAAGTAATTGACAATCTTGAGAAAGTTTACAAAGTAAACATCCGTTTAGACGATCCAAACCTAAGCGGGCTTCTGCTCACTGCCCAGTTTAACGATTATTCGCTCGGTTTTATCCTGAAAGTAATAGAAACAACGTTCAAGATGGAAACGCAAATAATTGACGGACAGTATATTTTAAAGGCAAAATCCTAATTTTTCGAGAATTCAATAGCCATGAAATGAGCATGATCGAAAAAACGCCATTCAAGGTGGAAATAAGAATCATGCGAATTCCACTGACAATTGAAAAACAAATTATCATACCATGAAAACAATACGAATTATATCTCAAACAATACTTGTCATAACATGTTTGTTGTTGCTCACATTACCCTATTCTGTCGTTGGCCAGAAACCTGCAAAAAAACAATCTGCCCGGCAGAATACCGTTCAGGAGCAAGAAATAGATCAGACTCCAAATATTCTGGATCAAAATATCAGTATTTACGCTGAAAACGAATCGCTTTCAACAGTAATTGAACGTATTTGTAAATACCTCAACCTCGATTATTCGTACAACTCGAAACTGATTGAAGGAAAAAATATCAATCTGAACGTATCGAACAAACCCATCAAATTTGTACTCGATCAGCTCATGAAAGATTTTTACCTTCTTTTCGAAATTCAGGATAACATTCTGGTTATTAGAGACTACGTGCCCATGGACAAAAGTCTCGACTACGATAAGAAAATCAGAAATTACACCGACCAAACTGGCTTTGTTTTTGATAATCCGAAGAAAAAATCAATAACTATCAATTTTAAAACATCGAGTAATCTGATTATCATTCCGGTAGCGATCAACAATTCGGATACGCTTAATTTTATACTCGATACCGGCGTACGTTACCCGATTATTACAGAACTTCCGTTTGTAAACAAACTGAACCTTAACTTTCTGCAGCCCATCAACTTAAGAGGACTTGGAGAAGGCGAGCAGCTAACAGCCTACCGATCGGGAAACAATGTGATAAACATTAATGGCATGGTTGCTTACGATCAGGAAATACACATGGTGATTAACGAGAATTTCCAGATATCGCATATACTCGGAATTCCGGTTCACGGACTGATTGGCTTTAACCTTTTTAAAGATTATGTGGTTAAAATCGACTATACCGACCATAGAATCACACTAACCAAACCCGAATTTTTCACCTACAGAGAAAAGCAAAAAGACATTGTGCTGCCTTTAATTTTAGAACAAAACAAACCTTTTGTTCGGACAAGTATCGTAACCGATAAAAACGAAGATGTACCTGTAAAACTATTGGTTGATACCGGTGCCAGCGATGCTCTCTGGTTATCGTCGAAATCTGACAACCGCATTACCCTGCCCGAAAATAATATTGAAACTTTTCTTGGACGCGGTTTAAGCGGCGATTTATACGGTAAAAAAGGCCGGATTGGGGCAATCTGGGTGGGGCCGCTGGTACTTTACGAACCAATTGTAGCTTTTCCCGATAACGAGCTTGTTGATCAGCTAATTGGTAAAAACGATCGCAACGGAACCCTTGGAGCCGAGATACTGCGCCGGTTCTATGTTACGCTCGACTATCCGAATAACAGGCTCATTCTCACCCCAAACAGCGATATTCGTGACGAATTTAATTACAACATGAGTGGTTTGGAAGTTACCAATCCGATGCCCGGATTACCCATCTTCCTGATAAGCGATATCCGCAAAAATTCGCCTGCCTATTATGCCGGAATTCAGGAAAACGACCAGATTATTGCATTAAACAACGCCAGCCACAAGGCAATGACGTTAAATGATATAAATTTGCTGTTTCAAAGCCGTGAAGACAAGAAAATAAAAATGACCATTCTCCGTGACGGAGAACAAATTAAAACAGAATTCTTTCTGAAAAAAATGTTCTGAAATGAGACCAGCCTGCGGACTTTTCCTGATTGTTTTCCTTTTGTTGATGAAGGTTTCCTTCGGGCAAAAGGAAAACAATGCAGCGCTGGATAAAAAAATAACGATTGAAGCCAGGAATGAAACAATTAATTCTGTTTTAGAAAAAATATCGTCGCAAACCCAGATCTATTTTTCGTATAATGCCGAGCTTATAAATACCGAAAAAAAAATAGATGCCTCCCTTTCCGATAAAACCATCAAAGAAATTCTGGATATACTTTTCGAATCAAAATTTGTATATCGGGTGCTCGACGACCAGATTATTATTACCAATCCTGAACTCGTACCACTAAAAAAAAAAGAACCCGACTTCACTAAATTCACAACGGAAATAATCAAATTCAGCGGAAAAATTATCGACCGCGAAGAAAAAGAACCACTCCCCCACACCAGCATTTCGATACTGAAAAAAAATATCGGAACCATCTCGAATACCGACGGCGAGTTTGAACTGAAAATTCCAGGTACCATGCTGGAAGACACCGTGGTAATCTCGTGTTTAGGCTACAGACAGTATAGGTTTCCTATCCGAAACATTACCGATCGACCTGAAAATATATATCTTCAGCCCTCATCGTTTCAACTAAAAGAAATAAAGGTAACGGTTATTAATCCGCAGGAAATTCTGACCCGTATACTATCAAAAATTCCGCTCAATTATCCGGGAAATCCGGAAATCATGACTTCCTTTTACCGCGAAGTACTAAAGCAGGACGACAATTATATTGATATTGCCGAAGCTGTGATGGAAATCAGAAAGGCTTCTTATAATAATGCATTTCTTGAAGACAAAGTGAAATTCATAAAAGGCCGCAAGAGCCAAAATGTAAAGCCATTTCAGTATGTAGATTTTAAAATTCAGGGAGGTCCGTATTACATCACCAAACTCGATGTGGTAAAAACCGTCGATTCATTTCTGGATCCGGAGTTTCGCGACTACTACAAATATTCGCTCGAAGAAATCGTAGAATTCAACGATCGCGACACTTATATCATCAGGTTCAGACCCAAAGAAAAGATTGATTATCCGTGTTATCAGGGCAAATTGTATGTAGATATGTCGTCGTTCGCATTGGTACATGCCGAATTTGAATTAAGCCGGTCGGGGCTTAAATTTGCACATCAATCGCTGATCAAGAAAAAGCCCAAAGATTTTTACGTACGCCCCATTAGTGCCAATTACCAGGTTAGCTACCGTCGTTCCGACGGAAAATGGCATTTAAGCAATGCACAGGCATCGGTTAATTTTCGGGTAAAAAGCAAAAAAGATAAAATCAACTCGCTGTTTCATAGCACCTCCGACTTGTTAATTACCGACTTGCGTACCAACGACAAAACCGAATTCAGGCGAAACGAATTGTTTAGCCCGAAAGATATCTTTACTGAAATAATAAGCAACTACGACGAGTCGTTCTGGGACGATTACAATACCATAAAACCCTCTGAAGCATTGCGCAAAGCGCTCAAAAATTTTACGCTCGAGAGCGATACATTGTTTAACGGAAGCCCTAAACCTGAAGTTTTAATCACTAAATAAAACAGCAAAAATGAAAACCCTTATCGCGCTGGCAATCTTTGCATGTGTAGGTTATGGAACATTTGCCCAAAACCAAAGTCCTCTTCCTAAAATCAGTCAGCAATTAACCGATTTTTCAAACTATTATCCGGGTCGGCAGGTTTTTGTTACAACTGACATGCAAAACTATAAGCCCGGCGAAACTATTTGGCTAAGCGCTTTGGTAACCGATGCAAATACACAATTGCCCGCAACAAATACCCCCGATTTAATTGTGAAACTCTATAATCAGAGCGGAGAGCCAGTTGCACTTACTATGCTAAAAGTGAACAATGGCACGACCTCCGGATACATTGAAGTGCCTAATAATCTTCAGGTCGGTCAATATTTTCTGACTGCATATACATCAAATCACAGCAACCCCGAAGATGCTTTTATTACAGACATAAACATCGATCAGACATACAGCAATCAATTGATAGCTACCACAACCGTAAAAGACAGCATCTCTGTTTCAGGCCGGCAAAACGAATTAACGATCCTGCTCCGGAATCTTTCAGGCGAAATACAGAAAAGCACAGCGCTGCGTTATCAGCTGATGAACGGGAGTGAAATACTGGAAAAAGGCAAGCTAAAAACAGATGATTCAGGAAAAACTGTGTTACAATTTACTTTGCCTGAAAAATCGAATGGAGAACCATTTATCTGCGAACTTACCGACAGCAAAAGCGAGTGGAAAAAAGAGGTGTTTTTGCCATCCAACCTCGATCCTCTTGATATTCGTTTTTTCCCTGAAGGCGGAACCATTCCTTCGGGAGTTCCGGTAAAAATAGGATTTACAGCTTTTAATAAATGGGGAATGCCCGTAGAAGTTGAAGGATCGGTAATAAATCAGGAAGGCAAACATGTAGCAATTGTAAAGACTGTCACCCCCGGCCTCGGACTTTTTGCAATCGAAACCGACGTAAAACAAAAACTAAAACTGGTTCTTTCAGGAACAACAGGCCAAAATCAGGTATTCGAATTACCGGCTCCAAATCCCGATGTTCTTGCGTTTTCAGTACTAAAAACCGATGCCGAATTCATTTCGGCCAGTCTTCTTTTTCCAGATAAACAAAAACATTCCATTTCCATCACTGCAACCAGTGGGAATACGCTTTTTTGGGCAGCCGACATGGATATCGCAGGATTCCAGCGAGTTAAAATACCGACTGAAAACCTTCCTCACGGAGTAACACTGTTAACAGCTTTTGGCACCGACGGGAAATTGCTGGCAGAAAGACTGGTATTTGTTGATAAAAAACAACAGTTAAATATTGATGTTCAGCCGGAGAAAAGCAGCATGAAACAGGGCGAAAACATGAAAATAAAAATCAGGCTGACTGACGAAAACAACCAGCCTGTCGGCGCAAATGTGAGTGTTTCGATTGCAGATAAATACCGAAAAAACCAAAACGTGATGCCGATCAGTGATTACCTTTTAACTGATGCATTGCTTGAAACACCATTTTGCCTTATTTCGAAAAGTTTTAACACACAAATTACTAATTCGGCCATGATGGATCTTTTCCTGATTGCCAACCGGCAAAAAGGTTTTGACTGGCAAAAAATAATAAAATTTAAGCCTGAAGATGCTTCCGGAAACAATTCGGAGAGTGTTTTAAGCAAGGACTTCGATGGCAGAATTTCAGAAATAATTACAAAAAAGTCAAAAATATTGAACTTGCAAAAGAAAGACCAGATTGCCGGAGCGCAATATTTCAGCAATAACGAAGACCTATTTCAGAGAGCGCCAAAAGTAGTGGTTTCCAACACATCGGCTCGCGATAACCAACGTAAATTACTGTCCAATTCTACCAATTTGATGGATGTAATAAAATCCATCAAACCATTTCGCCTAATGAATAACCAAATTGTATTTTACGGGAGCGAAAATTCCATTAACGCGCAGGGCGGTGCATTACTGGTTTTAGACGGGCAACAATTAGGAACCGATGTTTCGGCTATACAAAGTATTTCGACCAGTGAAGTCGATTACATCAATGTTTCGACCAACCCAATGGATATTCAGCGCTATACCGGACTAAATTCTGTGGGAGTAATTGAAATTTTTCAGAAAAAAGCTCCGCAAATTATGACTCAAACAACCAGCAAATTCAACATCGGTAATCAGGATAACAGGGCGTTTCAGGCTGAACCAGCCAATCCGCGGCGCGATAACAGAACTACCCTTCAGTGGATTCCTGAACTAAAAATTGGCGAAGCCGGTGAAGCAGAAATTACAGTAACTGCCGGAAAAGTTTTGACAGATTTTATCATCGAAATACAGGGAATGGGAACAAACGGACTGACAGGCAGCGGAAAAGGAAGTTTTTCGGTGGTGAAATAATTTTTAATTAACTTCCTGCCGGAAACTAAATTATCCAAACGATGAAACGAAGACGGTCCGGACTATTAATTTTGGCTTGCATTTTCATATTTTTTAGTTGCAAGCCCAATAAAACCTACACCGAAAGCGAGCTTGCCCTGATACCACAACCACAAAAAATGGTTTTGGGCGAATCGTCCTTCAGGTTTAAGAAAAGTACCCGCTTGGTGGTCGAAAGTGTTGAGCAGAAACTGATTGCCGACTATCTTTCCGGAGTTTTTGAGAAAGCAAACGGATGGAAATTAGATATTTTGGTGGGTGGAAACGAGGGCTCCAATCAGGTTTATTTCAAAACAGAGCCAATGTTGAATCCCGAAGCCTACACTTTGGAAGTGCTGAAAAACCGTATCGTAATCAAAGCGGCTCAACCTGCCGGGTTCTTTTACGCGGTTCAAACACTGCGTCAATTACTTCCGGCTGAAATTGAAAGTTCCCCAAACACGGAAGAAATGGAATGGCTGGTTCCGGTTATCAGCATTTCTGATAGTCCGGCGTTCAAATGGCGCGGATTTATGTTGGATGTGTCGCGCCATTTTTTCACCAAAGAAGAAGTGTTGCGAATGATCGATCACCTCGCTCTCCATAAAATCAACACCCTGCATTTGCATCTGGTCGATGATCAGGGGTGGCGGATTGAAATTAAAAAGTACCCGGAACTTACCGAAATCGGCGCCTGGCGGGTGAACCACAAAGACAAGCACTGGAACTCGCGCCCTAAACAACAGGAAGGTGAAACTGCAACTTATGGCGGTTTTTATACACAAAACGACATCCGTGAAATGGTGGCTTATGCACAAAGCCGTTTCGTTACAATTATTCCTGAAATTGAAATGCCCGCCCATGTTACTGCTGCTCTGGCCGCCTATCCGCAATATTCATGTACTGGAGGTCCATTTACCGTTTTGCCGGGCGGGGTTTGGCCGATTACCGATATTTATTGCGCCGGAAAAGATTCGACTTTTCTGTTTCTTGAAGACATTTTGACTGAAGTTGCCGAACTTTTTCCAACAAAATACATCCACATTGGCGGCGACGAAGCAACCAAAACCGAATGGGAAAAATGCCCCGATTGCAAAAAACGGTTGAAAGATGAAAAGCTGAAAAATGTGCATGAATTGCAGAGTTACTTCATAAAACGCATCGAAAAGTTCCTCCATTCGAAAGGCAAAGTTTTGCTTGGGTGGGACGAAATTCTGGAAGGCGGTTTACCTGCCGAAGCAACCGTGATGAGCTGGCGTGGCTTTGAGGGAGGTATCGAAGCCGCCAATCAGGGGCATGATGTGGTAATGACACCCACTTCAGACTGTTATTTCGATTATTATCAGGGACCTGCAGAGCAGGAACCGCTTGCAATTGGCGGATATTTGCCTCTTAGTAAAGTTTACGCATTCAATCCTGTTCCTGAAGGGTTGTCGGCCGAAGCGGCAAAACACATTTTGGGCGGACAAGCCAATCTTTGGACCGAATATGTTCCCAATCTGAAACATGCCGAATACATGACTTTCCCGAGAGTTGGAGCTATGGCCGAAGCTTTGTGGAGCCCAAAGGAAGTTCGCAGTTGGGAACGCTTTTCGCAACGTATCCAGTTGTTTATGAAACGTTATGAACAAATGGGCATTAACTATTCAAAAAGCGCATATAAAGTTATAGCCAAAGCGCAATTCGATCAGGAAAGCAAACAACTGGCAGTTACCCTGAAAAGTGAACTTGAAGGAGTTGATATTCATTATACGACTGATGGCAGCGAGCCAGACACATGGTCGCCGGTTTACAAAAAACCAATCAATCTCGATAAGTCAACCGACCTGAAAGCGGCCCCAATGGTAAACGGTAATTTTGCTGAAAAGACAATCAGTCAATCGTATAATTTCAATAAATCGACCGCAAAGCCTGTAATTTACAAGGTTCCGTTTAGCGAATATTACAAAGGTTCGGGCGTATTTACGCTTGTTAATGCAGTTCGCGGAACTACCAATCACCACGATGGCGAATGGCAGGGATGGGCAGGAATTGATATGGAAATTGTAATTGATCTGCAGCAAGCTGGCGAAATCAGTTCCATTTCAGTCGGATCGCTTCAAAATGCCGGAGCATATATTTTCTTCCCGAAGAAAATGGAATTCTTCGTTTCGGCCGATGGCCTGAAATTCGAAAAGGTAGCAGAAATCCTCAATGATGTCGATCCGCTTACAGGAGAAAAACAGACGAAAGATTTTTCAGCCTCATTTACCCCAAAAACAGCCAGTTATGTAAAAATCATTTCAAAAAATCTGGGGAAATGCCCCAAAGGTCATGCAGGCGATGGCAAAGATGCCTGGATGTTTATTGACGAGGTGGTAGTAGAGTAAATTATACTCCTTTAATTACTTCATTATCGGCGATATAATTAAATTATAAGTCAAGAGTGCCAGTTGCTTTGTCATAATGCTATTTTTTAAAACTGATTTTTTGTGATTTTCTTTCAGGTAGAATTCAATAATTTGTATCAATTGATTCAACAGTTATTTTTTCGACTGACTGAAATATTTCCATTCCGATGGTTAGCGATTCGGGGCATTTTCCCATTTTATTCAGAAAAGTATTTCCTGCCTCGTCATAGGTTTTTACGCGCTTCACCAGCGCATCTAGTTGTGGTTTCGACTCTTTCGCCTTTATCAGAAAAGCGGCAGCATCGGTTTTAAGTAGATTCGACATTGAACCGGTTAAGGTCGACAACTCCTGAAGTGCACCTTGATAATCGGTTAATGATATACTTTTGAAATTTTCGACACATTCTCCGAGATTTTTCATTCCTGCGCCCAAGGCCGAAAAATCTTTTGCTGTTACGGTTATATTTTTTGTACTGTCGCAGCCGCAATCGCCGGGCTCGTAGGGTAGTCCTACCTTGGTTGATTGGACGGGGGGTCGTTCGGGATCTATTAGAATTTCATCATCTGGTGTTGACTGCTCGGGTATTGGTTGGTCGTTTTGCGGTTCCTGAACCGTAGGCTGTTCCGTTTTAGGTGTAGGGTTCTGCTTAGGCGCTTGTTCCTGAGGAATAGGGGTCAAATCGGCCAGAGGAATATCGTCGTTATTTGTTTTAGCTTGTCTTTTGCCGCAAAGTTGCTGGCGACTTTTCACCAAATCATATTCCCTATTGGCCTTCTCCACATTTTTCTTTAACTCTTCAATCATCTTGCTGGTGAGTGCCCACTCCGAGGCATTATCGCAAACTTTCTGAGCAGCGTTACTCACTTCATCAAGTGCTATTGCCGCGCTTAACGATTTGCCGTAGGCATCTGAAACAGCTTGTGAATATGTTTTTTCAACAATCTCTTCAAACGACTTGCCGGCAGCCTGTTTCCCGACGTTGTTACTTAACTCCTGAGGATTGCTGCTGGAAATTATTTCGGACAAAGCGGCTCCGTTATCAGCAATCTCTGCTGCAATATGAATTGCCTTTGTCGGTGCTTTGCCGTTTGAAATTATTGTAAGGCCGATCTTCAGCATCATCTGATTGAATGAACTGAGAAACTCATTCCTGGCTTTTTGAAATTCCGGCGATCCTTGAGTATTCAGTAATTCATTTATGGCAGTCCTAAGGTTTTCTTCAGCAGCTTTTTCCATTTTTTCCAGCCGGGCAATGGTTTGGTCGTCGCAGTTTACCACTTCAACATCCACTGCCGGACCGGTGGTTGCACCACAATTGGTAGTTGCCTGAATGGTTCTTTTACCAGGAAGAATACCCTGTAACACCACAACATCACCAAGACCAACTGCGGTTAAAACACCGGGGTCAGCCGGAACAAACCTAAGAAGATCAGTTGCTTCATTGGGTTTTGTTTGCACCGGAACCTTTAAAATACCCTCCAGTTTTTTCCCATTTACGTCGAAAAAGGCAATCTGTGGGATTTTTTGCCCGCCATTGTATGATTCTACCAGTACACATGCAGCTTCCTTTTTGGCTTCTGTTTTTTTACCATCTGCACTGGTATATTCAACATACAAAGTTCCCCGTCCGGGAGAAGAACCGCGCAGAGTAGCAGAAGAACCATTGGTTTCGATTGAAAACATTTCCCTAGGTTCGGCCCAAAACCGGTACGTTCCGCCTTCTTTAGCGGCTTTTGCTGTCACCACACTTTCCTCTCCTGCACCAATTTCAGTGCAACCAATAATTTCGACACCCACATCGGGCAAAGTTGCCGTTACTGTCACTTCGTAGGCATATGTACCTTTGCCGTCGCTTCCGGGACCTTTTGCGGAAACGGTTT
>JAHEYU010000123.1 GCA_023251435.1 Bacteroidota bacterium
AGCACGGGCATGGAGCGGGGAGCAGGGAGCATGGTGCAGGGAGCAGGGAGCGGGGAGCAGGGAGCAATCTCAACGAATGACAGATTGCTTCCCGCCTCGTTCCTCGCGGTCGCAATGACGGGTTACTGTGTGTTATCGCTCTTTCATGAGCCAGACGAATTCGGAGCCGGTGTATTGGAGTTTGAAACCTTTGTCTTCCATTGCCAATTTTACTTTTGATTTTGAGACTTCGGAACATGATTCCATTTCGTCTATCAGGTCGAGGGTTGTTTTTTGCTCGGTGCTTTCGGGGTATGTTTCGGCTGGGGCGTAGCGGTCGAAAATAAGAGCTACCAACGATTCTTCGACTGATACGGTTTTTTCTGCGGTTTTCTCGTCAACTTCTTCGTCGATGTAGGCGGTGCGGAATCCTTTGATAAATGGTTTTTTATTCATGACTGAAGGTTTTAAAAACCCCGATAGCGGATCGCCAAATCACATCTCAGGATTAGAAGCACTAATACTGAAAACGCTACCGGGGAAAGCTTTCCCTTCAGCGTACTTCTAATCATTAATTAATGTGATTTGGCGTTGTAAAGATAGGCAATTCTGTGAAAAGAAAAACCCACTGGGTTAGCGGGTTTTTTGTCGTGTTAGTTTTATTTTTCTGCTCTTATTTGCAATAAGCTATCAGGATTAAACTTCATTACAGGTACTGCCAATGATTCATATAAAGTACCGTAGTGTTCCCCAATTAATCTTAATGAGTCTAAATGAAAATATATCATTTTTGTTTTTGGAAAGTGAAATAAATCAGCTGCTGACTGGTATTCTTCCGGCTTCAAAATTCGAGATGTTGCAACAAATTCCATTTCGTAAGACACATCAAAAAATTCACAGGTTGTGCCATCGGCCATGGTTTCAATGTATTTTTTATTTGGTTTCGTTTTATCGTCGGCACAAAGGTTTATAATGGTAACTGAAATGACAATAAGAATTACAATAAGTAAAAGTTTCTTCATTTGAGTTGATGTATTGGCTTTAGTTAAAATTTAGTAAAGAAAGTATGAGAAGAATTACAATAATTATAAGCCCCGGGATAATGTATGGTTTAATGCGATAACGCCAAATGTTTTTAGAGAGATCGTCGAACATTTAATTATTTAATTTTTATTGCGAAGCCAGTTATTCTATATCCTTTTATTTTAAGAGGAGCCTTTGCAAACATATACTCAGCAATTTCTTCAGAAGCATTGAAGTTTACAAGTGCATTAGCTCCCATTTCCGTACATCTTTTATACATAGCATCAATTGCATCTTGTACGTTTACTTTCTCTATATCCCAGGAGTAACTGGTAACAAGATTATCAGTTTCTTTCCACGAATAATTATTTTCAATAGTGTTTGTTTTTGGTATTGCAGCAGGCATAAAAACAAATGTAATCAATCCAATAGATTCATAATTACCACTATATTTCTCTGGAGTAATTAAGAACCCATTTTTTGTGTACTTAGAAAAATCAATACCTGTTAAAAGTTCTTTTCTTGGAATTTTAGGTAATACGCTAGTTGTTTCACAGGCAGACACCAGAAAAATAATAATGGAGAAAAATAGGACTAGTTTTTTCATGTCTTTGATTTTTTGGTTTATCAGGGCAATGTAAGAAAATTATTATGAAATAAGAAAGCATTGTAGATTACATGTACATGGGCTAAAGCCAGACGGCCTGTCCCGATTTTTATCGGGAGCAAAGGATAGAGCCTTGATGATGAGATCCCGAAACAAGTTCGGGATGACTACAAAATTTTCATGGCCGTAGAGTTCACTACAGCATCGGCATTGATGCGGGCAATTTTATCGACCAGTTCTGGCAGGTATTGGTCGAGTACGGGGTTGAACCATTCGACGGCCACGCGGGGGCGAACCTGCGGCCCCTTGGCGGTGCGGTTTACAAAGCCGGTGCCGCTGGCATGGTAGCCACGGCCTACACCTTTGTGAACGAATACGCCATGCCGCTCGAATTTAAAGGCTATCTTAAAAATGCGGTCAACATCTTTTTGGGTGTAAGTTCCAATGCTTTCGGCAAGTTTTTTTTCGGTGTGGGTAAAAGAACCACGGCCGCGTACTACAAACGACTCTGATTTGCCGTCGGAGAACCACCGGGCACTGGAGCGTAAAGCACGGCGAACTTTGGGGACCCACATCTCGATTAATTCGTTCGACCGAACAGAATCAAGCATGTCTTTAAAGGTATCGTCGGCACTTCGGTTAACCAAAATAACCGGTTGATGATTCCCTTTAATTTTAAGCCCGCCTGCCCGGTTGCCTGTTTTACGGTTTATTCCGTCGTTTTCCTGATTCGGATCGTAGCCCATCTTGTTTTTATTTACGATTTAATCCATTTACGATTTATTTATTTACGATTTACTATTTGCCTTCGATACGCTTCGCTACTCAGGCACCGCCTTTTTCTAAGCAACCAATGGTAAATAGTAAATTGTCTAATTGTCAATTGTTAAATTCTCCGCTGCCGACGGGTAGCCACTTATCGGGGTTAACATCGTTGCTAAGGGGCGAAGTGAGCGTGTAGGTATACCGGATTCCGCAATTGTTATCGATTTCGTTTGCTATGAGCGTTGCTTCGACGCCCGAAAACTGGAAATCGCGGATAACAGGTGAGTACGGATTGCGCTTGTCAGCTTTCATGCGCAGGATCAGTTCGTCGCCAATTTCTTCCATTTTCTCCCATGCGCGGTGCATGGCGTCGAAGTCGGTCGGGTCTGAAACATGATCGAGCAGCATAAAAGCGCCGCGCCGGTTCTTTAGCAGATTGTCTGATTTGCTGTCGGTGAAATCGTAGCTGTATCCTTCCATAATAAGCATCGGGTAGTTAACGTCGGTACGGTTTATTCCGCCCAGTACTTCGTCGGTTTCCATGCGGAAGAAATGTTTTTCGCTGTCGGTATGCCCAATGTCGCGGTGCTGCCGGGCAAGGTTTTCGAAGTAGGTAACGAGTTGTGAGAATTTTGCTGCCATGATTGATGTATTTACTATTTAATTATTTACGATTTACTATTTAAAACCAGAACTCTGGCAAAGTTTTGCACGACATGGAAAACTTTGCCAGAGTTTTCCAAAGAATAGTAAATTGTCTAATTGTCAATGCTTCCTTGCATTTTCCTTGTATTTGCGGGTCATGTACTGAAATATGGTGTTGATGGGTTTGTCGGCCCACTGGTCGTCGTGAAGGATGTCGTCGCCTACGAAGTTCTGGAAGATTTTGATCCAGGGAGAGGAGTCGCGGGTTCCGGGTTGCGGGTTTCGGGTTTCGGAATCAACAAGTTCGTTGCGTTTTTGGAAGATAAGCGGATAGGCCAGTGATAGCCATTCGTGAATGAGTTGGTAATTGATGGCAATAGCTTCGCGGGTAGTCTGGTCAATCTTTCCGACATACGCATAACGAGCCTTGATCAATGATTCATCAAACTTTTCATCCACCCGGAGATATAGCGCGGCAATAAATTTATTTAAATCGTTTTCGTCATTCGACTCCAGGTAGTTTGAAAAATAGGTATCAGCAAAAATAAACTGGCCGAAGGTGACTCCCTTCAGTTTTGCTTCCGGGGCATGGAGTAAAGGGCCTCGCATACCGTATTCTCGTGCGGGTCGGATAAGCTTCGAAAGTCGTATTTCTTTAATTATAAACTCGTGAAATGCGCGGCGATCGCTGATAAATTCGAGTTGTTCCATCAGTTTAAACCGTTCGTAATCGTCGGTACGTTTCAATACCCGCATGGGTAAGCACGACATTGCTTTTAAAAATGCAAGGTCAGATATTCGTTTTTTATAAACGCAGGCAATGGCAATCAATTGTTTTGCCGATACTTCGCCCCAGTTTTCGGGGAAACTGCCCGAAACGGTGCGGTAAGCAGGGATAAAGGATATTGGCCGGTATTTGATGGTGACGGGTTTCATATTTTATTTGTTTAAAGTTTAAAGTCTAATGTTTAAAGTTAAACCCACACTTCGATCAAGGCTACTTTTGACTTTAAACTTTCAACCTTGAACTTATAACTGTTTTTCATGTCCAGAATGTTTTTTTGCCGTTGTTGTCGCGGCGCAATACCGATCCGGTTTGGCCTGAATAGGTGGGCCAGTCGGTGGCGTTGCCTACCAGGTAGCTTTTTAGACCATCGAGGTAGTTATCGCCATACATTCGGTTGCGTTTTGCAAGTGCTGCAATCTGCTCGATTTTGGCCGGTTGCTTTGTATTTCCGCTGATGGTGATTCCCTGGGTGCTTTCGAAATACAGCCCTTTATCGGTTAGATCGGCTCCCGATTCTTCCATCAGCATGGCTGACGACAGAAACGCGACGGCCTTGCGAATGGATGGAAGGATGGCCAGTACTTTTGCTGCGGGAGCATCTTTTACCATTTCAGTTTTTATTTCGTCGAAAATAGCATCACCCAAAATCGGACGTACATCAAGATCTTCGACCAGCATGGTATAAGATTTCAGGCGTAAAAAGGTAAGCCTGCTGCTTTTAATATCGATGATGGCGTTGAAGGTTTTGGTATCAGGAATAAAAGCTGATTTCAGGATTGACCAGTTTGGAGACGCTTTGAATTCGTTGAAATGTTCGATGTTTGTTTCGATGTACTCCAGCACTTCGTCCATGGCATTGAACCCTGCTGTTTTGAAATACTCCTTTAGCTCGGTTTCCTGGTAATGGAACAAACCCTTTGAGGTGGGTGATTCGGTTCGCTTAAAACCGCCATCGCTGATGGTGGCATTGAGCACCTGAAAGCCCATCCAGTAAGCCAGATGGATAAGCGATTTTTGCACTTTGGTGATCAGTTCGGCAGTGGCTTCCTGCACATCGGTAAGCGTTCCTGTTGGCGGCTGGTCGTAGTATTCCTGAAGCTCGTCGAGCAGTGCGGATCCTAACAGCGGACGCATGTAGGCTGTTTCTGCGTTCGAAATATGCGGTTTCAGGCGGTTAAATTCGGTACCGTTACCAACTGCAATGTATTGCTGAATTTCGGATAAGAGTTTGAATAGCATATTTTTAATTGTTACGGGTTACATGTTACGGGTTGCGTGTTGCGTGTTTCGGGTTGTGGGGTGCGAAGCTTAACTCGCAACTTGTTTTACCCGGAACACGCAACATTTTTAACTCAGTGTTTTGGTGGTTCCGGCACCGGTGTCGAGCGTGGTAAGCACGGTGTTACGGAATCGCCATTCGACCGCTTCGTCGCCACCATTGAAACGGTGATAGATTTCGATGGGGTCGAGTATGTTCTGGCGGTCGAGCCATGCGTTGGCCACGTTTACCAGGTACGCTTCGCGGATATTTGAACCTCCCTGATTTCCGGCGTAAGTACCACCGGGCATACCTGCGCCCATTACATTTGGGTTAACCATGATGGCAAACATGATTTCGGAATTGGCAGCGGAGGAGGTTAACAGGTTCTGCTCGTTGTTCAGTTTATTGTCGAGCGGTTCAATCTTCCATTGCTCTTCGGCTTTCCCATTGGTTGGATTGATTTCGAAGAAGGTGAAGATTGGTTTATCGGCATTGTCGGTTCCGCAAAGATTGTCCTCGATGCTGTCCATGTAATTATTGATGGCCTGCTGACGCAAATCGGTGTTGGCAAAATTGTTTTTCGGGAACTGACGATCCCAGAACGAATAAGGGATCTGGATGTGCCATTTCCATGTAATCTGGTTGGCGTAGGCTTTTTTCAGGAAGTTGGGGATCATGGAAGCGATATCGACCCATCCGGCCAGATAAGCGGCGTACCACAAAGGAGCTGCGTAATATTCGTTGTTACTCCACGAGTCGCGGATGCACATTACAAACGCTTTGCCTTTTGTTTGCCCGGCATAACGGCGGCGCTGAAGGTCGGCCAACGGATCGTATTCGTCGAGCACGTCGTACACGGTGTAATTTCCTTCGGATGGTTGATCTGGCCACTTTCCGGATACCACGCATTTTTCGACCACTCCTTCTTTATTGGCTACCGAAAGGCGGCAGTATTTGGCGTTGATGGTATTGATGCCGACAATCTGGCTGCCATCTGCATTCATTAGCAACTGAATAAACCCGACTCCGAGTTTTAGGTAATCGCGCAGGGCTTTTTCCATGTATCGGCGCATAATGCGGCTGTTGGCGAATACCGGCAGGTTTTTGTCGGCAGGAGCTGTAAGTATCTCGTTGCCTTTTTCGTCGTACCCGGTAACCACGCAGGGGTAAATTCCCTGCCCAAGTGTGAAGTTACGGGTAAAGCGCAAACCGGTATTGAGCACACCTACTTTACCAATAATGTTGTCGGCGGTGGTTGGCCAAAGGTTATCGGGCCCCCAGCTTGCTATCTGGATGTCGCCTACACGGGTTTTATCCAAATCGGCTTCGGATGGTTTTGGCGAAGCGAGTTTTTTAACTGGTTCGGGACCGCCTTTTGTAACGCCCATGTAGCTTTTGCCATAAGCGACCAGCGGGGTTCCTTCATGGTTGAATAGTATGTCTGCCATCGGATTTATATTTACTATTTATTTATTTACCATTTACTATTGATCGAAGCGTCATGCCGAACATGTTTCGGCATCCCATCTGCAGACGGATCCCGAAATTAATTCGGGATGACGAGTATTCAAGTTACATGCGTACTGCCATTCCGTTCCATTCG
Source organism: Bacteroidota bacterium (assembly GCA_023251435.1). GTDB lineage: Bacteria > Bacteroidota > Bacteroidia > Bacteroidales > Prolixibacteraceae > Aquipluma. Next base: position 6,671 of record JAHEYU010000123.1, read on the forward strand.
ATCAGGCCGTCGATATGGACGGGGGTAACATGGCCGCAGGCGTTACCGTTTGCATCTACCGGCAATACACCGCGCATCCGGTTTTCTTTCATGTTCATTTTTAGCCCGGCAGCTACGGCGCGGGGCATGAATACCAGTTCTCCGTCTTTCTTCACAAATTTCACGGAGAAAATGGTTTGCTTTCCGTTGGGCGTTTCTTTGACCTCGTACTGTTTGAGGGCAAGGTTTCGGCGGATGGTGATGGGCTTAGCTGCCATAATTGTTCAAAGTTTAATGTTCAATGTTTAAAGTTGCCTGCGGAACGGTTTGATGTATCGAAGATAAGGCGCGGGAGGTGGGGGCGAAAGGACAGAAAAAGTGTTCAGTGATCAGTGGCAGTGGGCAAAAAAAAGCCCCGCGGGTGGCGAGGCTCTGTGATTACAATTTACTATTGTGGTCTAAAAATTCTTTTGCCTTGTGATAGGCTTCGTTAAGTGCGTTTGATCGAGGCGCTGTATATCTTATTGCATTAACAAGTTGCGTGATAATTTCTGTCGGGTATTCTACTTTAATCGTTGATACTACCGTACTATTCCAAAGCTGTGGGGTGCGGATGGTATATCCTAATTTTAGCAGTATTTCGGTTTGTTTGGCTTCGGATAGGGTGCCTTTTGCAAAGTACTCTTTGGTTTTAGAGGCCAGTGATTTATCGATGCCGAGGGATTTATACCAGTTTCGTTGGGCAATTACTTTGGCGAACAATTCGGATGTGGTGAGAGGCATGGCTAATTGAGATTTAAAGAAAAATACTTCTGATTATCCCGGAATTTCTTCAGGGTTTCCAAAGTGGCTTCGGCGAGCGCAATCTGGTAATCGGCAATGTTCTTATCGCCATTAGCACGGCGCACCAGATCGTCATACATCTGTTTTGCACGTTCGACGGATAATTGCTGCTGAATGATCTGGTTATCGATATCCAGATCGTTCAAGTCCGGAGTTCGCTCGACCTCGGCATGAAGGAATTTCTTCATTGCTTTTTTTAGCAGGGCTTGAACCCGTTTCAGATTGGCATTAGTGAGCTCGAAGTTGTACAGGAAATCTTCGCAGACCAGGATCACGCCGCCACGTTTGGCTTTGAACATGACGTTCATATATTCGGCGTGTTCGATTTGCGAGGCTGCTTTCACGAATTCGAAGTATTGTGCATCGGCGGGAAAATGTACGACCCGGGCGACAAAACCAACTGTTTTATCGAAGCAGGTAATGTAATTGAATGGATAGGCCGCTGCCTGGGAACGGTCGATCAGGAATAGTGGGTAGTCGCGTTTCATAGGGTTTCGAATGAGGTTGAAAATTCTTTGTTTTTAAATAGTTCGGCTAATCCCGAAAGTTGTTTCAGGCGCAATATCTCGTCGGCATCCATGCCGATGTGTTTCATGATCCAAACATCTCCCATTCCTGCTTTGGTGAGTTCTGAAACGATGTTGGTCATCAGATCAATATCGTGACTGCCACGGGCGCGGTTATGGCGAATGGTTGAAGCCATGCGGTTTGAAATATCTTTTTCGATAACGACCACTGGTAACAATCCTTTTTCGCGGTCGAAAATACGGCGGCTTGTTTTCAGAATTGTGTAACGGTGGAAGCCGTCAACAATCTCATAAACGTCTTCATCCGGAAGGAAGTAGCATACGCAGGGCATGGTAAAACCATCTTCCCAAATAGACAGTTCAAGCAATTTCATTTCGGGAGGAGCAACAGCATTTGGATTGTAGCTGTTCGCCCGTACTTTTTCGATAGGTACGGCTTTTACGTTGTAAACAGGGCTTTTCATAAGAGTGATTTATATTTTTCCATGATGTTGTGACGTTTCTCCAACTCGTATTTAGTGAGGCCAAAACCGAGAGTTTTGCAGGCTGTATCGTTTTTCATGATGGCAATGCACATGCGTTTGTAGGTGGGTAAAAGGTTGGGATTACGTATGTCGATTTCGTCCAGGTATTCTTTAAACTTGATTACCCGGTAACCGGTGGTATAGTTTCGGTTATTTTCAGGAGCTCCCAAATCTTCAAAATTGAGTGTTTTATCCAATTCGTTTGCCACATCAACAGGCAATGCGCCACCTTTTTCAAGCCAGTAAGCAAATGATACATGCAGTTTCCGGAGGTAGTTTTCCCGGGTTTCTTCCGGAAGTGTGTCCAAGAGAAAGTACATGTATTCTTTCCAGGTGAAATGAGCCGGTTTTTTAATGGTATTCCAGCCCATTGCGGTGGTACCACCGTAAAGGCCCGCAAAGTTTACCCCATTAACACGGCCAATTAGCTTGCCCCAGTTGTTTGGATCGATGACTTTATACAACTTCAGGCTTTCGGTGGCGCAATCGTTAAATGGACTGGCAACCCGCATTTGATTTGGTTTTATTCCGGCCTTGTGCATCAAATCGTACAGACGGTTATAATCGAATTGAAAGCGATAGTTTGCAATCCAAATATCATCGACCAGCCAATCGTAGATTGGATAGGCATTGATGCAATTCTTTGAGATGTGCATGGTATAATTCTTTGATTTGTATTCGTTCTTGTCGGAAAACTTATTGACTGCTTTGTAACGATGAAGACTTTCCTGTGTGCGGATTCCGATTAAAAAAGCGGTTTTCTTTTTGCGGGAAACGGCTTTTGCAAATTGAATATTGAATTCGTAATCGGATACCTCGTAATCGAATTGAAAAGCAAAATTGGCTTCGTTTAGACAGTTATGGGGCAATGTTCGGCACCAAATTTCCTGATCTTCTTTTTTCCACGGCTGCCAGTAATTTTGAAACATACTGGTGGCGCATTGTGCTTTTACCGGAAGGCAAACCCAATATTTAGCAACTTCAGGAGGAAGGTTCTCAAACGTGCGGGTAACATAGTCGGTAGTCATCTGGTACTGCGCTTCGTAATCCAGGTGATAAACCCCTACTTTATGCAACTGTTCGGTTTTTGCAGCATATTGGAGCGCAAGATTCATCATTACCCCGCTGTCTTTCCCTCCCGAAAACGAGATGATAATCTGCTCGAATTCGCTGAACAGGTATTCGATTCGTTTGATTGCTGCCTGGTAAACGTTCATTCTTCTTCGGCTTTAAGTTCGAGTAAACGGATAATGGCATATTCCAGATTTTCAGAGCGAATTTTGCGGTCTTCAATTTCTTCGAGGGCAGCAATTAAATCGGATACGTTATCGCGGATTGCCATGTAATTTTCAAATTCTTCGTAGTCGTTCATAGTACTTCTATTAATTCTTCTTTGGTTTTGGATTTGAAATATTCGGTCATGCCTACTTTTTTTGCAATGTTGGCATCGATTAGCGATTCGAGGCCGACGTTTCCGGTTAGGTCCCAATAGCGGCAATCGTATTCCTGCCCGGTGC
>JAHEYU010000063.1 GCA_023251435.1 Bacteroidota bacterium
CAGCTTTTGGATAATTGGTGTAACAATACACCGGAACATTTTGTCCGATACGCTCTGGCCAGTTCCAATGTGGAAGGAGGTGTAAAACTGGCGTATCGCTCCATTTGCTCTGATAGAGAAAGAACCGGTCTTTTTTCAGTCCGGCCAGATCAACAATTCCGAAATAAGAACTTCGGGCGGGAGTACCTTCGTTGTAAGGAGTTGGTTCGCCCAGATAATCGAATCCGGTCCACACGAACTCACCAAAAATGAATTCGCAGTCGTCCTGCATTTCAAACTCGGTATCGGGCGTGGAAGCCCAGTTCGGGTATTCATAGTCGTAGCTCGAAACATGGTAATCCTGGTGCCATGCCCCTTTATTTTCCTTCGCCGGAACTTTGTACTCTCCGCGCGAACTGACTGTTGAGGCCGTTTCGCTTCCGTAAAGCACATAGTTTGGCTTTTCGGCATGTTTACTTTTGTAGTCAAATGGTTTGTAATTGAATCCGACCAGATCGACCACATCGCTCAATCCGTTTTTAATGGCGGCAGTATGTTGGTTAAATCCGGCAGTAACCGGACGGGTGGGATCTAATTTCCGGCAAATGTCGGCCAAAAACTTTGCGGTTTCCTTGCCGGTAGCCATGCCCTGTTCCCTGATTTCGTTGCCAATGCTCCACATAACTACTGACGGATGATTGCGGTCGCGACGAATCATGTTGGTAATGTCCTTTTCAGCCCATTGCTCAAAATAACTGGCGTATCCGTTTTTATTTTTACCATTCTTCCATTCATCAAAAGCTTCAACCTGAACAAGCAGTCCGATACTGTCGCATATGTTGAGCAATTCAGGAGAAGGCGGATTATGAGAGGTGCGTATGGCATTAACTCCCATTTCCTTCATTATCTGCATTTGACGTTCGGTAGCGCGATAGTTCACTGCGGAACCAATCGGCCCCAAATCGTGGTGCATGCACACTCCCTGCATTTTCACCGGTTTCCCGTTCAGGAAAAAGCCTTGGTCCTTGTCGAACTGCAAACTCCGGAAGCCGAAAACCGTTTTTTGCTGATCTTTTAGTTCATTTCCGATATACAGGCTCGAAACTGCTTTGTACCTGACAGGATTTTCCAGACTCCATAAACGTGGTTCTTTGACTTTCAGCTTTTGATCGAACGGCATTTTGTCGCCACCTTTTTTGGTAGATGTTACAGATCCGACTTTAATTCCCTGATCGCTGAAAATATCGGTGACCAGTTTCATTTCAGCTTTTGCATCTGCATCTCCGTCAATTTCAGTTTTAATGGACACTTCGGCACTTTTGGCTGTAATTACCGGAGTGGTGATAAAGGTTCCCCATTGCGCAATTCGTATCGGTGAAGTTTTGACCAGCCGCACATTGCGGTACAAACCGGCACCCGGATACCAGCGCGACGATTCAGATTTATTTTCGAGACGTACCGCCAGCACATTGTCCTGCCCAAATTTGACCTGTTTGGTTAGTTCGAATGAAAAAGACGAGTATCCATAAGGCCATTCGCCTACGAATTCACCATTGAGGTAAATCTTTGAAAGGCTCATGGCTCCGTCGAACTCGATAAAAATTCGTTTTCCCTGATCGGAAGCTGAAACAGGCAGAATTTTCCGATACCATCCTACGCCGAAACAGGGTAATGCCCCGGTGCGTCCGGTTCTTAGCCTGGCTTTATTTTCTCCGTCTTCAACTACCTGAACCCACTGCATATCGATATTCATGTCGAAGTTTCCGGTGATCGCCCAATCGTGAGGTACGCGCACTTTCTCCCATTCACTGTCGTTTAATTTGACTGACTCGCCGTTGGCAACATCTTTTTGAATGAATGCCCAGCCTTTATCGAGCAGAGTGACTTCACTTTCCGAAGAAAAGACATTCCAAACAGTTAGAATCAATATCGCGCAGAGTGAAAATATCCTGATCATTCTCTATAATTTAAGTGGTTAAAGTTGTGCCCAATTTACATCAAATCTCTTAAGGGAAAGGCATGTCGGATTAAAAATTGTCGCAGCTTTATTACTCGTACTTTAACCAAGCCGTTGCGGAACAATCCTTATCGGCAACAATCCGTATCCAGCGCGACTGGAAACTTTCGGGGAAACTGTATTCGAAAGTTTCTCCTGATTTTACCGACACGGTTTGATAGCTCATCCACGGACCATGACCAATCGGTTCAACTTCGATGGTGAAAGTAACCGCTTCTTTCGAATCGTGTGAAAGTTTCAGGCTGCGTTTGTCGTAAAATCCAATCAGATAAGGATCAGAAGCAACACCGGCTTTAACTGCGGAGTTTTTCCATGGTCCGCCTTCACCAACAGGTTTGCCCATTTGCCACAAATCATCGATGGTTCCCGCCCAAACTGCTGCTTTGCCATCTTCTGACGTAATAACATGCGAATTACCTTTTGCTGTTTTAGCGTCAATGCCAGTCATAATCAGCATTCCGCGATACGAAGCGTAATCGTAAATCCTGAATTTGTGCGAGGCAACCGGACGTATTTTGGCAAAACCATCGGCATTTTCAGCCGGAAGTTCATAGAAAGTTCCCGCACAATTGAGCAAATCGCGCTCGGTAGCTACTTCGCGACAAATGCGTACTACTGAATTGTTGGTCAAATCGGTATATTTTGGGTTTCCTTTCGGCAACCTCCAGCGACGACCCAAATCATCAGTAACCAATACCGAAGCCTCATCAATAGTAACTACCTGTTGCGGAATGGCAAACTTTTCGCGAATGAACGACGCTGTTTCTACATCTTCTTTTTTTACTAAATTCATTAGTGAATCGAGTTCGTAGTAACCATTTTCAGTAAAAGCATTGTCCGAGGCAGTTCCGGCTAAAACTCCCAATTTACGGCGATTGTTGCCCAATCCCCAAAGCAATCCGGCACTGGTTTCTGTTTCTGAAACATTGGCCAAACCTGCAAACATGGCATCGGGAGTGGCACTGCGGTTATCTTTTTGGGCATACGAAAAATGAACGGTGGCTTTGCTTGCCTGATCCGCTTTTACCCGAATCCATTCTCCTTTTTCAGTAGTTTCGAAAGAAACATTGGCAGATTCGCCTGCTTTAACAGTAATTGATTTCAGAGTTTTCCAATTGTTATTTCCGGCCTCGTCCACTTCAAAAGTAAACGAAACGCTCTGTTTTCCTTCATTTTTAATCCATGCAGAACGAACGTCCCAGCCTGCAAACAGGAAAGGTTCAGAAACGGCTCCGGCTTTAATTTCTTCGGAAATCCAAACCGCGCCTTCTGCTGTGTTTGGTCCCAACTGATCGGGTTTCTCAATAGAAGTAAACCACAGGTTGGAATTGGATTGTCCCGGGCCTTCGATGCTGCCTTTCACTTTTCGTTTATTCAGGAATTCCTTTTGTGCTGAATCATCGCACCCAAAAACCAGTTGGTTATTCCAACGTGTATAATCGCCAATCACTTTCAGATAGGCTGAACGTGGACGAATTCCGGCAGCGTTGGTCGCGGTAAATGTTTCGGGGAAACGCCAGAACATACCATGCATGGTCATCAGATAATCCGATTTTTCGGCAGTACCAATGTCGCGAATGCGTGGCCATTCGGTATTCCAGCCGTGTGCGCCATCGTAGCTATGACTGGCTTTGGGCAGTCGGTAAAAACTCCAGCCGGTTTCAGCATTCCGGACTCCAAGAAGCACCGATTTATGATCCCAACCAGTGGCCCAAATCGGATCGGTTGTGGGATTTGCATTGCCGTAAATTCCACCCGGACCAGTCACTTCCACAAATTGGTTACGACGAACCACTTTCCAGTCTTTGCCGTTCCATTCGGCCAAAACTCCGGCTTCGATATCGAATTGTTTCAATGCAGCCTCCTTGGCTTCACCATTGTTCGAGAAAACCAGCACTCCTTGTCCTGAATACAGGCCTTTTCCGTGAGCTCCCGGTAATAATTCTGCATGTTGAGCCATTTCTCCGGGTTTGCGATTCATGTTTCCATCCTGATACAATACGGTTGGTTGAAGTGTTTTTGCATCAACTTCGTAAAAACCTTCTTCCATAGTACCATAATAAATTTTTCCGGTGGGATCGGTCAAATGTCGGGCGTTTCCGGTATGACGCCCAGGCATAGATGTGTAAGGAATTGTTTTTACATTACCCGTTGAATCGATGACATACGGACCAATAAATAGTTGCTTACTTTCCTTGTGAATCATCCGGTTGGCAGGAGTTCCGCCAATACTTCCGGGATAGGTTGACTGCTGGAGATCTGCCGTAATTTCGTACAACTTGTCGGACGAACCCAACGGAAGATGTGGTCCGTAGGTAATCACATAAAGCTTGTCGTTCCATGGAACTACTGCTCCTGTTCCACACTCGCCTTCGTTGTTGTAATAGGCCAGATGCGGATAGATGCCGCTGAAAGATTTTAATGCTTCGGGATGTTTTTCCTGAACGGCACAAGCTGCAAAAAATAATATTGCAAGAACGATTACTAAAATGTATTTACTCATTCGATTTAGATTCTTCATGGTTTATTAAATATTGGGTTGGTTAATAAAAAAGGTGACCGGAAGCCACCTTTCAAATTTAATCAGTATTTTTTATTGATTGATTTATTAGGTGATTAAGAATTTATGAAGTAAAACAAGTAATGTTATTGAAAAGACTAGAGTTGACCCAACTCGATTTTGGCACTTAAAAAATCGGGGGAAATTTGCAGGGCCGCTTTAAACTGTTCCTTCGCCCGGATTTTATCTCCGAGACCCAAATATCCCAACCCGGAGAGGTAATGCGGGAAAGCTCTTTCATCAAGGGAAGGAAGTTTTTTCGCACTAATGAATTGATAGTCCTTATCGCCTGAATCTTTGGCAACCATATTTTTATCTCTATCCGAAAGTTCACTAAATATTGTTTTTACATCTGCTTTTGGATTGATCTTTTGGCGAGCCATTGCAGCGAAATAACGCTGAGCTTGCCTGTTTCCAATTCCACGTATCCTCCAGGGAAAATTCTTCAAAGTATCTGAGGCTATAACTTCTTTCCACGATTGAACAGCATTTTCCTTTTGGCCCAAAGCATCAAAAGCACAGCCCATCCAGTATTTAATTTGGATTAAGCGGGAATTTGAATCTTCGGCACGTAAATTTTCCGGCGGAGTTAGTGCTGTCTGGAAGTCAACTAATGCTTTCTGATACTGTTTCTTTTTAAGGAAATTCAGACCTCTGATCAAATGCGCATCTGCCCAGGCCTGACCAGTGTTGAATGCACTTCCACCTTCCCAAAGACTGAAAGTACGGCTTTTCAGGAGCGAAATAGACTCTTCAGTTTTACCGGCAAATATTTTGAGATTGATCATTGAGCCAAGGGCATCGTCTTTTTTCATAACAACCTTTTCGTTCTTTTCGAGCAATGCCAAACGTTTCTCTACCGAAGTACCTTCTGATTTATAGAGTTGGTCGAGCTCCGCAAAATGTGTCGGGTAAGGGTTAGGAACACTAATTGCATTTTCCATACAGGCAATTGCTTTGTTTTTAGATCCTTCAGCAGGCTGGTGTGAATAGGCAATGGCCAGATTTCTCCAGGTAATATTGGCATTGGGGTCTAATACAGAAGATTTTTCCCACAGCGCAACGGCTTCTTCGGGTTGCCAGTCGTAAAGCAGATTTCCCAGATAATATGGAGCACGTGCATCCAATTGGTTTGCATTGATTGCACTGCGAAGCACGTCAATAACTTCCTGCTGAAATGGGAAAACATAGTCCAGCGGTTGCAGGCTGGCCTGTTTGCTGTATTCCATAGCTTTTTGTGAGTCACCCTGTTTTTCGGCAAAATACCCAAGATAGTAGTACACCAGCGGCGAAATTTTTGTTTTATCCTCTGAATGGGTAATTAATTCTGATAAAACGGTGATACCATCATTCCAAAGTCCGCTGTTGAGATATCCTGCGGCAATTTCCTCGGCATTAATTGGATGGTGAATTAAGGTTGAAAAAAGAGTTTTTGCGGCATTGGCATCTTTGGAAGCAAGCCATTGTTCTGACATCAGTTGTGCATCGAGCGGATCGCATTTCTCTTTGGCAAAAGCAACCAGTTTTTGAGCCTCCTCATTCCGGTTGAAATGACGCAGCAAAGCAGATTTCAGCACATAAGCCCGAACATTGTAGGTATTGGCATCAAGCGCATGGTTAACATGATCGAGTGCGGTTGAATATTTGCCCTGCAAGGAGGCAATTTCGGCCAAAGCGTAATAAGCCGGTGCTTTCCATTCCTGTTTCCAGGTTGCTTTGTAAAAAGCGGTATATGCTTCGTCAAAACGTCCTTGTGCTTTAAGCGCAACTCCCAGGTAATAGATTGGTTCAACATTTTTTGAAGTTGTATATTGAGCAGTAAGCCGTTCAATAGCCTTGTTAAAATACTTTTCAGCAAGAACATATTTGGCATTTCTCAAACATAAACGGCCCATCCCGGTGTTTGCATCAACATTTCCCGAATCGCGACGAAGTGCTTCTTCCCAATACGGATCGGCATCAAGTGTCGGGTTATGAAACTGGTCGATTCGTTGGCCAGCCAGGAAAAGTTCCTCGTCATTTTTTATCTGCTCCGGTTTTTTAGGTTCAGTATAACCTACGGGTTTTGGAACTGGCTGAAGGACAATCGGGGAATAAGCAACCAATTCACGTCCTCCGGTAGAAATCGAGGCGCGGAGTTCATGTTCATCCTGACTTGCAGGTAGGGCAATTTGCCTGAAATATGGTTTTCCGGGATTGATCGATATGCGCTCTTCAGAAAGTATTTTATTTCCTGCCTTGAGCGTTACCGTTGCATCGGTATAAGCTTTTGTGGTATAAAATCCATAGTTGACTTTTCCATCCTTCACATCAAAGTTAACTGCGGCATCCAAATTGGCATTCTTCACACCATCGATTCCCCGGAATGGGAAAAGTGACATAGTGAACGAACGTTCTTCGTTAGGCTGTAACCACGAATAATCGGGCTGGTTGTCGGAATAGGCACCTACCATGATTTCAAGATAAGGACCGTCATCGTCAGTAAGGATTTTATCCCACATATTTCCGACACCCCAGGTAAAGAATTTCTTGCCTGCAACAATGTTGTGATCTGCAATATTCATGATTCCTGCGTTTTTACCATGATCGTATCCAGCAACAAAATCATCTTCATAATTCACGGCAAACCATGAATTTGGGGTTTTGTTGTTCTTGTACCAACTCACATCAACACCGTCAACCATAGGCCAGGGCTGAAAATCACGTTTGCTGTGTCCCGTTGACCATTGTGTACTTGGTGGAAAAATTACCTGATAATCGTTATTGATAGAAACAGCAATATTGGCAAAACAAAGCATGGTGTTTTCTACCGGCGTACGGTTGATGATTTTAACGTTGCATTCAACAATTGAGCTACCTGGCCGGAGCGTATAACCAACAGCCCAACGCATGCGGTGGCGTATTTCAAGTTCACCTACCCAAATGGTTTTGCTGCCATCGGCGCCTTCTTCAATGCTATATTGAACCGGAATAAATGTACTTGCCCTGTGATGATGAGGTATATTCCACTCAACACCACCAGAAATCCACGCTCCGGTCAATCCGATAAGCGCAGGTTTGATGACGTGCTGCGGATATATGAAATGGTAATTGTTTGTCTTATCGACAGCCGAAAACAATCGGCCACCCAATTCGGGCAATACACTTATTTTGACATATTCGTTTTCAAGATAAATCAAATGATAGCTTTTGTCCGCTTTCCTGTTTGTGAGATTATCATAGAGTGGATAAGGATAGATTCTTTGTTCAGCACCCTGTGTTCCTCTTCCAAAGAAAAACATTGGATTAGGCTCAGGTGGCCCGGATAAATAAGTCGGGATATTTTCATCAACTTCGCTCACAGTAACGGGCGCTTGTGCAAAAGTAGTTAGTGCAGCGAGCAGCAACACTATACTGATGAAACTGGTAATTTGTTTGGTTTTCATTTTAGGTTATTTAATCAGTTTAGAGTAAAAAAAAATTAGGCTGATTAAATATCTTGTTCTTAATCAGCCTATTTGAGTATGTGTTGAATTACAGATTAGGATTCAATACTCTATCTCCCTGTGGAATAGGGGCGAAATACCGATCCTTGGTGGGTTGGTTGGCCAATGGAACTTCAGCTGCATTTCTCTTTGCTGTAGCGCTTTCAACAGTTTCAGTTCGAACCATATCAAACCAACGGGCACAAGGTTCCAACCCGGCAAATTCCCATTTGCGTTCTTCTATTACTTTATCACGGAAGGCAGTTCCATTTAGACCTGCAGGAATATTTTCAAGTCCGGCGCGGGTTCTGACCCTGTTAATGCAGGTATAGGCTAATGCGTCTGGTCCACCCGACATTGCTTTTGCTTCGGCATAAACCAGTAATACTTCAGCATATCTGATCACCTGAACGGTACGGCTGCTCCACCAATCGAGCCATGCCCCCATGTTTTTCGGATCATAACCAGGGAAACTAGTATATTTATTGTAATAAGGATGTTTATAGGCAAAATCCTGCCATGCGACTACCGGACTAGTAGGTGTTTTTTGTCCGCTGGTAATAAACGTAGCATCCTTTCTTGGACCGGCAGGGAATTCGTTAAAGAAAGTCAGTTCAGCAAATGCATCCGACCAGCCTCCAAAATTTTCAGGAAAGAATGACAATGGAGCATTCATGTTACCATTGGCCCATGTTCCGCCATTGCTCCAATCGCCAGCAGTATGATTAAAATAACATGCAAAAACATCTTCGGCGTTACCTTTATCTTTCCAACCATTTTCCCACTTCCAAAGATCTGCATAGTTATCTAAAAGTTTATAACCATACGAAGCCTCGTTGTCAATCACTTCTTTGGCTTTTTGTGCAGCTAGGGCATAATTTGATTCTTGTTTTAAAGGATAACCAGCCATGTTTAAATATACTGAAGCCAAAAGCGCTTTAACAGTACCTGTATTGGCACGAGCATGGGCTGAACTCTTTTCGAGTGCTGAAGCATCAGGAGCATTGGAATAATTGGCCGGCACCAATGATTCAGCTTTGGTTAAATCAGAAACTATCAGTGCATAGACATCTTTGAACGAAGATTTCGAAATCGTATAATCGACTGTTACTTCTGTTGCAAGCGGTACTTCTCCAAATATACGAACCAGGTTAAAGTATGCCAGGGCCCTCATAAAATAGGCTTGACCCAAAGCTCGGTTTTTCTGATTTTGTAACAGCGCTGGTTGATCCTTGGGTTCAACAAAATTATCGATATTCGAAATAATCACATTTGCTTGTTTAATGGTACCGTAGGCTCCCGTCCAAGACGATCTTAAACGGTCATTATTATCCTGAGCGCTGAAAACATCGAACTGTAAATACCCGGATTTATTACCACCAGCCTGGGTTGTTACATCATCGCCACCCATACATGCAGCCATCGTTCCACTTTCATTATACATTAAGTTTTTGCTGCTGTAAAGGGCATTTACACATTTTTCAAGATCACTAACAGTCGTAAAATAATTGTCAGGTCGAATCAATCCATAAGTCTTTTCATCAAGAAAATCTTTGCTGCATGAGAATAATATTCCTGCCAGCAAAAAAAGCGACATATATTTTTTCATTTTCATTATTTTTTAAAATTCATGATTTGGGTTTAGAAATTTGCTTGTACGCTAAATGTTATTGTACGGGCATTTGGGTATGAACCAACGTCGATTGCTCCATCAATGTCATTCCCAGAAGTTGATGTTTCAGGGTCGTATCCTTTATACTTGGTAAAAGTCAACATATTCTGTCCGCTGATTGTCAGTTTCAAATCAGCAATTCTACTTGCTGCTTTGCTAAGATTATATGACAATGCAATATTTTTGACTTTCACAAAACTTCCATCCTGCAAAAATTGTGTTGACTCGATTAGGTTTTTACCAGTACTGGTAGTTGGATTTGCAAATCGGGCATTGTCATTACTGGCACTCCAATAATCTTTACCATCGACATGCGAAATTGCTGTTGCATCAGATATGATTGTAGTGGCACAAGCATAAACTGTGTTTAAAATTTCCCTTCCAACAACAGCCTGAACCAACACGTTTAAATCAAAATTTTTGTACGAAAATGAGTTGTCAAATCCCCATACAAATTTTGGTAAAGCATTGCCAATTATGTGTTTATCCTTACTGTCCAATTTTCCGTCTTTGTTATAGTCAAGATATTTGTTATCTCCGGGTTTAAATCCATATTTAGCTGCTTCAGTAGCTTCCGAGCTTTTATATATACCCATCCATTCATATCCCCAGAAGGAACCCATTGATTCACCAACTTTAATAGCAAACGGCGATTCAAAAGTTAAACCAGCTGCATAATTGCCGCCCAACATAAAGGTATCTTTGCCTAAACTAAGCAGCTTATTCTTGTAAGCCGAAATATTGAAACTGGAATTCCATGTGAAATCATCTGTAGAAACTGGAGTAGCTGAAATTGCGAATTCAAATCCTTTGTTCTCCATTTCGCCAATATTTTTATTTACGCCTCCACCACCGTTGTACATTGGTATTGCAGCATAATGAAGCAGGTCAGACGTATTTTTAATATAATAGTCGGCAGACAGGTTAATTTTTCCTTTTAATAATGCAACATCTATTCCGACATTGGTTTGCTTGGTAGTCTCCCATTTCAAATCGGGATTATCGGCACCGACAACAATCGATCCCGGAACCATACTGGCCAAACCGAAGGAGTTTGACATTGCGCCAATCTTGGCAATTGTAGCATAGGCGTTAATTCCTTGATTTCCGGTAACACCCCAGCTACCCCTAAGTTTAAGATTGCTTATTACATCCTGACTTTTCATGAATGATTCTTCAGTAACCCGCCATGCTACAGCAGCTGCAGGAAAGTAACCCCATTTGTTATTTCCCTGGAATTTTGAAGTTCCATCTGCACGATATGTTGCAGTAAGTAGGTACTTATTCATGAAAGAATAAGATAACCTGCCAAAATATGACTGAAGACTATATTGGGACCGATCTGAACTGATGTTCTTCGTATTAGCAATTCCTAAATTATCGTATCCAACAGAAATTGGATTGATATCTGTTCCGCTTGCAGCAAATCCACTGTAAACGAATTTCGATTGCTCATTTGCTGCCATAATTGTAAAATCATGGACATCGTTAATTTTTGCCTGATAAGTTAGGATATTACTGTTCTGCCATGTAAACGATTTGCGATCGGTCAACGATGCAGCAGTAGTCGTTGGATTCATGGCCTTATTGGTGATTGAACCGCTAAGTCCGGTATTGTTGTCAACTCCGAAAACCACGTCCAGTTTCAGATTATTCAGGATATTATAAACGAGTCGTGAATTAATCGCAATGGAGTTTGATGTGTAATCACTATAGCGTTCTTTGAGTACCATTACAGGATTCATTAGTCCAGGTCCTGAAAGATTATCGGTACGATTCCATACACTAGTACTTTTGTAAATTGGGAAAGTTGGCGGAAATAGAGGGGTATTCCATAACGGTGCTCCTTTTGAACCATTATCTCCAGTGTTTTCTGATGTTTGGCGGGTGGCGAAAAGATTAAAATCAAACCGTATTTTCGATCCCAAATTAGTAGAGACATTAGAACGAACTAAATATTTAGCCGCTTTTGAGCCTAAAACAATCCCAGTTTGATCAATATAATTACCTGACAAATAGTAATTTGATGTGGCAGACCCACCATTCAAGCTTAGCTGATAATCCTGTGATATTCCTCTTTGGAAAACCTCATCTTGCCAGTCAACGCCCCCATTTACTTTATAATCAGCAATCTGTGTTGAAGTAAAGTAATTGGGTTTATATACATTGGCCAACTCGGCAAAAGAACCTGCATCAAGTAAATCATATTTTCTGGACAATTGACTAACTCCAGTATTTACAGTTAATTGCACTTTTGTTGCTTCATTCTTACCCTTTTTGGTTGTAATCATGATTACACCATTTGCCCCTCTTGAACCATAAACTGCGGTAGAAGAAGCATCTTTAAGCACTTCAATCGACTCAATATCATTAACATTCAAATCGCTGATGCCAATATTCAGTGCAACACCATCAACTACGTAAAGCGGTTCGTTACTTCCCTGCATGGAGTTGGCTCCACGAATACGAATTTTAAGACTTGCTCCCGGAGCACCTGAATTGCTGCTTACTACAACACCTGAAGCTTTTCCCTGAATAGCCTGGCCTAAGGTTGTTACAGGCTGTTTCCTTATATCATTTGATGAAACAGAAGTTACAGAACCTGTAAGGTCACTCCTTTTAACAGTACCATATCCAATAGCAACTACCTCGTCTATACCAATTGCATCTTCTTCCATGCTTACATTCAACGTTGTTTTTCCGGCCACTGCCATTTCCTGCCCTTTCATCCCTACAAACGAAAATTGCAGAATTGCATTTTCAGGAACATTTGAAAGAGAATAATTGCCGTTTCCATTGGTAATGGTTCCGTTGGTTGTTCCTTTAACTACCACAGAAACTCCTGGCAATGAACCACCCGATGAATCGGTAACTTTACCGGAAACAGCTTTTTGCTGCTGGGCAGCATTATTCTGAAGTTCCGATGGTTTTATAATGATATTCTTGCCAGCAAACTCGTAGGTAAGTAACAATTCCGACAACATACTTTTTAAAATATCGTCGATGGTTTTATTCCTGAAATCAACGCTAACAGTGCGATTTTCATCAATCTGACTTTTATTGTAAAAGAAATACACTTCAGATTGACGTTCGATTTCATCGAAAATCTGAGAGATAGTTGCATTGTTCATTTTCAGATCCAGCCGTGTATTTTGTGCCGAAACACTGGCTGTTACCTGTAAAACTGTAAAAAGAATTAGGAAAAAGTTAAGTTTCATAATTAACCAGATTTTTTTGAATGAGGAAAAACCTTCCCCACTCGATTGCCGAATAATTTTCATAAATTTGGTTGTTTTTAAATTAAAAAAATGATTTTCGTTTTTTTCGCATTCTGCGTTTTTTAAACAGGAACAGTTGCCGCTGTTCCTGTTTTTTATTCCTGAAATTTTGGAGCCGCAGAGATAAAAGACAGAGCTGTTATTTCATCATAAGCATTTCAATTTTTTGGTTAATATTTTAGTTAGACATTCAATCCACTATTAAGGTTATCTCCATTCTGTCCGAAAAAATGCCACCGCTTTAATCATTTTCGTTTCGCGGACGGATTTTAATCCTTCATTTTGCCCCGGGGTTGCATTCGTGCCTCATTTACCCCGGGTTATTGATATGTCACCCCTTCAGGGTGAAAAAAAATTTAATCAGCACTAATCCCGCGCGCACAACTTGGAACTTGAAACCTGAAACCTGAAACCCGCACCCCGCAACTCTATTCCAACCAAATATCTCGTCCGTTCATCCGGTAACTCATGTTGGTCGTCCGTTCGAGTGCTTCAAGGGCGCTGAAAATATTTTGTTCGTATTCAAACATTCCCCTGAATCGTAAATGCTGTAGTGAGTCATTATCAAGGTGAATCCGGACATCGTACAATCGCTCTAATTCTGTAATAATTTTACTCAAATCAGCATCCTTGAACACAAATTTGCCATCTTTCCAAGCCGTGTGCAGGTATGTTTCAACCATGCCCAGCGTAATTTTCTTTTCCTGAATGTTATAAACCAACTGCTCTCCGGCTTTTAAAACAACTGATTTTGTTTCACTTCCATTCAGGCTAAACGCTACACTACCCTCTTCCAGCGTAGTTTCAATATTGCTTTCACCCGAATAGGCTTTCAGATTAAAAACGGTGCCCAAAACTTTTATCTGCGCATGTTTGGTCGTTACCACGAAAGGTTTGTGTTTATTTTTGGAAACCCTAAAATAAGCTTCCCCATCAAGTTGTATTTCACGGGTATTGCCTGTAAATGAAGGATTGTATTTAACGGTTGTACCCGCATTGAGCCACACTTCGGTCCCATCAGCCAATATACATTTCGAAATCTGTCCTTTGGGAGCTGTAACCTCGCACATCTGAGTTTCAGTTCCTTTTTCAGAAGATCCCAAATACCAGCCTATGCCCAACATGATTGGCAACGCCAGAATTGCCGCAACGCGGTAAATCCATGTTGACAGAATCACCGTTTTGGTAGGTTTTGAAAGTTGCTGAATAATCTGGTCTTTGATTTTTTCGCGGTCGGAACTGATATCAGAAGCAGCAAAATAGGTTTGGCTCTTTGCCCAAATACGCTGGCTCTCTTCAAAAATACGTTTGTTTGCAGGCGATTCACCAATCCAACTGATCAATTCGTCTTTTTCAGACTGACTGGCTTCGCCACTCAGATAGTTGGCAATTAAGAGGTCAATAGGATTGTATTCGTTTTGCATTCGTCGATTGGGAATTTTGTTTTATACCCCTTTGACGATTTGCTTTTAATTTACCCTGTATGGATGCTGAAGTTTTTTTCGAGAAAATAGGACAAGAAGTTGTATCATCTGATAATCAGACAATTCTTTACGAAGTTTTTTTAATGCTATACCCATTTGCATTTCAACAGTTTTCACTGAAATATTGAGCCGGGCGGCTATTTCGGCGTATTTGAGTTCTTCGAAACGGCATAATAGAAGTATTTCGCGGCATTTCTCCGGAAGATTTTGAATGGCTTTGTTGATCCTGTCGGCCAATTCAGCTTCTTCAATGAAGTCGTTAACCTGGCTCGATTCTTCTTTTTCAAGCGTCGAAAGATATTTCAATTCCGCTTTTTTGTGCTTCAACACATCGAGTGAAGCATTTCGAACCGATTGATATAAATATGATTGCAGGGAGACTATTTGAAGTCTGTCGCGTTTGATCCATAAATCGACAAACACTTGCTGAACAACTGACCGCGAGAGGTCGAAATCGTGAAGCACTTTATCGGCAAAGAAACACAGGCACGAATAGTACAAATCAAATGCCTTGTTGAAAGCTTCTTCATTGCAAATCTTAATTTCCTTAAAAAGAATATGTTCCTTCTCCTGCGTCATGGCCGTAAAAGTAATAACATTTTCGAGGAAGGAGAATACTCGTTTCCGAAAGCATTTCTTTTGAAAATGGACCCGAAGTATATTTCAGAATATTTTTATGTTTTCGAGGAATATTTGTAACCTTTACTAAAAATAAGGATCAAAACTGCAAAACTTAAAATAACATTATCATGGAAGAATTTTCTTATGCTTTAATCTGGTTAGGCTTTTTTGCCAGTATAGTATTGGGACTGTATTTTTACCTTAGTGCCCGCCATAAAGAACGAATGGCTTTGATCGAAAAAAATGCCGATGTATCGGAGATCTTCAAAGTGCGCGATTTCCAATTCCCTTGGCTAAAATTGGGAATGATTATCGCCGGAATTGGGATTGGACTTTGTCTGTCGATATTCATAAACCTTGCACTCGCAACTCAAAGTTGGAGTCCGGGAACACAAAGCATGATGATTTTTGGATTCATGTTACTTTTTGGTGGACTTGGAGCTATTGTAGCTTATTACATCGAGAGACACAAGAAACTTTAAATAAGCGAATGGATTCGGCATACATCAAAAAAGTCATAGACGGCAGCACCGAAGATTTCAGGTATTTTATACGGAAGTATAAAGACCTGGCATTTTCAGTTGCTGTTTCTGTGGTTAAAAATGAATTTGATGCCGAAGATGTAGTTCAGGAAGCGTTTATCAAAGCATTTAAAAACCTGAAATCGTTTCGCGAAAAGTCGGAGTTTAAAACATGGTTTTACCGGATTTTGATTAACGAAGCTTTCAAACGGATTCAGAAAACAAAAAATGAAATTATATTGCCATTTGGACAGAATTTGCCTGAAGTCGAAGATTTTACAGATACATTCAGAGGAATGAATGCAGAAGAACAACGGGTTTTGGTTACCGAATCGTTAAAAAAAATACCTCCGAGAGAAAGTTTGTCGCTGCAATTGTTTTATCTGGAAGGAAATAGCATTGACGAAATAACAAACATCACCGGATGGTCGGAAGCGAATGTAAAAGTGATTTTGCACCGAGCCCGCAAGCACCTTTTGCAGGTAGTAAACGCCATGATTGAAGAAGAATTTAAAATTGAAATAAGATGAACGCTGAAAAAGAAGAAAAACTAGTTCGCGAAATAATGGGAAAATCGGAAATAGAAATGCCCTTCTTGGATTTTGAAAGCAAACTGATGGAGCAAATCCACAAAGAAGCAAATACCTCCCGTTCATTTCTAAGGGATGTCAAATTATCCTGGTTTTTCTTCATTGTAGGTACCTTTTTCGGTTTACTTTTAAGTATAGTAGCCGGACAAATAAATGAAACAATATATGGATTTCCTGCCCAACGAATGGTTCTTATTGTTCAGGTTGTATTTGCCATACTTCTGTTAAGCCAATTTGACAAACTAATTCAATTAACCAGAAAAAGAAATAAAGACTTCCATTTAAATCTATGATTATTTTATTTTTTCTTCATTCAGAGGATTTACAGAAATAGTTTTACCGGCATCACCGGAAAACAAACTTACGTGCGGGTAAGGAATTTCAATTCCTTCGCGGTCGAAAGCTTCTTTAATTTCCATAAATACACTGTTTTTCACCGCTGTATAATTTGCTTTTTCGAACCACACGCCAAAAGTCAGATCAACACTGCTGGCGCCAAAATTTTTAAAAATAATAATTGGTTCAGGTTCTTCGAGGCAAAGCGGATTGTTTCGGGCCACATTTTCCAACACAGCTTTTACCTTCCTAAGATCCTCCTTATAAGCCACTCCAATTAAAAAATCGAGTCGTCTGACAGGAAATCTGGTCACATTTATCAATTCAGTTGAAATTACTGTTTGATTGGGGATTCGGATCAGCAAATTATCGAAGGTTTTTATTTTTATCGAAAGTAAGTCGATTGAATAAACGGTTCCGGTTTTATCGCCAATGCGCACAACATCACCCAATTCGAATGACTTTTCAGACACAAGGAACAGCCCGCTAATGATATTGCCAATACTGGTTTGAGATGCTACCCCAATTACAATACCCACTACCCCAGCCGCGCCAAACAAGGCGGTAAGGTCATAGTTCATCTCGCGGATAACAATAAAAACGATGCCAATATAACCGGTATAAACGATGGTTCGCGAAATAAGCATCATTCTTTGTCGCGACAGTTGCTTCCGAAGCGATCGTTTTACCATGAACGAAATGACATGAATGGAACTTATTCCAACTGTCAGGATAAACACAATCCGGATAAATTTATCGATGGTTTCGCTGCTAAAAATATTTGAGAGTCCTAAATCCATACCTAATTTTGATAAATGTTTTTGATAAAATAGAAACTCTTTCGCAACAGGTTTCGGGTTCCCAGGTTACGTGGCCGGGCAAGTATAAGCGGTTTCTGTCCGTGCAATTCTTTACGCTCCGACAGGTTCACACTTCCATCATGATCGGCACCCGTAAATTCAATGGCGACATGGTTCGATAAAAGTTTATTGTTTTTCAGAAACAACGAAAATTCTTCAACCCGCAGAATCAAGCGTTCAAGATCAAAAACGCCGGTAGTTTTGTTGATTATTTCGACCGAAGTAATAGCTTCCCACGGCAAAACCGCTATTTCAGAAAAATCGATATCGTAATTGCTGCCAATCGAAAAAGCAGGTTCGCCGTTGTCAGGCTCTCCAAACCAGGTATCAGACAATCGCTGCAATGGAATTTCGAGCAAGCGGTTTTCATCTTTCACCTCCTGAAAGTATAACTGCATGGTAAGCGGAATCCTGAAAAACAAATTGGCCGATTCGCCAGCGCTTATTTTTATGTTTTTATTATTCCTGAAAACAACCGACTTATTAGGCATGGCAGGAATCACATGCAGTACCGGTGATTTTCCTGTTCTGAAATGAAATACATCCGCGTCATTATCAAAACTGTTGACTTCTTCAACCTGAAGTTCCGAATCCGGATGATCAGGAATCCGGCTTTTAATCAGCCAGCCATTTGAAATACGTTTTACGAATACCTCAACAAATCCACCCTTAAAAAGAAGCGTTTGATTTTCAGTAAATTCGTATTTCTTCCAGAAATTCTGAGGAGTCATAATATTGAGTCTTATTTAGAAACTAAAAGTAAGACAAATTTTGAAAGGACGAATAAATTAAAAAACACCCGCCAACATCTTTCTAAATAGGAAATAGGGATTACTTAATTTTCTTGTTGGGAGAAAAAGATGATCGATTTGTATTCAAGCTTTTTGTCCTCAAGCCAGACGGGCTCTTCCTTTTCCAAACGATGAAAAGGAAGCAAAAATCTTGTCAAAACGAACCCTCCGCCGGGCGTTTTGACGGCCCACGCACTCGCTTCGAATAAGGCAAACGCAAACTGACTGGACAAACCACCGCACCGCAATGCCTTGAACCGCCTAGAGCCCCTTCCCCGAAGAGAACGGGAGTTTGTATTGCTGGTTATCGATAGCATTTCTTATAGGATGCCATTCAGAAGCTGCAACGCCAAAAGCCCCCTCTTTGGGAGTGGGTCTGGGGGAGGTTTTACTTCGTCTTAACATCAAGGTTTAGCGAACCGGTAATTTTTCCGATATCATTTGGATCGATTACCCCGCGGATACTAATCAATGTATTGTCGTTTCCGCCCACCACGAGCAACAGTTCCGACAACTTGCCTTTCTCGCCGTTTCGTCCGTAAAACCTCACAATCTCATCCTTGCCAGTCACTTCCATCAACACCTCGTAGTTGTTATTTTTGAAAAATCCGTCAGCTTCCAGTTCAGTGTAAAAATTCAGTCCTTTGTTCAGGACTTTGTCTTCGACCGACAGAATTCGGATACCGCTTATTTTCTCCATCATCGAAGCTTCCTTGCTCTCCGATTCGTCCAGTTTACTTGCCAGTCCGAGCAATTTACCACTGATATTTACAGTTGTAAATCCGTCTTTATTGGCATACTTGTTAAAAAGCTTGTCGATTGGGCTGTTGCTCTGTGCCATTCCAAGCAGTGGAATTATCAACACCAGTGCGATTAAAATTCGTTTCATGGCTATTCTTTTTTAAGTTTACTTTTTAAATTTTCTACATCTTCAAGTTTTTCAAATCCTTTTTCCAGTATTTTCATTCCTGAATAAAAGGGAATTGTGGCCTCCTCCATTTTTCCGATCGGTTTCAACTGCGCCATTCCCTGATTGTATTTGCCGGAAACAAATTCAAGGGTTTTGGTGGCCTCGCTGTAAGCCAGTTCCGGATCGGTAAAAGTGTCGTTCCATTGATTTTTTGTGCTGAAGAAATTAACCGCCATCATTACTAAAATCACAGAGGCGGCTACTCCGGTTACCATTTGCCACATCCAGCGGTATTTCAATTTTTCCTTGTGCTCCGATTCAAGAATAAAGTTCATTAAATCGTCGCCCAAATTGATATTCTCATCAGCCGAAAGTTCCTTCATTCCTGAAAACATGGGAATATATGCTTTCAGTTCTTCATCAACTTCTCCGGAAGTAAAATAAGTGATCAGTTCATTTTCTTCGTCGAGGCTGGTTTCGGCATCAAAATACTTTTGCAGCAAACTGTTTATTTTCTGTGATTCCATAGTTTTGAATTTTTAAGATTTCGTCCCTCACTTTTTTCCGGGCACGCGATAAATTTACCCTGATCGCATTTACATTAATCCCTGTCGCCTCTTCTATTTCCTCATATTCAAGCTGTTCAATGTCGCGTAAATGGATGATGGTACGCTGTAAATCGGGCAATTCTGCAATTATTCGTTTAATCAATCCAACTGAATCTGCATTTTCGAGATAGTCTGTTTCTAAACTTTCTTCATCGGGCAGATGGTGCTTTTTAACCAATTCAACCGAAACAGTTCGCCGTGCCTTAATTACATCCAGACAGCGGTTTCGTGTCATTCGCATGGCAAAAGCTTCAATATTATCAACTTTGCCAAGTTCATCGCGTTTTTGCCATAGTTTCAGAAATATATCCTGAAGTACATCTTTCGCCTCCTCCTCATTCTGAAGAATCTGAAAGGCAAACCGCAACAACTTATTGCTGATTGGAAGTACATCGGTTTTAAAATCTCTGGCTAACATTCGAACTTGTTTCTGCTTATTTTCAAAGGTAAGACGAAGCGGGCAGGAATTCATTACATGAAGGAGTAAAAAATGATCAAATCCGTCGGCTGAAGCCAGACGGCAAAGAATATTGATTTGAATATGCAAAATTCTAAATAGGAGCAACTATCCGTTGCCGTCACATTCATGTGACGGTTAGGAAATTCATCTCATTGGTTGGGCTTTAGCCCATATAATAAAAAATAAAGGATCAATTTAGTGGATTACATTCCCTAAATTAGTGTATTAACCAAATAAATCAGAATCATGTCTTATGTCAAAATCTGGCTCCATTGCGTTTGGAGTACAAAAAACAGAGAATGTATAATTTCCAAGTCTTTTCGTCCTGTCCTGCTAAAACATTTCAGGGAAAACGCCATCGAAAAAAACATTATTTTGGATTACATTAATGCTCAAGAGGACCATGTTCATACCCTTATCAATTTAGGCAAGCAACAAAATTTGTCAACAGTGCTGCAATATTTGAAAGGTGAAAGTTCATACTGGATTAACAACCAGAAAATCCTTCCTTATCATTTCGCTTGACAAGATGATTATTTTGCGGTTTCTGTCAGTCATTCTCATGTTGATCGAGTAAGGGAATACATAAAAAATCAAGATGAGCATCATAAGAAAATCAGTTGGGAAGAAGAGGTCGAGCTTTTCCTTAAAAGATATGGTTTTGAACGAATTAAGGATTAAAACCCAATATTATATTTCCATTCCAGTCCGTCAGCTAAAGCCAGACGGCAAAGGATACATTGCTTCGATTAACAAATTTACTTGTTCAAGGCACTATCCTTTGCCGTCACATTTATGTGACGGATATGAAAATCATCTCATTGGTTGGGCTTTAGCCCATATAATATTAGGGCTAAAGCCCAATAATTCTATGTCAATCAAATCCGTCGGCTGAAGCCAGACGGCAAAGAATATTGATTTGAATATGCAAAATTCTAAATCGGAGCAACTATCCTTTGCCGTCACATTCATCTGACGGATAGGAAGATACTCTGTCAAATTTGGGCTTTAGCCCCTAATAATTCACAATTAGTACAGCTCTGCCTCCAGCGCATCCTTAATTTCCATGAAGTTGTTTTCGAGGATGAGCATGTTATCTATAAAGAAGTTGAAAATATCGGGCCATTGATTTTGACGGTGGAAATCGACGTTGGGGAACGATTTATAGATGCGGCAAACTTCCTGGCCGCTTTCCCTGATCACACAAAAATCCCAGATAAGCGGCTCTTCAAAACCATCTTCGAGCAACAAACGATATTTCTGAAGGGTTTCAAAAGCTTCGAGTCGTCTGCCCTCTTCTTTAATGTTTATTTCAATCATCACCATCGCTTCCTGACGGGTAACTTCAAATTTCAGGTCAATACCACTCAAGCCAGTATCGTACAGTACCCATTTCTTCTTTCTGTACCGCAATTCAGGAACAATCTCACATCGTCGTGCAAATACAATCCAGAATTCTTTCCGCAAAAGCTTGGCTTCGTCTTTACTGTACATTTTCCATATCAATTATCCTGAAATTCCGGGCGCGACTTTGAGTCGCACTCGGAATAAACATATTAAAAAAGGCCGGTTTCCTTTCGGAACCGGCCTCGAATTTTTAGCTTTTCAGCTTATTTTTTGATTACTTTTTTGTATCCGTAGATTGCAGATGCGCCCAATTCTTCTTCGATGCGAAGTAACTGGTTGTATTTAGCCATCCTGTCGGAGCGGCTCAACGAACCGGTTTTGATCTGACCTGCATTGGTCGCAACCGCAATGTCAGCAATCGTTGAATCTTCGGTTTCTCCTGAACGGTGTGAAGTTACTGAAGTGTAACCTGCACGGTGAGCCATTTCAATAGCGTCCAGAGTTTCGGTTAAAGTACCAATCTGGTTTACTTTAATCAGGATCGAGTTTGCAGCACCCAGTTCGATACCTTTTTTCAGGTATTCAACATTGGTTACGAATAAATCGTCGCCAACCAGCTGGCATTTGTCACCCAATTTTTTGGTTAAATCAACCCAACCGTTCCAGTCACCTTCGTTCATTCCGTCTTCGATCGAATCGATTGGGAAATTAGCAACCAGTGAAGCAAGGAAATCGGCCTGTTCTGACGAATTTCTTTTTGCACCGTTTGGACCTTCGAATTTTGAATAGTCGTAAATTCCATCTTTATAGAATTCAGAAGCAGCACAGTCGAGAGCGATAGAAACATCACCACCATCTTCAGCGCGTCCAGGTTTGTAACCAGCGTTTTTAATCGCTTTGATGATGCTGTTCAGAGCATCTTCTGTTCCATCCAATGCAGGAGCGAAACCACCTTCGTCGCCAACAGCAGTGCTTAAACCACGGTCGTGAAGTACTTTTTTCAGGTGATGGAAAACTTCGGCACCCATACGCAAACCTTCGCGGAACGAAGTAGCACCAATTGGGCGAATCATGAATTCCTGGAATGCGATAGGAGCATCAGAGTGAGAACCACCGTTGATGATATTCATCATCGGTACCGGTAGCGTTTTTGCATTTGTTCCACCAATGTAGCGGTAAAGTGGCATTTCAAGACAAGCTGCAGCTGCTCTGGCAACAGCCAATGAAACTCCCAACATAGCGTTGGCGCCTAATTTCGATTTGGTTTTAGTTCCGTCGAGCGCGATTAACTTTTTGTCAATACCCACCTGATTGGAAGCATCCATGCCCATAATTTCTTTGGCAATAACAGTATTTACATTGGCAACAGCTTTTAATACACCTTTACCTAAGTAACGGCCTTTGTCGCCATCGCGCAACTCAATTGCTTCGTTTTCACCGGTTGATGCTCCTGATGGAACAGCAGCGCGACCGACTGCGCCACACTCGAGAGTAACTTCTACTTCAACAGTTGGATTACCACGTGAATCCAGAATTTCTCTGCCAACTACTTTATCAATAAACATTGTGATATGGATTATGATTAAACTTAAATGAATTATTTAGTATCTAGTATATTGATTTGAAACTTCTTTCAAACCGTGACAAAGATAACAAAAGCTTCTTACAATTGGTTCACCCTTTGGCAGGCATAACCTTAATTTAAACATTCTTATTTGCAGGTACATTCTTATTTGATTCGACAAAACTGAGTATCTTTCCATCTCAAAATTAATTATATGTTTTTCTCCGGAAAATTTTTAAATATCATCTTTTTCCTGATGCTTTTTGTTTGTACAACTACAGGCAAATCACAAAACCAGGATGGAACAATCAGCAATATTGCAGATAATTGGCTCCGTTCAAAGGAATTGGCAAATGCAGGAATAGGCATTTCGGTGATCGACAATTCAAATGGTGCAACTCTTATAAAATCGGAACCTCAAATCAGTCTGGTACCCGCATCGATTATGAAAGTGGTGACCACAGCAACCGCCATGGAAGTATTAGGTCCCGATTTCCGTTTCATAACTTCACTCTCCTACACCGGAATTATCAGAAACGACACATTATTTGGCGACCTTCAAATCATAGGCGGTGGCGACCCAACTTTAGGCTCCTCTTATTTTCCTGAAACCATTAATTTTCAGCAGGAATGGATCAAAGTCCTTCAGCAAAGCAATATAAAATTCATTACCGGCAATTTGATAATAGATGCCGGCATTTACGAATCACAGATGATTCCCGGAAGCTGGGTATGGGAAGATCTGGGCAATTATTACGGAGCCGGGGCTTCAGGAATTTCTGTTTACGACAACCTTTACGAAATACATTTAAAGTCACCTGAAATTGCAGATCAACCAACACAAATAGTAAAAATTGTTCCTGAAATTCCGAACCTTGAACTGCACAACGAAGTGCGCTCGTCGGACATCAATAGCGATCAGGCTTACGTTTTTGGCAGCCCGGAAGACAGTCGCCGTGTAATTCGCGGCACCATTCCAAAAGGGAAAGCCGATTTTGTAGTGAAGGCATCTATGCCAGATCCTTCGGCACTTCTGGCCGGCGAGTTCAGAAAAAAACTTTTGGCTAACGGAATCTCAATTTCAGGAAAAACAAGTTATGAAAAAGCAAAAAACAAGGGTTCTGTTCTGGCCGAAACTCTTTCGCCACCACTACGCGAAATTATCCGACTGACCAATTTCGAAAGTATAAACCTTTTTGCCGAACATTTGCTTAAACACCTGGCCTGGCAAGAAAACGGATTAGGAACCACAAAAGAAGGTTGTAAATTCCTCATCCGGTTTTGGAAAGACAAAGGCCTGGATATGAGTGGATTTTTTGCCAACGACGGAAGCGGCCTTTCCAGGTTTAATGCAATGACTGCCAGCCACCTAACATGGATATTAAATTACATGGCTACAAAAAGCCAACACTCCGATGTTTTCTATGAAACACTACCCACTTCAGGCGAAGGAACCATGACTGTTTTTAGCACCGAAAGCTTCCCAAGAGGAAGCCTTCGGGCAAAAAGTGGCTCAATGACGAGGGTGCGATGTTACGCAGGTTACCTTAAAACCACTTCAGGCAAAAGTCTGTCGTTCACGGTCATGCTAAATAATTTCTCGTGTTCACAGGCTGATGCTGTCAGAAAAATTCAGGAATTGCTGATGGTTTTTATAGCTATTTAAAACTTCGTATTTATTCAGTCTTTACAAACCTCATAACTTCCTTACCTCCCGCGTGATTTATCTCGAAGAAATATACCCCATTTCTAAATCGGCTGACATTGAAACGCATAGCTTCTAAATTCTGCGACGCCAATTGTTCATCGATCAAAGTTCCAGCAATTGAATAAATTCTAACACTTTTTACTGAAAGTTCTTTTGGCACTTCAAGCAAAGTATATTTCGCTGATGGATTGGGAAATAATTTAAGCAACTCAACTTTTTTACTGATGATTGGAACAGTAGTGACGCTGAAAATATCGGTAAACGTAGTATTGTGTACAAAGCTGATGATGGAATCACTCTTCATATTATTCAGCATAATTCGCCACGCATGATCGGCTGGAGGAGCATTGTAAGAGCCATTTTTATTGTGATCAGCATAAAAATCAATGTGATACGAATTACCTTGCACAACTTTCCAGGAATTAACCGTAAATGCAGCCCCGGCAATTTGAGCAACAATAATAGTATCAACATACACTCCGGAAGTTGCATTCTTCAGATACATACTCAATTTTTGACCCACATGAGGAGTCATGGAAGTGAAATTAACTGTGAGCTTATTTTTCCAGGCAACATTGGTAAAGGTGGTGTTGTGAGCAAAATTTAGCGTAGTATTGCCAGCCACATTATTGGCCTGAAGCCTCCATGCATGATCGGTTGGCGGGGCATTGTACCCACCGCTTTTGTTATGATCGGCATAAAAATCGACGAAATAGGATTTCCCGGCTTCAATTCCGCTAACTTCAGCAGTAAAAGCCACCGTTACCGATTTTTTCACCCGGCCTATTTCTTTTTTTGTTGCCTGATCGATAACTGCCAGCCAAAGTGTTTGACCAACATGAGGGGTCATTCCGGTAAAGTTCACCGTAAGAACAAACGGACCAGTTGACGCTTTGGGATTGACAATCACTTTTCCGGTCATACCCATTGCAACGTGCGGATCGCATTGGTAATTGTAGGTACCAGTCGTATTAAAAACATACTTATAAGTCCAGCCAGACGACGAAACATTGTTTCCAAACGACTCCGGATTAGATGGATAAGTTCCCTTCGTTCCATTAACATTGTGGAATCCTCCGGTATTTTTCCAGATCACTGTATCACCAGCAGAAATAGTTATTTCTTTTGGCGAATATTGATTGCTCGATACCGAAACATTGTGCGATGTTTGCCCAAATAAATTCAGGGTTAACAACACCAAAACAGGAATAAAAGCATAGTACCTGCTTGCGCGAAAGGTAAAATTTGTCTTCATAGGCTAAAAATTAAATATTAAATAAAATCATTTTTAATAGCCAAAACACTCTAAATATCAGATTGTTTAAATTTAAAGATAATTTTGTCTTTTATTATTTTGCCCATTAAAAAAAGCCCCGTTTTTCAACGAGGCTTTCGATTCTGTATAATTTTTTTCTTCTAGATAATCGCTTCCATTGCTTCCATGGCTTCGCGCAATTCTTCACCAATCAATTCAACTTCGTGGTAACGTATTTGTTCGTTAATTTTAACCAGTTCGATATTATCAACATGATTGTCGATTCCTTCATTGAAATTCTTGCCAATCACTTTGATGTCGATCTTTTTCATGAAATCGGCCAATAGCGGTTTACAGGCGTGATCGAATAAATAACAGCCATATTCAGCCGTGTCAGAAATTACACGGTTCATTTCGAACAGTTTTTTGCGTGCAATTGTGTTGGCAATCAGTGGAGTTTCGTGCAACGATTCGTAGTAAGCAGATTCTGCTTTTATGCCAGTTTCAGTCATTACTTCAAAAGCCAATTCAACACCAGCTTTTACGAAAGCCACCATCAAGGTACCATTGTCAAAATATTCCTGTTCGCTGATTTTCATATCTCCGGCCGGAGTTTTCTCGAAAGCAGTTTCGCCAGTTGCAGCTCTCCAGGCAAGCAGGTTTTTGTCACCGGCTTTCCAGTCTTCCATCATAGTTGACGAGAATACACCCGACATGATGTTGTCCATGTGTTTTTCGAACAATGGACGCATAATTACTTTCAATTCACCAGCCAATTTGAAAGCTTCGATTTTGGCAGGGTTCGACAGACGATCCATCATGTTGGTAATACCGCCCAATTTCAAGGCTTCGGTAGTTACTTCCCAACCGTACTGAATAAATTTAGAAGCGTAGGCAGGATCAATTCCCTTTTCAACCATTTTATTGAACATCAGAATGGAAGCCGACTGCAGCACACCACAAAGAATGGTTTGCTCGCCCATCAAGTCTGATTTTACTTCAGCAACAAACGATGAATGCAATACACCAGCTTTGTGACCACCTGTTCCGGCGCAATATGCTTTGGCTATTTCGAGACCATCGCCATTGGGATCGTTTTCGCGGTGAACAGCAATTAGGGTTGGAACGCCAAATCCACGGAGAAATTCAGCACGAACTTCAGAAGCAGGAGATTTTGGAGCAACCATAATCACAGTTAAGTCCGGACGAATCTGAATACCTTCTTCAACAATATTGAAACCATGTGAATACGACAGACAAGCACCTTTTTTCATTAAAGGCATAGCTGCATTCACCACTGGTGTATGGTATTTATCCGGAGTAAGGTTTAAAACCAAGTCAGCCGTTGGAATCATTTCTTCGAAAGTACCTACTTTAAATCCGTTGTCGGTTGCATTTACATACGAAACGTGTTTTTCAGAAATTTCAACTGCACGTAATGCATACGAAATATCTAATCCACTGTCGCGCATGTTCAACCCTTGAGCCAGGCCCTGAGCACCACAGCCCAATACAACAATTTTTTTACCGGTTAATTTATTTACACCGTCAGAAAATTCTGACTGATCCATAAAGTCACATTTGCCCAATTGTTCTAACTGAACACGCAGTGGGATTGAATTAAAATAATTTGCCATTTTTTATGAGTTTATTGAGTTAAAATTTCGTGTCGATTATTTATAATACAAAGCAATAAAATATTCGGCAAGTAGCCGGGCAATAAAACAGGTATTTTAGGTATTTTTCATGGTTTTTATTTTTCTAACCATTACTATTTCTGAAAACAACATTCAGGACCAAATGTTTACAATTAATTGAATCAAGGTAATTTTAATCGCTACCCCGAAGACAGAGAACGATACTGAAGCGGAGATAATTTTGTTTCGCGCCTGAAGAACTTCGAAAAATACGATTGATCGTCGAAATGCAGCAGAGCTGCAATTTCATTAATATTCAGGTTGGTATGTACCAATAGCCTCTTAATTTCAAGTATTTGCTTCATTTTAATTACCTGAATAGATGTTTTTCCGGTGAATTGTTTCACTGTTTGTGTGAGGTGGTTGGGCGTTACAAGCAGCAATGCGGCATAATCGGCCAACGACAGGTTTTTTAGGTAATTTTCTTCGACCAATTGATAAAACCGTTTCACCAGAATCTGTCCCTTGCCTTTGCTGACGCTGCTTTCAATGGTTTTATAGCGTGAAGAGCAGGTAGTTAAAATCAAATCCAGAATGGAGCGCAGCATTTCCAGGGTAAAATCTCCGGTTTGGCGGGTTTCGGCAATACTTTGCCTGAACAAGCTTTCCAGAAAACGAATATCATTTTCATTTTCGAGTGGTAATGGCGGATTATCCTGATGAATGGTGTAAAAGAATGGAAATTCAATCAGACTGTTCTGATTACTTCTGTTGAGCAGGTAAAAATCGGCAGTGAAGATGAAAATGTAACCTTCGATGTCGTTCGAAAGTTCCAGTTTGTGCGCCTGTCCGGGCGACATAAAGAAAACGCAGGGCGGTTTTATTTCGTATTTATTGCTGTCAATAACATGGTAACCAGAGCCTTTCAGCAAATAAAGAACTTCAAAAAAATCGTGCCGGTGTGGATACTTCACGCTGAAATGCCGGTTAGCATCAAATACTTCCACCTGAAATTGCTGACTTTTCCGTTCAGGAGAACTGAAATTATGCAGGCTGTAAACCGGAATTTGTTCTGAAGGCTGTTTCATCAACGAATTATTTACCATTTTACAATTTACTATTTACCATTTGTTCAGCGCATTGACTGAAGAAATAGTAAATAGTAAATAATCAAATCGTCAATCTTTTCTAATCTACCTGTTCGAGCAAAGCATCCCGCTCTTTCAGGAATTCAGATAATTTCTCGATCGAACTTCGGGTAATGGCCACCCTTCCTGAACGGTTGAACTGGGTTACTCCAAATTCATTCAACTCATCAAAAAGCTGTTGAGTTTCGTTGGTATGTCCGGTTTTTTCGATCACCACGTATTCACGGGTAATTTCCAAAATACGGGCACCCGACTTGCGGACTATTTGTTCAACTTTATCCGATTCGAAAAGCTCTTCGATTGGTACTTTGTACAAAGCAATTTCCTGGCAAATCATCTCTTCGTTGGTATTGAAATATGCCTTCATAACATCGACAACCTTTTCGAGCTGACCAACCACCTTTTGAACACGGTCAAGTGTTTCCTTAATCACAATCGTAAACTTGAAGATTCCGGGAATCGCTGATGCCGATACAGTTAAGCTATCGATATTGATTTTTCTCCGGGTAAAAATAATGGTGATTCTGCTAAGCAATCCAATGTGATCTTCAGAAAAAACGGTGATAATATATTCTTGTTTCATATTTTAAAATTTTTAAATTAAATGTTGACATCCTCGATAGTTAGCATTTATTAACTCCCCTTTTTACAGGTGACTTCCATTCCGTCCGAAAAATCAGTCAGGTTTTGCTCTGCCTTACTGCACGTCCGGTGTGGTCGGTGTTTATTTATTGCTACAAATATTTCGCTCCTCTGGAGCTATAAAATACAAAAGGTTCATTTGTCATCAAGTGAAAGAAATTCAAAATCAGAATTCAGATGCCAGACTTGGAACCTGAAACTTGAAACTCCTTACGGTTCCAATAAAATATCGGATACTGATGCGCCGGTTGGTACCATCGGGAAAACATTGTCTTCCTTTTCGACTACTACCTCGAGAACGAATGGGCCTTTGTGATCGAGCATTGCCTGAACAGCATCTTCCAACTGATCGCGCGAGGTTACCTTCTGAGAGGCCAGCCCGTAAGCTTTTGCAATTCCCACAAAATCAGGATTCTTCATTTCGGTGAACGAATACCTTTTTTCAAAGAACAACTGTTGCCATTGGCGCACCATTCCGAGAAAATTATTATTCAGCACAATTATCTTAATATCAAGACCATATTGCGCGATAGTTCCTAATTCCTGAATGGTCATCTGGAAACCGCCATCACCAGCAACTGCGAATACTACGCGATCGGGCTGGCCGATTTTAGCTCCCATCGAAGCCGGAAGTGCATATCCCATTGTTCCCAAACCGCCTGAAGTTACATTGCTACGCGTCCGGCTAAATTTAAAGTAGCGGGATGCAATCATTTGGTGCTGACCAACATCCGTAACAAGAACCGCCTCATTATTTGTTTTTTCAGAAGCAATGCGAATTACTTCGCCCATGGTTAGGCCCACTTTATTGGGATGAATATCGTGAGAAATTACCTTCTCATATTCAATTTTATCGCAATCGCGGAATTCCTGAAGCCATGCGTCATGAGAGTTTTGGTTGACATTGCCAATCAACATCCGAAGCGATTTCTTGGCACTTCCCAAAACAGGAACATCTGCTTTAATGATTTTATTGATTTCTGCAGGGTCGATTTCCAAATGAATGACTTTTGCCTGACGTGCGTACGCAGCTACTTTTCCGGTCACGCGGTCGTCAAAACGCATTCCGACAGCAATTATTACATCGGCTTCGTTGGTTTTGATGTTAGGACCATAATTTCCGTGCATTCCCAGCATTCCCACATTCAGCCGATGGTCTGACGGAAGAGCAGAAAGTCCCAGCAATGTCCAGGCTGCAGGAATGCCTGTTTTTTCGATAAATTCTTTTAACTCCTCTTCTGCATGGCCCAAAATAACGCCGTGTCCAATTAGAATCAAAGGTTTTTTGGCCTCGTTGATAATATCGGCGGCAGCTTTTACCTGAAACGGATCGACAGGATATTCAGGTAAATAACTTCTTATTTTGGTGCATTTTTTATATTCAAAATCAAAAAGGCCGAATTGGGCATCTTTTGAAATATCAAGCAAAACAGGCCCCGGACGACCGCTGGTGGCAATATGAAAAGCCTTCGCAATGGCTTCCGGAATTTCTTCGGCACTGGTTACCTGATAGTTCCATTTAGTCACCGGTAGAGTGATACTAATCACATCAGATTCCTGAAAAGCATCGGTACCTAGCAGCGGAGAAGCCACCTGACCGGTAATACAAACCAATGGAATAGAATCAATCTGCGCATCGGCCAAACCAGTGATCAGGTTGGTTGCCCCCGGACCTGAAGTAGCAAAACAAACTCCGGCCTTTCCGGTAACATTTGCATAACCCTCAGCTGCATGAATTGCACCCTGTTCGTGCCGTGTAAGGTAATGCGTGACCTGTTGGTCGAAATCGTACAATGCATCGTAAATGGGCATAATTGCCCCTCCCGGATACCCGAAAATGGTATCAACCCCTTCTTCCAGAAGTGATAAGATTACAGCCTGTGAGCCGCTTACTCTTTTTGTTGCCATATTATTTTTGAGTTTAATTATTTTATTTCAACAATTATATTTTTTGAGACCTATAATGATTTACTATTTGACGATTTACTATTTACTATTAAAATCGAACGATCATCGTCAATCGTAAATGAATAAATCGTAAATATTCCCTGTTTGAATTTACGATTAGACGATTTACGCTGAAACGAGCGAATAAAATGGTCAATCGTAAATGAATAAATAGTAAATTATTCTATAATCCTTATTGCACCGCGATCGGCTGAAGAAACCATGCTTGCATAGGCTTTCAGGGCTTTGCTCACCATCCGGTTGCGTGGCGCTGGCATGAAAGCGTCTTTTCCTTTGCTGATTTCCTTTTCCCGGCGTGCTGCCAATTCTTCGTCGCTTAAGAGCACTTCTATTTTACGCGAAACAATGTCAATTTCAATCAAATCGCCATCCTTAATCAATCCGATTTCGCCACCTGCAGCAGCTTCCGGAGACACATGGCCGATGGATAAACCTGAAGTTCCGCCAGAAAAACGTCCATCGGTAATTAACGCACAAGCTTTGCCAAGTCCCATCGATTTAATGTAAGAAGTTGGGTACAACATTTCCTGCATTCCAGGTCCACCTTTCGGCCCTTCATAAATTATCACAACCACATCGCCTGCCTGTACTTTGTCGCCAAGAATTCCATTGCATGCATCGTCCTGCGATTGGAATACCCTGGCAGTTCCTTTAAAATGATAGACTGAAGGATCGACTCCGGCAGTTTTTACGATGCAGCCATTCCGTGCAATATTGCCGTAAAGAACAGCCAGACCACCATCTTTGCTGTAAGCATGTTCATAGTTGCGAATACAACCATTTTCACGATCGGTATCCAACTCCTTGTAATAATTTTCCTGTGAGCCCATTACCAAATTGCGGCCTCCACCCGGTGCCGATTTATATCTCCGAATAGCATCTTCTGTAACAGTCGGCGCCACCACATCGTATTCGGCAAGGGCTTCAGCCAAGGTGCGCCCGTCGGCACGTGGAACAGTAATATCGAGCATTTTTGCACGATCGAGCTCTGCCAAAATTCCCAAAATTCCACCGGCACGATTCACATCTTCCATGTGATAACTGCCGCTTGGTGCTACTTTGCAAAGGTTTGGAGTTACCCGCGATAATTCGTCAATATCTTTCATGGTAAAATCAACTTCACCTTCAGAAGCAATGGCCAAAATATGCAATACCGTGTTTGTTGAACCACCCATTGCAATATCCAGTTTCATCGCATTTTCGAAAGCAGCTTTGGTGGCAATATTTCTGGGTAAAACCTTTTCATTGCCATTTTTATAATGGTCATAAGTCATTTCAACAATGCGGGCAGCAGCTTCGTCGAACAGGCGCTTGCGGTTGGCGTGCGTTGCGAGAATAGAGCCATTTCCCGGAAGTGCGAGACCAAGCGCTTCGGCCAGGCAGTTCATCGAGTTGGCAGTAAACATTCCGGAGCATGAACCGCAGGTCGGGCAGGCATCACGTTCCACTTTCGACATTTGTTCATCGGAAACCGAGCTGTCGGCAGCCATGACCATCGCGTCAACCAAATCGTACATTTTACCATCAATCTTGCCGGCTTCCATCGGGCCGCCCGAGACGAATATGACAGGAATATTAAGGCGCATGGCGGCCATCATCATTCCGGGAGTAATTTTATCGCAGTTCGAAATGCAAACCATCGCATCAGCACGATGTGCATTGATCATGTATTCCACGCTATCGGCAATCACATCGCGCGAAGGCAGCGAATACAGCATACCATCGTGACCCATTGCAATACCATCGTCAACGGCTATGGTGTTGAACTCGGCGGCAAAACAGCCTTGTTTCTCGATTATACCTTTTATATACTGGCCAATATCGTGCAAATGAACATGGCCGGGCACAAACTGTGTGAACGAATTTACAATGGCAATTACCGGCCTTCCAAAATGTTCTTCCTTCATGCCGTTAGCTCTCCAAAGGCTTCTTGCCCCAGCCATTCGCCGTCCTTCTGTTGTAGTTGCTGATCTTAATCGTTTTTGCATATCGCTTTTTCTTAAATTAATTTACATCTAAAAAAAAGCCTTTCTCATCTGATTGAGAAAGGCTTTTAAGTCTTATAGCTTACATTATACCATTCTCAATCAGCACGAAGGAGGACCACCACGCTAATAATGACTAGAGATATAATGCTGATATTTTTCATTTTGTGCTTCTGTTTATGGCGACAAATGTAGAAATTAATTTGAACTTCCAAAATAAAATTGAAAGTAAAATACTTGTTTATCTGAATAATTATAAGAAAACCATTCTATTTTAAACAATTAAAACATTAAATCGGTATTATTTATTTCGATTTACTTTGGTAATCCAAAATAAAATACCGAGCCTTTCCCTACTTCACTCTCCACTTTTACCCAACCATTATGAGCTTCTATTATCTTTTTAACAATGGCCAAACCGAGTCCGGTTGATTTTTCGCTTGCAGTAGCCTTCACCGAGGTGGTTTGAAAAGGATTAAATAATTTCTGTAGTTCTTCTGCCGGAATTCCCTGTCCATGGTCAATTATTTTGGTAACGATTTGTTCGTCATTATCCGAAATATCAATCACTATTTTTGTATTGGGGAACGAATATTTAATGGCATTGCTCAACAGATTATTTAACACCTGCTGGATTTTATTCCGATCGAAACTGGCCATGATGCTGCTACTATCGGTTTTAATAATTATCTCCTGCGATTTATTTCTTGCCAGTATTTCTTCGTGAACAATACTTTTTTTAACAAAAGAAAGGTATTCCAACTCACTGACATTCAACTCAAATATGCCTGCCTCAATTTTTGAGGTATCTAAAAAATCGCGGATAAGGTTCAATGAAAAATCACAACTGGCGTTGATGTGCCCCAAATATTCAAGTTGCGTCTCTTTGGGTATCGTATCGAAATCATCAATTAAAATTTCAGAAAAAGAACCTGCCACGCCGATTGGATTTCTCAAATCGTGCGCGACCATTCCTATGTACCTGTTTTTCTCTATATTCAGCTCCGAAAGCCGGGAGTTCGCTTTTTCAATTTCAGCGGTACGGGCTTTCACTTTCGCCTCCAGATTTTGATTGGCTTCCTGCAGGCTGGCCATCAATTTCCGGTTATTAGTAATCAACTCGTATTTTTCAAAAGCCTCGCGGATAATGGTTTCCAATTCATCCGGATTCCAGGGTTTTTTAACATACCTGAAAACCTGTCCTTCGTTTATAGCCCCAATAACAGCTTCAATATCGCTGTATCCGGTCAGGATA
>JAHEYU010000009.1 GCA_023251435.1 Bacteroidota bacterium
CAAAATTAATTTTATCCTCGGGTAAATCGCTTACCAATCAGTTACTTAAAGAACTTTTGCCCCCCTTTCTGCATCACTGCTTCCTCGTTGAGCGGCTGCAAAGATAAAGAGCTTTTGATCCCACGCAAGCCCTGTCTGCATCTTTAAAGCAAATAACTTTGGAAGACTCATTATTCCGTTTGAATTTCAGCAAATTACAAATATTCTGATATGTAAAGTTAATGTTAACCCTGGTAAAATGACCATGAAGATTGTCGGTTACTGCATGATTAAGACATTCAGGATATAATATTCTGAATTGTCATATCGGCTTGTTGCTCTAACAATTGTTGGGGATTACATAACTGCTCTTGGATTGCCGCTATATCTGGAACAAATATCTATTTACTTTCAGGAGTAATTATGACTTTGGGCGTTCGAGTTTTTGGAATGATACCAATCGCTGCCGGAAAACCATTATCAAAACTGGCCTTATATATGTATCCGACTACTATTCTCTTTTATATTTACCCCGGGCTATTATATATTATAAAGTTTGCTTCCAGATTTTAAACTCATTGTATGGACAATTGTAGCATTGCTGCATTTTTCCCTTGCCAACAGACCGGCATTGTTCGTTTTCACACTTTTCAACTGCCGCCATTTATATTTATACTGAACAAATAGACTCCAATTTAAAAATTAAGATATTGTACAGACTTATTCTCAAAAACATTTATTAGTTTAACGACCTCAAAAATTATCAGGCATTATGATAAACCTAAAGATGGGAAGGATTGGGATTAACTTGATCAGAGCGATATTCCTGATATATTTTTCATTTCAGGTTTACTCTGCTTATAGCCAGCAACCAGAGCTCCAATTCCGCATTTTAGGCGTTTTCGAAAATATAACCAACAGCAGAGTTTCCTCAATTACCCAGGATTCAATCGGATTTCTCTGGATTGGAACAGGTGAAGGCATCTTCAGGTTTGACGGAGCAACAGTTTATAAATACACAAACATCGATAACGATCCAAACTCACTTCCGGCAAGCAACACAAACAAACTACTGGTCGACAGCAAAAATAATATCTGGGCATGTACTTCGGATGGACTTTGCCTCTACAACCGGGAGTTTGATTACTTTACTCCTGTTATTACGACCAATGATCTTAAAGGTCTGCCGGGTGCCGACCTCAATGTTATAAACGAAGACAAAGCCGGAAATATTAATGTTGCCTTCGGAAAATCTCTTTTCAAATTTGACAAATCGCAAAACCTGTTCACAAAAGTTTTGGATTTGAAACAGGGCAAAATTAACGCCATCGCCTTCGATGAGCTGAATAATATCTGGATTGCTGCCTCCGAAGTAGGCGGACTTTTTTATTACAACCAGCAAAGCAATGAGATATCTGAATTCCGGAACGACCCAAATAACAAAAATTCGTTATCGAGTAACGAGGTAACCGACGTTGCCCTAAACAATGATAAACTTTGGATTGCGACCAATGGCGGAGGAATTGACTGTCTGAACCTGAAAGATAGGTCTTTCAAAAATTACTTCTCGCCATTTTATTTCGAGAACTTTTCGTCCAACATATTTATTGACCGGAAGAAGAATGTCTGGGTTTGTACTCTGGGAAGTTTAAAACTATACGACCGTAAATCCGATGCCTTTTTCAATTATTATTATCAGGAAAATAATCCGAAATCGTTGGCAAGAGATTTGACCGGATTTTTCGAGGACAATCAGGGAAATTACTGGTCCATTCATGCATTGGGAGGCATTAAAACTGCTGAAACAGAAAACCGGTTCAAGCATTTCAGTACCAATCCTGAATGGTATTGGACTACCTCCGAGAAGCATATCACCGCTATTTCGAGCGACGGATCGGGAAATCTCTGGCTTGGCAATTTTTACAACGGGATTGACGTGTTTAAGTGGCAGGAACACCGAATCGACCGTTACCTGAACAAACAAGGTGATCCGAAAAGTTTGGGCAACGGAACCATATTCTCAATTTTCAGGGATTCAAAAAATCAAATGTGGGTTGGTTCTTATATAGGCGGTCTTCAGAAATTCAATCCTGCAACAAAAAATTTCGAATCGTTCCTGAACAGGCCAGGCGACACGCTCTCCATTGCCGGAAACGATGTTCGTTCTATTACTGAAGATGACGACGGAAATCTCTGGGTTGCGGTACACGGAAAAGGCGTCGATCGCTTCGACACAAAGACCCGCACTTTTAAACATTATAATACCCGCAACGCTCAGCTTAGCAACGATTATTCATTTCAGGTACTGATCGATTCAAATGAAAATGTTTGGGTGGCAACCGCATACGGACTTAATAAACTGCCAAAAGGTGAACCCATTTTTAAAAGCTTTTTTAATGTCAAGAATGATTCTACCACAATCAGCAGCAATACCATTCAAACAGTTTACGAAGATCAGCAAAAAAACATCTGGGTAGGAACTCCTTCCGGATTAAACAAGTACAATCCCGAAACACAATCTTTTATAAGGTACACTTCTATTCTGAAGAATAATAATATTTGTTCGATCGTAAGTGATTCGAAAGATAATTTATGGCTTGGCACCAATGCCGGAATATCGAAGTTCAATCCGACGACACAAAATGTGACCAATTTCGATCAAAGCGAAGGACTTTTGTCGAAAGCATATTTTCCGCTTGCGAGCTATACATCCGATTACAAAGAATTATTTTTTGGCGGTACAGATGGAATAGATTACTTTAATCCCGACAGCCTGATTCGCAGAACCAATCCTCCCACTGTAGTTTTCACCAATTTCCGGGTATTCAATAAAAACATCAGTTATAAAACCGACAACAAAATTATAAACAAACACATCGGAAGTGCCGACCGTATTGAACTTGATTATAAATCAAATTCGATTGAAATATTTTTTCAGGCGGTAAAACTTAGTAAACCCGAGAAAGTAAATTACACTTATATACTCGAAGGATTTGACAAAGATTGGATCATTACTGAAACAAAAACAGAAGCTAATTATAATAACCTGAAACCGGGCAAATATATATTCAGGGTAAAAGCTAAAAACGATGGCGGCAATTGGAATGCAACAGACACTTCGATACAGATAATGATTGAACCTCCATGGTGGATGACTTTATGGTTCAGGATTTTAGCTGCAATAATTTTATTAATCTCCCCAATTTTATTTATAAAATGGAGAACAATACGATTGGTGAAGCAGCGTGAAAAACTTGAAGAAATAGTTGCCGAACGTACCCGTGAAATTCAGCAAAAAAATGAGCAGTTACAGCAGTTGAATGCAACCAAAGTCAAGCTTTTCTCGATTATTTCGCACGATCTGCGAAGTCCTTTCAGCGCAATTCTGGGATTTCAGGAAATTCTTCTCGAAAACTACAAGAATTTTACCGATGCCGAGCGAATAGAAATGCTTGGCCAGGTAAATTCCGCTTCTAAACAGATATTTGTCCTGCTCGAAAATCTACTGAACTGGGCCAGAGTTCAAACAAGTAATATACAGTACAACCCGACAAGGATAAAGCTTAACAAATTATTCCAAGAAAAATTCGATTTGTATCGCAACATTGCGGAGTCCAAAGGAATTTCGCTCGACTACCAGATTCCTGAAACACTTATTGCCTTTGCAGATATAAATTTGCTTGAAACGATCCTTCGAAACCTCATAAATAACGCTATTAAGTTCACCCACGAAGGCGGCAACATTCAAATTAAGGCCAGCCTTCATGCTGATGTCATAAAAATCTCGGTAACCGATTCAGGAATTGGTATGACCGAAAAGCAGATGGAATCGTTGTTTATCTTCGAAAAAACTAAAACCACGCAAGGAACCAACGGAGAAAGTGGTTCGGGGCTCGGATTGCTGCTTTGCAAAGACTTTGTTGAGAGAAACAAGGGGACGATCTCTGTTGAAAGTCAGGAAGAGAAAGGAAGTACCTTTAGTTTTACACTGCCCTCTTTTACGCAGGAATAACAACAATCTGATAAATAAGATATATTTGCAGAAATTTCTATGCTCAAGTATGCAAGCTTTTAAAATATTCCTGACAATCTTTTTCTATTCCTGTGCACTGGCCATTCAGGCAAAAGCTCCTGAATTTACAGGCAATCAGCCCGACAATAAACCACATCGAATTATCCGAACCTGTTGTTCGTTTGGTACCGAAATGCAGCTTTTCGCCATTCCGGGAGTTAAACTGACTGACATAACCAGCATCGAAAAAATTGGAAATCACCAGTATTTGGGCGATGCAAGCGAAAAAAACGGAATTGTTTACACGCGCCGGGGCGGATTTATTGATATGGGCCATTTGCGCGATCAGGCCGACTGGACCGCCTATCTTTATACAGAAATAATCAGGAACCGGCAGGCAGGAACATTGTCGATGGTTTTAGGGCGCGAAGGTGGCGAGAAAAACCTGCAAGTCACCATTCCTTCCAACATGAGCAATTCGGACCTGATTCTACTTTCCGGAAAAATTGCCTACGATTTGTCGGTGTGGCACGAAATAGCCACCTGGTTTGGCGCTTCAACAATTCCGTTTG
The DNA here is from genome assembly GCA_023251435.1 of Bacteroidota bacterium. Lineage (GTDB taxonomy): Bacteria > Bacteroidota > Bacteroidia > Bacteroidales > Prolixibacteraceae > Aquipluma. The sequence continues at coordinate 4,564 of JAHEYU010000009.1, forward strand.
TTCCTGAAAGATATTCAAGTTTTTCGGTAGAAGATGCCTACTCCAACTTACTGGGCGTAACAATCGGGATTCAGGCTTTACAGAGTGAACTGCCCTACGAAATGGCTGTAACAACCATTATTAACGAAACATTGAAAAGTCTCGATGCGGTTTCGAACGAGCTGGAAACTTTTATGGCGATGGAAGCTGTAAGAGATGTTTGGTGGACGCGCGAAAAAAAATTACCCTCCGGGAAAGTATTGCTTCAGCGACAACTTCAGGTTTACGACTGTTTACAACCCTGGCTGGTTCCGGGCTGGATGAATGCAGGCCAGGAAAAATCGGAGCTGAAAGTTCCTGAATACACCACTGACGGCCAAATGCTTACCGAATTCTACGAACTCGATTTCAGGCTAAATTATAAATTCCCTTTTCGAAAAATGTTTCCTGAACGGAAAGATAGAAATATTAATCAAAACGATTTCGACCGTTTGCTTGCTCAAATAGCTGACGAACTTGAAAAGAAAGACCGCAAATTAGATTAATCAGCCCTCATCCGACCAATCTTTTCCCGGATCAATCTGTTTATTTCGCTGTATTCGCGCCAGAATTTCGAAGGTACGAATGCGGTCTTTATATAGGTTGTTGGCATTTAGCTTTGCAATATCGAGCGATGCATCGGTATTGTCTTCCCAACGTCTGCACAAATACATCGGTTGGTAAACACGCCCGATTTTATATTTTCCTGAAATGGCCAAACCCAGTGCATAATCTTCGCCGTAACTTACATTCGGAACACGGATTTCGCGCAATACAGGAGTGTAAAATGCACGTGGCGCACCAAGCCCATTGATTCGCAAAGCGTTATTCGGTCCGTTATCCTCGGTCCATTCGCGATGATCGATTACTCCGGCCGGAAGTTCTTTGAGATTAAAATCAGTCATCCGGTAGCTGCCAATTACCATCGCACAATTGTCATCATAAAACGTATCGACAATTGTCTGAAGAGTATTTTCATTCACATACAAATCGTCGCTATCAAGCTGGACAGCAAATTTTCCACATTCAGGATGAAAAATCGCTTCATTCCAGCACCCTCCGATTCCGAGGTCTTTTCGTTCGGGAATGATGTGTATTAATTTATCTTGCTCTGCGTACGATTGTATGATTTCAGTCGTCCCGTCTGTCGAATAATTATCAACAATTATCACGTTAAAACGAAAGGTTGTCTTCTGGATAAGTGCCGATACAATCGCATCGCGAATGGTTTTTACGCGGTTACGAACAGGAATAATTACGGAAGCTTCAGTTTCGAAATGTTCTGTAAGATTGGTTTCGGGGAAAGGAGCCACCAGTAATGCGCCAATATCGCGCAAGTGAGTGGTACAAACCTGTTCCATTTCGAGCTGAAGTTCGCGAGCCGCTGTTTTCACGTAATCAAACTGCTTTTCACCCGTACTGCGGGAATCGGTCTCGTGTTTTGTGAATAAAAATTCAGGAATACGCACCAAATCTCCCATTCGGCTGGCACGCAAACGGAGCGCATAACGGCCAGCATATTTAAGCATTTCATAGTTTTCGTACCTGAAGGCTTTTAATACTTCGGCCCGGTAGAAACGAACCGGCCCAAAATTAAAATCGTCGCGCATGCTACCCATCTGATAATCGTTTACCGGACAGGGCGTCAATTTTTCATCTTTAACTTCCACATAATCAGAGTACACCATTGGTGCATCAGTATACCCAGCCACCTGCACCAACCGCTCTATTGCTCCCTGCCCCATTTCAACTGCCGCCTCATCAAGTATCAGAAGTGCAAAATCTGCACTTAACAACTTGGCTATTTGCCTTGTCGCCGAACAGGACCCAAATTCTTCGACTTGTACAAACTCGCAATTATTAAGCTGAACCTGATTTTTGGACAGTACAAATACCTGATTGACCAACGGTGATGCCCTGAACTGGTCGACCAGCTTTTGGCCGGCAACCTGATCGGTATATGCAAAGAAACAATCGACTATTGGTTTCATGACCTTTTCTTTTTTAAAGTTTAATCACTTTCACCTTGCTTATTTCGCTTTCGTTGTGAAGGCGATCAAGTGCCGAAATCCGGATTTCGTATTTTCTCCGTAATTTACGGGTATTTGGTTTAAAAATGATGCTATTATCCGAGGTAATTGTAAAAATATTTTCAGGATTCCGGAAGTCAAACTTTTCACCAACGGCATTTAAATAAACGATATACCTTACCTGTTTGTCCAGTTCGTTTTCGGTTTTGGAAGTTTTCCACTTCAACTTATGTCCCTTTTTCCTGAAGCGTTCCGGACTTTGGGGCGCTTTGTTATCAATCCACGGCATTTGGGGAACCAGAGCCTGATGGTTATAAATTTTATCCTGAATGGTTTGGGTAAATCCAAATAAATCGCGTTTGAAATGAACGCTGCTATAAAATGCGCTTCCACCAATTTGCTGAATTTGCCGAGTAATATCTATTTGTTTGATAAGCTGATTGGGATCTTTCCATTCGGGAATAGTGGCGTTGGCCTCCAGCTTGTAAACCGCATGACCAATGTACATTGCACGATTGTACGAATGGTCGGCCCACCATTTTGCAAGCGTCAGGTAATCAACAGAAGTATGACCAATTTGCCAGTAAAGCTGGGGCAACGAATAATCAATCCATCCGCTTTTTTGCCATTTGAGGATATCTGCATATAAATGATCGTAGTTGGTAGTTCCGGCAGTGGTTTCAGAGCCCTGCGGATCGTCGGTTTTGTTGCGCCAGACACCAAACGGGCTGATACCAAATTTCACCCAGGGCTTTGTTTTTTTTATACTTTCCGAAAGCATCCGAATGGTCAAATCAACATTATCGCGTCGCCAGTCGGCTTTCTGCACCGCTAAAAAGCCACGGTTATACTGGGCAAACGAATTTTCATCAGGGAAACTATCCTTTAGCGGGTACGGATAAAAATAATCGTCAAAATGAATGGCATCCACATCGTACCTCGAAACGATATCGGTTACCACCTTTACAACAAAGTCACGTGTTTGCGGAATCCCCGGATCGAAGTATAACTTGCCACCGTAATTTACAATCCAATCAGGATTCTTGAATGCAATATGACTGGCAGCCAAAGGATCGGCAGCATTTTGCGAAACACGGAAAGGATTCAGCCATGCATGAAATTCCATATTCCGGTTGTGGCATTCCTGAATCCAGAATTGCAGCGGATCGTAAAACGGGCTGGGCGCCTTACCGGGAGTACCGGTCAGGTAGCGCGACCATGGTTCAAGTTCTGATGGGTAGAATGCATCCGAAGCCGGACGGATCTGCATTATGATGGCATTCATTCCGTTTTTACGGTGCATTTCCAGGAGATCGATCACTTCTTTTTTCTGTTGATCAGTCGAAAGTCCGGGTTTCGAAGGCCAGTCGATGTTGTTGACAGTAGCTACCCAAACAGCCCGAAATTCGCGTTTGGGCGCAACTTGTGCCACTGCACTCAAGCACAATAAAAAAGAAAAAGCGAAAATTATGCGGTACATATCATCTGATTTAAAATTCGGACAAGATAAAGGGTTCCTGTTAAAATCAGGGCATGTTATTCAGGTATTTTATCAAGGCAGAATTGTTAAAAACCTTTACAGAAATATTCCTCTGAAATTTAATGATTTTCAGCAAACCGGTGTTTGTTTATTACTTTTTTTTTGACACCTTTGCCGCCATCGAAACACTAAAAGTTCCCGTTTAATTATTTCTTAAAAATTTAATTCAATCGTCGAACCAAAGTACTACTTCGATGTTTATTAAAATGGCTACTCAAAGCTGGTTACTTTGGTAGTTCATGGTTTATTAGGTTTAGTTGGTTTAGGTTAGTTTCCCGTCTCAAACGGGTGAAAAGGCTGTCAGAGGACAGCCTTTTCTAATTTTACTGAATTTTCTTCACCATATATGGTTTACGCACTTCACCAGCAGGGCCACGCATATAAATGATCAGCCCGTTCAGAAAATTCCGGAGTAACTGGTCGCCACATTCCTTGTAATTAGGATGGTCTTCTGTTCTAAACAAAGCATTCACTTCGCTTTTCGATACTTTAAATTCGGCAAGGGTCAGAATATCAACGATGTCTTCATCGCGCAGTTTCAGCGCCACACGCAGCTTTTTAAGTATATCGTTATTGGTCATCGCAGTTGATTTAAAAATTGTTTGGTCAAAGAAACGAAACTTCAGGACGACTTTCATGAATTTACCCTTACACTTGTCAAATTCTTTTTCCTGAAGCTTATTTTTTTTGGCTACTTTTCTGCCCACAAAAACCAGACAAAAATGAAGACAATCCTCTCCTATTTACTGACTCCCATTTATATGTTTGTTTTCGGGATGCTTCTGCTTATTTTTCATCCTGTTCAGATCGTAACCAGATGGATTTGGGGATATCCGGTCCGAAAAAAAATGGTCGATATCATGAATTTCGGATTACTGTACAGCCTTTATATTTTGGGTGCCCGAATTACTTACAAGGGACTCGAAAAAATTCCGAAAAACCGTCCACTTATCATTGTGGCCAATCATACGAGTACACTCGACATCCCAGCCGTGATTGTCGGGTTCAGAAAAAACCACCCGAAATTCATTTCAAAAATTGAACTTGGCAAGGGAATCCCAAGTATTTCGTACAATCTCCGCCACGGAGGATCAGTATTGATCGACCGAAAAAACCCAAGGCAATCGGTCAAGGATATTTTGCTGTTGGGAAAACATATTGAGGAAAACAATTATGCAGCATGTATTTTTCCTGAAGGAACACGAACCAAAACAGGGCTTCTGAATCCTTTTATGCCTGCCGGAATTGCTTCGCTGATAAAAACTTCGCCATCGGCCATCATTGTTCCGTTTGCTATCGACGGACATTACAAATTGATGAAAAACAGAAATTTCCCGATGACTTTTGGCGTACACCTCAAATACACTGCGCTCGATCCCATTGAACCGAAAGGAATGGATAGCGCCCTTCTGGCTCAGACAATCGAAGATATGATCAGGAAAGAGCTGGTGAAATAATACCGATTGAAGAAATGTATTAGTCAAATCTTCGCTCACTCGATTAGCCTTTACATTTCTATTCATCGGCATTATACCAGAATGGCTTTGGACTATTTTATAATTGCATTTGGTATAAGAAGTTGGCAGTCGCAGAATTCAGTTGTCAGGATGTCGATTGCATGAATAGCTCCGGCGGAGCAAAATATTTGTAGTAATATAACAAAACATAAAAGAAAATCCGTCCGTGAAAAATGTAATTCAAAAAGATAAAAACCTCCCGGACGGAAGGGAAAGTTCCTAATGAAGAAAATCCAAATTAAAAAGTCCGAAACATCTGCTATTGTTTAAGCAAATGTTTCGGACTTTTGTATTCAGAAAATATCTTTCAAATACCGCTATTTCCAAACCGGCAATCTTCCCGGTGTCCAGGGAGCATTCACTTTGTTCAGTGCGGCCTCTAATTCAGGAATATCTTTTTCAACCAGTTGTTTTAGTTCTTCCAGAACCGGAGGAAATTCTTCTTCAAGAATAGCCAGATCAGCTTTTTCTGAACCAGTGATTGCTGAAGTTGAGCTGTAATGCCCGTAAGAAAGATTGCTTAAACGTTCCATTATCGGAATCTGCGCTGGTGGGATTTCTTCCCAGCTTGCTTTTGCCTGAACGCCTTCCATTTTAAATTTCAGTTCTTCCAGTTTCACTGCAAGTTCGCGCGCCGAATTCATAAGTTTCTGATCGGCATCAGGAGCAGAATAAATGGCTTGTTTGATGACTTCCAGTTTAGAAATCAACTCGTTGGTTAACTGATTGGTGCCACTGATGGCTGCCGAAAGTTTCGTTACTTTTTTACCAAAAGCCACCACATCCTGATAATCTGAAGCCGGTAATGTTGAGATATTGAGTTTCTGACAAGTAAATTCAACCGGAGCTGCCAATTCTTTTTCCTGACCCTCGAACCACAAACTCATCCCAACTTTGTATTTGCCTGGCATGGCTAAAATACTGCCGCGAGTTTCTTTCACCGGATCGAACTTATTGCTTTGAGGCGCGCGGGTACCGGCGTAACGTAAATCCCAGTTGATACGGTTAATGCCTTTCGAAGGAGCTTTTGTCAAACGACGAACCACATTTCCGGCATCGTCGGTAATAGTAAAAATGAGGTGAGTAGGTTCTTCTTTGGCTTCCAGCTGTATTTCCCGCCAGGTGGGCTGCGGAATGGGTTTCCCCTCCTTGAACAATTTCTTTTCGGCTTCCTGCCTGATTTCCTTTTTCGTCTTCGGAACTTCTTTCAGGTAATATGTAAATGTGGCACCAAATTCAGGATTTTTAGTCAGAAAGTAGGTGCTTCCCTGGTTGTCTTTCGATGAAGTCGGAATAAACATGCTTGCGGTTTCAACCTTGAAAATATGGGCATCGCGGGCAGCCAGTTCATGCGACAATTCGCGTAACGGACTGTAATTGTCGAGGATGTAAAATCCACGTCCAAAAGTAGCCAGTACCAAATCCGATTCGCGGGTTTGCAAAGCAATGTCGAAAACGGCAATTGTTGGCAATCCCGATTTTATCTGAACCCAGTTTTTACCTCCGTCGAGGGTGAAAAATGCACCAAATTCGGTACCCGCAAATAACAGGTTGGGTACGAGATAATCCTGCTCAATACAATGAACAGTTCCGTTAGCCGGTAGATTTGCCGCGATTGAAGCCCATGTTTTTCCTTTGTCAGAACTTTTCAGCAGGTATGGTTTAAAATCGTCGTTCTGTAAATTATTGAATGCAGCGTAAACTACATTCTCGTCAAAGCGGTCGGCTTTCAGGTCGCTTATGTATGTGTATTCAGGAATTCCGGAGAAAGTTTTTACCTGACGCCAGTTTTTTCCGGCATCGTCGGTTATCGAAATCACTCCGTCATCGGTTCCGGCATACAGCAGATCAGCTTTCACCGGCGATTCGTCGAGCGAAACAATGGTTCCCCACTGCGAAGTTGAAACATCTTTGGCGACAGCATCCGCGCTCCAGAATTTACCCATCACCGGGAACATATTCCGGTCGGTTTTGGTCGTCAGATCATCAGAAATGACTTGCCAAGAGTCGCCTCGGTCGTCGCTTTTGAAAACTTTGTTGGCAGCAGTGTACAATCGTTTCGGAGCATGTTTGCTTACAAAAAGAGGTGCATTCCAATTCCATTTGTAGGCCAGCTCGCCTTTCCGTTCGCGTGGTTTTATGCTGATGTCCTCACCGCTTTTGCGGTCGAAACGCGCCATTCCGCCATATTGTGATTCGGTGTAAATAATATTCGGGTCGTTCGGGTCGGTATCGATCCAGAAACCATCGCCACCAACGGTAACCTGCCATTCGTCGTTGCCCACGCCATCTCTTGAAGTGGTTTGCGATGGACCGTACATCGAATTATTGTCCTGAGTTCCGCCATATACATTGTAAAAAGGAAACGCGTTGTCAACATTAACGCGATAAAACTGGGTTACCGGAAGATTTTCCTTGAAATCATAATTTTTACCGCTGTCGAACGATTCGTACAAACCACCATCGCCACCAATCAGAAAATGCTCCGGATCTTTCGGGTCAATCCACATTGCATGATCGTCGACATGGCGTTTGTTATTGCCCAAAGTTGTCCAGGTCTTTCCGCCGTCGATCGTGTATTTGGTTACGGTTTCGGTCGAATACACCTTGTCAGCATTCACCGGATCGCAAACAATTTCGTTGTAATACTGGCCGCTTGCGTGGTAATCGCTCATCTTTTCCCAACTTTCGCCTTTGTTGCTCGAGCGAAAGAAACCACCTTTCTCAAGCTGTGCCTCAACAATCAGGTAAACCATGTTCGGATTCACAGGCGAAATATCGATGCCCATTCCACCAATATCAACTTTTGGAAGGCCGTCCATAATTTTGCGCCAGTTTTTGCCTCCATCGGTCGTTTTGTAAACAGCAGATTCAGGTCCTCCTCCAATTTTGCCAAAAATATGGCGGCGACGCTGTTCAGATGTGGCGTACATGATGTCGGGATTCGAAGGATCCATCACCACATTGTTGATGCCAGTGTTTTCGCTCACATTCAGCACTTTTTCCCAGGTAGTTCCGCCATCTGCACTTTTGTAAAGTCCGCGCTCGCCACCGGGTCCCCAGGCCGAACCTTCGCAGGCAACAAACACGGTATTCGAATTTCGCGGATCAATTACAATTCCACCAATCTGGCGACTTTCTTTCAGACCCATGTTCTTAAATGATTTTCCGCCGTCGAGTGATTTGTAAACACCGTCGCCATATCCCAGCGCGCGCTGATGGTTGTTTTCGCCCGTTCCCACCCAAACCACATTCGGATTGGTTGGATCAAGTTTCACCACTCCAATTGAATAAGCGCCATACTTGTCGAAAACAGGGTCAAAGGTTGTTCCGCCATTCACCGTTTTCCACACATTCCCACTGGCAACAGCTACATAATACTCTTTCGGATTTTTCGGGTTAACGGCCAGGTCGCCAATTCTGCCGCTGCACCAGGCCGGACCAATACTCCTGAATTTAAGGCCATCAACCAGCGAAGTGGTAATAATGGTGTCGCCTTTTACTTTGTCTTTAGCTTTGTCTTTGTCGTCGGTTTTGGCCGAAAGAGGTATGCTAAAGATTACCAGTGCGGCCAATAGAAAATAGGTTAGTTTCATTTTGTTGTTATTTATGGTTGAAATTGATCGTTTAAATTTCAGTCTGAAAAGATATTCGTGTTTTTGCCAAATTTACATGATTAATGGCAGCGAAAACAGCTTTCTCCTGCAAAATAATATTTACCTGATTTGTGTCGTAAAAGTAAAAATCATTTCATTCAATCTATTGTTTAATAAAAAAAACACAGTATCTTGCTACACATAATTGCTGAATTTCTGCCATCCCTGTAAAAAGTAATCGCTTTTGAATATAAAACGACCTAACCATGAAGACACCAGTGATAATCGGCCTTACTATCCTTTTTTTACTAATTGTACCTTTTAACACGAAAGCACAATCGAGCACAGTCATTCCTTCTATCAGAATTTCAGGAGCAAAAAGTTATATCGATTACAAGGGAAAGGCAAAGGTGGAATACCATCCCGAAAGCCCCGACCATTTGTTCATTTATGATTACGATCAAAATGGACAATTGCTGACCAAAACCTCATTTGTTTTCAAAGGGAAAGAGTTTTTGCTGAAAAAATTCAATCAATACATCAATGAAAAACAACTTGTCCGAGACGGGAAACACTACAACTTCAGGAATAAAAACGAAGTAGCCAGCGAACTGACGTATAAAGAAGGCATTGTGTTAAGCGCTTTAACTTATTACGGGAATGGGAACAAAGAACTATATATGGAAGGAGATGCCGCCACGCTCAATGGCGAATATAAAATGTGGTATCCAAATGGTCAATTGCAGTTTTCGGGGCATTACCAAAACAATGTAAAGCACGGCGATTTTGAATCTTATGCTGAAGACGGAAATGTTTTGAGAAAAGGTACTTACGAAGCAGGGAAACTTGTTTCGGGCATATCGGTGGTGCAGGATTTGGTTTATGAGCAAACTGACACACCGGCTGAATTTCCGGGAGGCGAAGATGCCCTAAATGAATACCTTAACAAAAGAATATCGAATTTAAAGCAGTTTCATGATATAAGAGTAGATGAAGCAATAATTATTAAACTTAAACTAACCATCAATAATCTTGGAGACCTAAACAAGCTGGAATATATGGGATGGTATGCACAACGTGAGCATGAACTAGTCGATTATGCCTTTCAGGATTTTTCAGGGTTTAAACCTGCTCTTATCCAGGATGCACCCGTAAGTAGCATCCTATTTAAAAGTTTGTTTCTCACAAAACGTGGATTCAGAAATTATTATAGACCCGAATATGTCGAAATAATTAACGACAGTACCACTCATGCGGCTGAAAAAGATACGATTTCAAAAAATGCTTTCGTTATTCTTGAAGAGATGCCCGAATTTCCAGGAGGTCAACTGGCAATGCGAAAACACCTCGCCCAAACAACACGATATCCCGTTTATGCGCAGGAACACGGAATTCAGGGAACCGTTTTCGTAAACTACATAGTGAATGAAACAGGACATGTCACCAATGTTAAAATATTCAAAGGGGTTCATCCCACGCTTGATGCTGAGGCAATACGTGTTATAGAAAACATGCCCAGATGGAAACCTGGTCGACAGAAAGGGCAGCCAGTTCGAGTAACCTATACGATTCCTGTAGGATTTATATTACAATAATTCAATCTAATCAAGCAGCAGTAATTTTATTAACCATGTACAATTCCACATCTTCTCTGTCCATCCATAAACCAAAGTTAGCTCTCTTAATAATATTAGTTTTACTTGAAATACTTCCTTATACCGGGCTATCTCAGGAAATAAAACATTCGTTCAAAATTGTTGGTAAAACCAGAATAGCATTAGTTGCAGGAGTTTCGCAAGATTGTGAGGTAAGCTATGATCCAGCCAGCCCTGATCATCTATTCGTTGAAACGTTTTGTCCGGATGGTTCCCTTCAGACCAAAGATCGTTACATCTGTTTGGAGAAGAGATTTGATTTAAGCCAATTGACAAACAACCTGTTAAATCGAAAAGTAGTATTGGACGGGGATCAGGTTTATTTCAGAAAAGACGGGACAACAGAAAAGACAAGTTCGTTCAAAGCAGGTATACTGATTCAGGAAATCACCTATTTCAGTAATGGAAAAGAACAACTTCTGGTATCGAGATACGGGAAAGCTATTGATGGAGAATATAAAATCTGGTATGAAAACGGCCAGCCATATTTTTTGGGAAACTATAAAGAAAACCTGAAAGATGGAGAATTCAAGACGTTTGATCTGAATGGAAATATAACCCAACAAGGTGTTTACACTGCCGGAAAACTGGTTTCGGGAGAAGCAGTAGTCCCGGATATTTACTTCGATAATCCTGATGAAAAGGCAAGCTACGCTGGCGGAAATGATGCTTTTAATGAATACCTGAAATCAAGGTCGGCAAAACTTGAAAAGCTGAATGAAATCACCACGCCACAAAGGATCGACCTCCGGCTTTCGATCAATAAGAACGGAAAAATCACGCAAATCGAACCAATTTCAGAACTGTCGCCACTCTCCATCGAATTGCTCAATCAGGTTTTTGAAGAACCACCATTATTTAATCCGGCCAGGGTGGAGAACAACCAGGTATTCAGTATTATGAACTTATATCTTGTGATTTCAAACCAAGGCTTCTGCTTGTATAATGAAGACAAGGTTTTTACAAAACCAACAAAAATGCCCGAATTCCCTGGAGGACCAGAAGCATTACGAAGGTATGTGGCATTTAATATCAGGTACCCGAGAGAGGCAGCGATTGGAAATATTCAGGGGAAAGTTATTGTAATGTTTATTGTAGACGAAGAGGGTAAAGTGACCAATGTAAGGATAGGCAAAGGAGTTCATTATCTTTTGGATGAAGAAGCAATGAGGATTGTTAGAAATATGCCAAATTTTAAACCAGGCATAGAAGAAGGGAAACCGGTAAAAGTAAGTTATGGCATCCCCATCAATTTTTCGCTCTGATAATGAAAGGTGAATCTTATGAGTTTCGAATTATTTCCCATCAATCAGATTGGCGCCAACAAATTGCTCCACCCAGTTCATTGGGCCATAGTCTTTTTGCATCGATTCCCTGAAAGCTTTGGCTTCGGCCACCTGGTTGGTTTCGTACAAACTTTTCAGGATAAAGGCACGAAGCAGCATTTGCTGCCAGTTACATTGGTGGTCGCCTGATTTCTGCATCAGCTTCAAGGCTTTCCGGTAAAGAACAAGCGCCTCATTTTTGTCGCCACCAAATGCCGCCGGACGATAGAGCAACGAATTGCCTTTTTCGATATAACCGCTTGGATTGGAAGCATCAAGCTCAATCGATTTTTCGATGTGCATCATACTTTTGGGCCCATAAAACGGAGCCTTGTAAAATGCCAAACTTATTTTGTAGCCGTAAAACGCACCTGTTAAACTGTGAAGCTGTGCATTTTGCGGATGTTGTTTCAGCAACTTCGTGAGATAAACATCGCCCTTGTTGATGTAGCCGCGGGCCAAATCCTTGTTTTTATTGCCCAGCTGATAACCCACGTAGCCGTATATCGCTTTCACAATCTCGGTTTGCCAGGCCAGATCGGTCGATTTTACTTTTTCCATTTCGGCGATCAGTCCGGGCCAGGTCGACATATCTCCGACACGGTAACTTTCAAAAAAAGTACATTGGTAATGCTTCAGATCTTTTGTCTGCGCAGGTGCTGTAAAAACAGGGAATAACAATAAACAAATCAGTAAGCTTTTGAATCCGGACCTCATATCAGAATTATTAATCATCCAGCTGCTAAAGTAATTAATTCCCCAATACATGTACCATTGCTAATAGTTGTCGTAGATTGAATCTGAATCAGCATACCCATTCACAAACTGCTCAGCAGCAATTTTCTTAAAGTCAATATCCACATTCACTCCCGAATCGTCAAAGAGAAGGATTACCTGAACATTTTTCTCGTCGGTAGCACGAAGTTCAGATTGTATCTTTTTAGGTATCAAAATCCTGTTTTTATCCAGTTTCGATTTAAATTCTATTGCTCTCATTGCTTTCAATTTTAAGCAAATATAAAGAATTTCAATCAGATGAACTGGTTGGAAATTGGAAGGCATGTATCCAAAAACAGCAGCCCGAAACCCGTTCGAACTGCTATTTTGGCTGGGCTAAAATGAAAAAATGTTCTCATTTCAACGTACAGAGAAACATCAGGTTAAATTATTAGCTTTGTAATTCATGCTGATAAAAAATAATGAATTACAAAAAATTGTATTTTAACGGACATGCAACCATTCAAATGTTTAAACGAAACATATTGGTTGAAGAAATTGAGATTGTAATAGCGAATGGTGCAATTATAAAGGATTATCCTGAAGACAAGCCATACCCTAGTTTTCTGATACTTGGATTTATTAAAACAGACCAATTCATATTGTAGCATCAACCGATGAGAATGAAAATTGTTATATTATTACTGCGTATGAGCCAGATACGGATTTATGGAACCAAGATTTTACGACAAAAAAATAAACAATATGGAATGTGTAATTTGTAGAAATGGAAGCACAAGTCAGGGAGAAGTGACAGTAACCCTTGAACGTAACGGATCTATCATTGCAATTAAAGCGGTACCTGCCCAGATTTGCAATAATTGTGGCGAATATTATCTTGACGTAGAAATGACTAAAGAAGTACTCAATAGAGCAGAGCAAGCGATACAAAAAGGTGTTGAATTTGAAGTAATTAAAATGAATAAAGTTGCATAATTTAGACTTTGAAGATAATCAATGTATACAAAAACAGCAGCCCGAAATCCGTTCGAACTGCTGTTTTTTACTGAGAACTGAGACTGAAAACTGCCTACTTGTTTACAGAAGGTGCTTTCATCATTCCGACCAAAATGGTAGCAACAACTAAAAACACAGCTGCAACTATGTAACCATTGCTGTACGCTCCGGTTTTGTCGGCAACCATTCCGCCCAACATTGGGCCTATTACTCCGGCAACACCCCATCCGGTAAAGATCATTCCATAATTAACTCCCAGGTTTTTCATGCCAAAGAATTCGGCAGTCGTGGTTGGGAACAACGAGAAAACGGCACCATAAGCCAAACCTGCAACCGCAGAACCAATCATGAGTGTCGGAATAGTAGTATAGAATGCAAAAAGGAACATATTTACGGCCTGAAGCATAAATACGATCATCATGGCACGGGTGCGTCCAACTTTATCGGATAAAACACCCGCTCCCAAACGCCCCAGTGCATTGAAAACCGAAAGAATAACTACTAGCATAAACCCTGCAGTCTTCCAGTCGGCCTGAACGACGGCTATACTTGGAAGGTGAGCAATCAGCATCAACCCGGCAGTTGCAGCCAGCAAATACATGATCCACAACAAATAAAACTGAGGTGTTTTCGATACTTCGTCCCAGGTAAAATTGTTCCCTTTTGGTGCCGGTGCTGACTGGCTATTTGCCGCTTGTGGCGCTACCACTTCTGGAGGATTTTTCAGGAACATAGCAAGCACAACCACTGCCACAATTGCAAAAACACCGAGAATTATGAAGGTATTACTGATTCCTTGTGATTTCAGTAAGCTGGCGGTAATTGGTGTAATATAAACAGGAGAAAGTCCTACTCCGGCCACAACGATTCCTGCAATCATTCCTTTTTTCGACGAATCGAACCATTTCATGGCGCATGGCGTAGCAGCAGAATATCCGAGTCCAATTCCAATGGCGCCTACAACTCCGAAGGTGAAAACCATCATAGCCAGGCTGGTTGCAAAACCCGAGGCAATCAATCCGCCACCAAGCATTAATCCACTAAAAATGGTCACTGGCCGTGGCCCGAATTTATCTTGTGCCCTTCCGGCAAAAATCATGGTAACGGCAAAAACTGCTGCTGAAACAGTGAAGGGAAGTGCTGCATCAGTATTGGTCCAGCCCCAGTCGCTTACAAGTGCCTTTTTAATTACGCCCCACGAATAGAGCACTCCCATGACCAGGTTTATGCCCAATGCAGCAAAGGTGATAGTCCAACCTTGTTTGTTAGTCGATTTGTTCATTTTTTAAGAGATTTTTGGGCGTCCAAAATAATGCATAAATATTCGAATTTACTAATAAGGAAATCACAAATATTAAATTTGAAACAAAATGATCGATTTCAATTGCAATTTGAAAGCAAATGTTCCTTAATTGTTTTGTCGTGATTGATTTTGCTTTCCTGAAATTTGGGAAGAACTCTGATTGCTCCACGGTTTTTTATAAGTTTGTGCATTCACGAATCACTTCAGCTAATTTTGATCCGGATAAAAAAATCATATCAGCTTTTATTGATCCTGCTGCTATTCCGGTTCTCGGTTTTTGCACAGGCTGGAATAGTTCGTATCGCAGAACTTCCTGATTCGTTGAGAATTTCAATTCGACAAAAATCCCATCTGCTTATTCTGCCTGAACAGCTCACGCCAGGCCAGCTTGACTCGTTGTTTCAGGAAAACATCCCGCTTGCGTTCCTTTTTTCGGGAAGTTCGAACGATGAATTGGATCGTCTGATTGCAAAAATTCCCGCAAAGAATCTTCCAGTCATAATTATTTCTGAAGAAGAAAGTCTTAATCAAAGTCAAATCACTTCAGAAATATTTAAACTGAATAGCAGCAAAATAGATAAATTCATGACTTCAGAAATTCATGAATCGCAATTGAAACAACTGACTTGTAATGAATTGCTATGGATGATTGCTGATTCTGATTCCTTTCCCGCAGCCAATTATTTTGTCAGTTTTTGGGAACATACAGGGAAACTGCCCAATTTTATTCAGGCTAATGCCCAGAATATCCGGAAAGCTGCCAGCATTGTTTCAAATCTGAACAGTCAACGAAAAATATTCGGGGTAATCCGGAATGGCAACGAATTGCTTGCCGATGTATCGTGGAAAGATTTTCCTCACCGAAGAACAAATGGCTACTTTAGTTTCCCAACCAGTTCATTCAGCACTTCGGCATTGGCTCCTTACAAAGCTGGTTATCAGTTTTCTCCGGATATTATTCTCCCCAGTCCTGAAAATATTGGGAACATAAAAATTTTCAATGCGGTTCCGCTCGATCCAGGTTTTGGTTTGACAGATCATTACGTTTTTTTGAAAAAGATGCAGAATCTGCAACGGAATAATGATACTGAAATAATCAACTACGGCCTTGATTTTGAAGGCGATGACACCTGGAAAAATTGTGCCTATTTCTCCGGAAATGTTTATGCCGACTGCGGTTTGATGAGCCGTTCGGCACTTAAACCCAATTTCAGTATTACTGCGTGGATAAAACCTTTCAAACTCGGTGAAAACAATTGCATTGTTGGAAAAGGGAAAGATTTTGTGCTGAAGATACACAACGGTCTGCTCACTTTTACCGTGCAGGGAATCAAAGATTACCATTCAGAAAAAACGAAAATACCTGTCAATCAGTGGACTTTCATCGCTTTGATACATTCTGTCGCTGAAAATCAAATCAGTTTTTACATGAACGGCGAACGAACTGAAACAATCAGTCTGTTAACTCCTTATGTCCAATCGGATTACACCATGTTGATCGGGAGCAACCTGTGGGAGGAATATTTTGCAGGTTACATTCACGAAATAAAAATATGGGACAGGGAATTGAATGAAGAGCAGATTTGGAGTGAATTTTTATCGGAAAACGATAGCAAATATCCGGGTTCTATCGGATGGATATTAAGTATTGTAATTTTTCTGGGTGGTTTGGGTGTAATATTATTCAGGCAGATACGGGCAAAAAAAATATCCGGAACCATTGTAAAAACACAGCCAGTTTCTTTGCCTGATAAAAAAACAACCAGCACGAACATAAATCCGGACAATCATGAAAAAATCAATTGCTTCGGTGGATTAAAAGTCATCAACAGCGATGGCAAGGATATCAGCTTAAAATTTTCGCCCAAAATAAAACAGCTGTTCGTACTCTTTTTACTGCACAGTGTGGGGACTGAAAAGGGAATCAGCTCAAAAAAACTGTCTGATTGTTTATGGCCTGGAATCAGTGCCCCCCGCGCAAAAAATATCCGGGGAACAAATATTCAGAACCTGAAAGCTTTGCTGGCTTCGTGTTCCCAAATGAAACTGGTTTTTCAAGATAAACTATGGAGGTTTGAATTTGCTGATGGGTACTTTGTTGATCTGGTTTATGTTGAAGCAAATCTGAATGAGATACTGATTTCTGATCCTGAAAATATTAAAAAGGAATTGCCTGAATTGCTGCTTATCCTGAAAAAAGGAACACTGTTTCCAAACATGAGCGAATCGTGGGTCGATCCATACATCGACCGGATGAGTGACAAAATCATCGAGTTTGGGCTCAAAATATTCCATTTACTTCCGGAAGAAAATTTCGATTCAATACTCTTGGATATGGCAGAAGTTATCAGTTTGAACGATCCGCTGAACGAAGCGGCTCTGAACAAAAAGATCAGCATTCTGATCAGGCAGGGCAAATTAAGTCTGGCACATTCGGTTTTTGATAATTTCGTGAAATTGTACCTCGAAATTTACAAGGAAAAATACCCGCATGATTTTAGGTCATTGGTTGACAGTGAAAATATTTTTTAACCCGATAGTTGCATTTTTAATGGTTTTATGGTAAAAAACATACTGGAAACCGATTGTATTACCCCATTTATTACCCCTCTTTTTGCACTTCGAAAGCTTAATTTGCAGTAAATTCAAGAGTTCAAAAACCGAACACTGCTAATTCAATTTAATATGACTGAAAAAATAAACAATCGCCGCGATTTCCTGAAGAAGTCGCTGGTTGCTGTTGCCGGGATAACCATTATTCCACGGCATGTTTTGGGCGGAAACGGATTTCTGGCCCCAAGTGATCAGTTAACCAAAGCCATCATTGGAGTTGGGGGGATGGGACAAGGCCACATCGTTTACGAAGGCACTCGCCTGCTCGCCATCTGCGATGTGGACAAAAACCACCTGAACAGCACTCTAAAAAAAGTTGGCCCGGAAGTAAAAGGTTATTCCGATTTTCGCGAGTTGCTGCTTCGCCCCGAAATCGACATTGTGCACATTGCCACCCCGCCTCACTGGCACGGAATTATGTCGGTAATGGCTGCGCAGGCAGGTAAAGATGTTTGGTGCGAAAAACCCATGACCCGCACCATTGGCGAGGGAAAACGAGTAGTTGAAGCCATCAATGCTACCGGAAAAATGTTCCGCCTGAATACCTGGTTCCGATTCAAAGACAATTTCTACGGACTGGGAACTCCCGTAAAACCATTGAAAAAAGTGATCGACAGTGGCGTTTTGGGTTGGCCGCTCAAAGTAACCATCAGCGGAGTAACCGGGTTTAACTGGAAATTCTACTGGGTGGGTAAATCCAACCTGATGCCGGAAGCTGTTCCTGCCGAACTGGATTACAACTTATGGCTCGGGCCTGCTCCCGAAAAACCATACAATTCACACCGTGTTCACCAGACCTTCCGCGGATACTGGGATTACGACGGCGGCGGTTTGGGTGACATGGGACAACACTACATCGATCCGGTTCAATATATGCTCGGAAAAGATACTACCAGTCCGGTAAAAGTGGAGGTGGACGCGCCACAACAGGATTATGATGCCATCGGAACATGGCGCAAAATAACCTACACATACTCCGACGGTTGCCAGATTATTCTGGACGGTGAAAACAAAGATCAGAGCGCAGCATACATCGAAGGACCAAAAGGCAAGATATTCCGTGGATTTAAATCCGACATCCCGAACCTGAAATCGTTGATCGACACATTGCCCGATCCGGAACCGCAAATAGGTTTGTTCAGCGAATCGGTTAAAACCCGCCAGAAATTTGCCCTGAACGAAATGAACGGTCATCGCTCGGCCACCATTGTCAACATGGGTGTAATTGCCTTGCGATTGGGCCGGACACTGGAATTTGATCCGGTTTCACAAACTTTCATCAACGACGACGAAGCCAATAAGCTGATCGATCAGCCAATGCGGGGAGAGTGGAAGATATAAGAAAGTTCAAAGTTTCAGGTTCAAAGTTACAAGTTGGGTGCTGTCAATAAGATCCCATCTGATAAACAAGATTATCCTTTGCCGTTCGGCTTTAGCCAACGGAAGAAAATGAAAAAAGCGTTATCCGTCCGCGGAAAAATGTACTTCAAAGAAAAAGCATTCTTACGGACGAAATAGCAAATATGATTGACAATGAGAATTTAAAACAAACCACATGAGAAACATTACAAAGAATATATTGACCGTTTTATTGGCCCTTTTTCTGATGGCACCTGCATTTGCGCAGGATAACCGCCGCCTGGAAACCAAAGTGGCCGATGTGCTGGCACAGTTTCCGGCACAAAATGGGGACCATACCTCGAAACTGATGGCTCAGATGCTCGAAACCGGAGCCCCCGGGGTTGCAAAATTCTGCGACATGATCGTTCCTCCCGGAACAGGCAATGACGCGCAGGCTCGTATGGGCCTGGAAAGCCTGGCACAATATGCCGGAGCTCCAAACCGCGAAAAAGATCGCAAACTGGTTGAAGGTACTTTGCTGGCGGCCCTCGAAAAAGCATCAGATAAAGAAGTAAAAGCATTTTTTATCCGCCGTCTGCAATATTGTGGCGGAGCCGAATCGGTTGCGAAACTGGAAAAATACCTTAATTCGGCTGATTTGTATGCACCAGCTTTGGCGGCATTAACCAGCATCGGATCTGCAGAAGCCGGGGCTTTAATCCTGAAAAATATTTCCAGCAATACCGGATTACAGCAACTGGCAATGGTTAAAACACTCGGTCAGTTGAGATACCAACCGGCAGAAAATTCGCTGATTGAATTGAGCAAAACTGCTGAGGGCGAATTGTTGCAGCATACTTTTGCGGCATTGGCTAACATTGGAGGAAAAGCTTCGCTTTCTGCGTTCGAAGCCGCAGCAAAAGCAGCAAAATATCAGCCCGATGTTACCGAAACGATGGTTTCGTATTTGCAATACGCCAAACGTTTGGCCGAAAAAGGCGAAACCAAACTGAGCAATCAACTGTGCTCGGTGGTGATGAAAAACTGTAAGCAGGCAAATCAACTGATTTATCGCTCTTCGGCGCTTGCAGTTCCTGGATTTGGCAACAACGACCTGTTCCTGAAAGAAATTAAAAACACGGATAAAGCATATCGGAATGCCGTGCTTAACAATGCTTCTGCTCAATTGAACAACCAGAACATCGGTTCCTGGATTGCCCTGTTGAAAAAAGCCCCTGCCGAAACACAGACTGAAATCATTCATTTTCTGGCTAACCGTACCGAATCTGATGTGCTTCAGAAAGCGATTCTGCCAGCTTTGGCATCGAAAGAGGAAACTGTCCGCCTGGAAGCAATCCGTTCGCTGGCCATCAATCAGAAGTCGAAAGCTGTGCCCGTTTTACTCGAACAGTTGAAAAAAGCCACCGGTACAGAGGCCACCGAAATTGAGCAGGCGCTAAAAATCACTACATCAGTGAAGGAAACTAATTTGCTCGCCGCACAGCTCGAAGGCATGAACGATGCCGGGAAAGTGGTTCTGATAAATGTTTTGGGTGCCCGCCGTGCTACAGATTCGTATTCGCTGATTAAAAAACAGTGTTCGTCGGCAAACCCTGAAGTTAGTGTTGCTGCATTCGCTGCTCTCGAAATGGTTTCGAAAACCGAAAATGCTGCCGACTTGATTGCGATGCTGAAACAAACCGGCGATAAAAAAACGCAGGAAAACATACAAAAAGCGCTGATTGCCATTTATTCAGGAACTGCAAAACCCGATGCCAGTCTGGTACTGAAGGAAATTCAGAACGGAGGAATGACCGAAAAACTCATTCCGGTTTTATCGTCGCTGAATGATCAGAAAGCCTTGAAAACCGTTGTTGGTTTACTCAAAAGTGGTAGTCAGGCTGAACGGGAAGCTGCTTTTGTATCGCTTTCAAACTGGAAGGACGCTTCAGCTGCCCCGCATTTGTTTGCGGTTTTCGCCAATCCGGAGATGAAACCATTCCGGGCCGATGCGCTAAAATCGTACATCCGGACAACGCTCGACTCGAATCTCCCCGATGATAAGAAATTACTGATGATTCGTAAACTGATGCCCGAATGTACTTCAGTTCCGGAAAAAACACGTGTTATTCAGGCTTCCGAAAATGTGAAAACATTCCTTTCATTGGTTTTTGTTTCCGAATTTCTTGACCATACTGAGCTGGGTGCCGTTGCATCTTCAACCGCCAAATCGCTTGCATTGCCTTCTTCAGGAAAAAAGAATGGACTTACAGGCGAATTTGTTGCTGAAGTTTTGACCAAAGTGATGGGCAAAATGACTGGTCCAGATAGCCAGTACGACGTAATTGATGTGCGCGAATACCTCGAAAAAATGCCGAAAGAAAAAGGTTATGTGAGCATTTTTAACGGGAAAGACCTGACCGGCTGGCATGGATTGGTGAAAAATCCGATTGCGCGCGCCAAAATGAAACCGGAAGAGCTGGCTAAAGCGCAGCTTGAAGCCAATACCAAAATGCTGACTAACTGGTCGGTAAAGGATGGTGCCATTTATTTCAGTGGCGAGGGCGACAATTTGTGTACAAAGAAAATGTACGGCGATTTCGAGATGATTGTTGACTGGAAAATCAGCAAACATGGCGACAGCGGAATTTACCTGCGTGGCACACCACAGGTACAGATTTGGGATACTTCGCGCGTTGATGTGGGCGCTCAGGTAGGTTCAGGTGGTTTGTACAACAACCAGAAAAACCCAGGCAAACCATTGGTTTTAGCCGATAATGCGATTGGCGACTGGAATACTTTCCGTATAAAAATGGTGGGCGAACTTGTAACTGTTTACCTGAATGGCGTTTTGGTGGTTGACAATGTGGTGATGGAAAATTACTGGGATCGTTCGATGCCGATTTTCAAAACCGAAGCCATTGAATTGCAGGCGCACGGAACTGATCTGGCTTTCAGAAATATTTTTGTAAAAGAACTGAATACTGAAGAAGTTAAACTGAGCGCTGAAGAAGAATCTGCCGGATTCAAACTGTTGTTCAACGGGAAAAACCTCGACAACTGGATTGGCAACAAAGTTGATTATTCAGCTGAAGATGGGTTACTGGTTGTAAGTCCGAGGGAAGGCGCTCACGGAAACCTGTTTACCGAAAAGGAATATTCCGATTTTATTTTCAGGTTCGAATTTCAGTTAACTCCCGGTGCCAATAACGGGTTGGGGATTCATGCTCCGCTAACGGGCGATCCCGCTTATGTTGGCAAAGAGCTGCAAATTCTGGACAACACTGCAGATATTTACAAGGACTTGGAAGACTATCAGTACCACGGTTCTGTATATGGAATCATTGCCGCCAAAAGGGGATTTCTAAAACCTGTTGGCGAATGGAATGTTCAGGAAGTGGTTGTGAAAGGCAATGACATAAAAATTACCCTGAACGAAACTGTGATTCTGGAAGGAAACATGAAAGAAGCCAGCAAAAACGGAACTGCCGACCACAAGGATCATCCGGGGTTGTTACGTAATAAAGGATACATCGGATTTCTGGGGCATGGCTCCGAACTGAAATTCCGGAACATCAGGATAAAAGAATTGTAGAGATTACCCAAACTAAGTACCTCCTGTTTGCAAAAGCAGGAGGTTTTTTTGTTTATGAAAATTCTGCAAACCCGATTATTGTGTAATTTAGCTGCAAATTCAAAAAAAAATAAAAGGTCATGCTTGAAAAGGGATTTTTAAGAAATCAGGAGAATGAAAATAGCAAGCATCAGAAACTTGCTTCAATTGTTAGTAAAACACTACTTTATTTGGGCGCATTTGTGCTGATTTCGGCTTTTGCCTATCTGCTTTTTAATTTCGAAAAGTCGGATATGTTGATCGCAATGGTAATGCCTTTTTTATTTGCCGGACTAGGGCTCATCTTCGTGAGTTGGCTGATTAACAGGGCTTATTCTAAATTGCGAAGGTGATTTTTGAGAGTCAACTTTAGAGTTTCTCGATACATAAAAACGATCAATTCGAGAACCAATCAACTGGCAGCTTTTGGCACCAGAGGTGCTAAATATTTGTAGATAAATAACATGAAGGATAGCAATCGGCGGCGCTGTTTAGGCGAACAAAGATTTGACCTTCTTTCGGACGAAATGGAAACAGACTCAAGAAAAATGGCTCCAACATTTTTTACCAATACCGGTGACTTCAGAAAATGGCTTGATGAAAACCATCAGACTGAAAAAGAATTGATTGTTGGCTACTACAAAGTGGGTACAAAAAAGCCGAGCATGACCTGGTCTGACTCGGTGGATGAAGCGCTCTGTTTTGGGTGGATTGATGGCATAAGGAGAGCTTTTGATGATGAAAGTTATACTATCCGGTTTACGCCTCGCAGCCCGAAAAGCAACTGGAGTGCGGTAAACATTGCAAAAATGGAACAACTGATTCGGTTGGGGAAAATGACTCCCGCAGGTTTGGCCGCTTTCGAAAAACGGTCGGAAGCACGGTCGGAAATATACAGCTACGAAAACCATCCGGAGAAATTAACAGCAGAAATGGAAACTACGTTTCGGGAAAACTGCGCAGCATGGAATTACTTTGAGGTTCAGGCGCCATCGTACAAAAAACCTATCATTTATTGGGTGATGAGTGCCAAACAGGAAGCCACGCGAATTTCGAGATTGAATAAACTGATTGAAGCCTGCAGCGAAGGGAAAAGACTTAGATAGAATTAATGGCTCTTTAATGTTTGGTGTGAGTAAAACGAACCATGCATTTTTCAGGTGCAGCGCACCGTTGATATTTGTAGTATTCACGATGCAACACAAATCAGAGGTGCGGAGTACCGAAATGTAGACACATATTTATTTGTAGTATTGCGGTGCGATGCACCTTACCAGCTTTTTCTACTTTTTTACTACAAATATCTTGCAGCTCTGCTGCCTTTGATTGCTAGCGACCCGACAGCTAACGGATTTTTAATGACAATAAAATGACCACAATTGACTGCCATAAAATAAGAAAAGGTATTAAACGGTCAATCATATAAAATTATAAATGGAAGATTTTCAGGTATTTGTGAAACCGGTTGGGGCCAGTTGTAATTTGGCTTGCAGCTATTGCTATTACCTCGCAAAGAGTGAGTTGCTTGCCGATTCCGGTCTTCACCGGATGCCCGGTGATTTACTTGAAATGTACATCGTTCAGCACATTGAAGCTTCCACCGAACCTACCGTTTTCTTTTCGTGGCACGGTGGTGAACCCACTTTGGCCGGGCTGGATTATTTCCGGCAAATTACTGAAATTCAGAAAAAGCACCTTCCGCCCGATCGCTTCGCTTTAAACGGCATTCAAACCAACGGCACTTTGCTAAACGACGAGTGGTGCCAATTCCTGAAAAAAGAGAATTTTATCGTCGGAATCAGCCTCGACGGACCGGAACGATTTCATGCTGTCAACCGATTCAGGAAAGATGGAAAATCAAGCTTTAATGAGGTTTTGCGCGGGTTTCAACTTCTGCAATCGTATCAGATTCCTTGCGAAATACTTTGCGTTGTTCATGCCCAAAATGTTGGATTTCCGCTGGAAGTCTATCGCTTTTTCAAAAGCCTGAAAGCCGGATTCATCACATTTTTGCCATTGGTGGAAAAACAAACTTCAGGCGAAAAAATGGTTTCTGAACGGACAGTTCCAGCAAAAGCTTTTGGAGAATTTTTGTGTGCCATTTTCGACGAATGGAAAACTTCGGATATTGGAACTGTCAAAATACAGATTTTCGAAGAAGCGCTCCGCACTGCATTTGGGTTAGAACATTCGCTCTGCATCTTTAAACCTGCTTGTGGCCGCGTTCCGGTGATTGAGCGCAATGGCGATTTTTATTCGTGCGATCATTTTGTTGATCCGGCTCACAGGATTGGAAATATCCGCTATTCAACACTTTCAGAAATGCTGGAAAGCCCGGCACAGAAAGCATTCGGACTTGCCAAACTCAATACACTTCCGGAGTATTGCATGAAATGCGAAGTCCGGAACTTTTGCAACGGCGCCTGCCCGAAAGACCGCTTCGATGAAAATCCGGAAGGAGAGCCGGGCCTGAATTATTTGTGCGAAGGGTACAAATTGTTTTTCAACCACTGCAAACCATTTGTGGAGGTAGTTGCGGAAGTTTGGAGAAGGTAGCCTTTTTTATTTAAAACTCTGGGAAAGTTTTATACGCACTACAAAACTTTCCCAGAGTTAATCCTCCTATTTTAATTCTTTCCTGAAGAATTCAATCGTTCGCTTCCAGGCCAGATCGGCGGCTTCCTTGTTGTACCGCTGTGGGTTCGAATCGTTGTTAAAAGCATGTGCGGCACCTTCGTACATGTACAGCTGATATTCAATTTTCGCTTCCTTCAAGGCTGCCTCAAAAGCTGGAATTCCGGCATTAATACGTTCGTCGTTTCCGGCGTAATGCAAAAGCAGCGGGGCTTTTATTTTCGGCACATCCTCGGTTTTGGGCTGTCCGCCATAATACGGAACGGCTGCGTCCAGTTCAGGAGCGTTTACTGCAACATGGTTGGTCATGGCTCCACCCCAGCAAAAACCGGTACAGCCCACTTTGCTGGTTGTGAGCGGATTGGTTTTAAGGTAGGCCACGGCAGCCGAAAAATCTTTCTTGGTAACTTCGTAATCCAGTTTCTGGAACATTGGGCCGGCATCCTCGGGTTTTTCGGGAGTTCCGCCCTGTGGCGACAATGCATCGGGTGCAAGGGCAACAAAACCTTCGAGGGCCATTCGCCGCGCAACATCTTTAATGTGCGGTTGAAGTCCGCGGTTTTCGTGAATCACAATTACTGCCGGAAGTTTTTTCTTCCCTTTCGGACGGGCAAGATAGGCTATCATCGGGCCACTGGCTCCGGCATAAGTAATGGTTTCGGTTACGAGCCTCGAATCGTTGGCTTTAATAATTTCAGCAAATAAATTTACAGGCGAAATACTCAAAAGAACTGATGCACCAGCAAATGCGGCAGTTTTCTTTAGAAATTGACGGCGTCCGGTTTTGATGTTTGATGTTTTTGGATTGGGTTCCATTTGGTTTTTTTTTAAGTTTCAATTGATTTAAATCATATTGTGGCTAAGTGATCGAAAAATCAACTAAAATTACAACTAATTGTTTTGAAATTTGTTTGAATGCTAATGTTTTTGAATTCAGCTATTTCAACAAAAGTTAAAAATCAGAAAATATTAAATTTTATAAATTATGAGATCATTATTTGTTATTCTGTCTATTCTGGTGGTGTTTACAGGTTGTGTGAAAAAGAACAAGGTGCCTACAGTACAAACCCTTGCAAATGCTTCGATGCACGAAGTAAAAGTTGAAGAAGTTATTCAAACCTCAGCATACACCTATTTGAAGGTTAGTGAAAACGGTGCTGAAAACTGGATTGCGGTTAACCGTCAGGAAGCGGCGATAGGTGAAACCTATTATTACGAAGAAGCCCTTGAAATGAATAATTTCCAAAGCAAGGAACTCAACCGGACTTTCGAAACCGTTTTTTTCGTTCAGGGACTTAGTAAAGAGCCCATTGCGGCAAAAACCGAAACTCCGGAGGAAATTAAACCTGTGCAGCCTACTCTTACCATGAATGAAGCGATATCGGTTGCTCCGGCTGAAAATGGCCTTTCAATTGCCGTGCTGTATGCAGATCGCGAAAAATATTCGGGCAAAAAAATAAAAATGAAGGGGCAGGTTGTGAAAGTGAACGATGAAGTGATGGGCAAAAACTGGATTCATATTCAGGACGGAACCAAAGACGGAGAAAACTTCGACCTGACCATTACCACTCTTGATAAAGCCGCACTCGACGAAGTGGTGACTTTTGAAGGAACCATTACCCTGAAAAAGGATTTTGGCTACGGCTATTTTTACGAACTGATTATGGAAGACGCCAAACTGGTGAAATAGCCGTTGTTTTCACTTTTAATTTTAAAGACTCCGCTGAAACGAAATATTTCAGCGGAGTCTTTTTTTGCGACAAAATTAAAATCAGGCGCTTACAAGTTGAATTTCCTCAAAAGCGTCCCTGTAAAATTGGTTGGTTTGCTCCACCTCATCATGAGTTCCTGATGCCGCTATTTGTTTATTTTCAATCACATAAATAAAATCGGTGTGACGTGCCAACTGAACACGGTGGGTTACAAAAATAATCATCATTTCCTTCTTTTTTTGTTGCAGGAGTTTTAATACAAATTGCTCTGTCCGACGATCCATTGCGGCAGTGGCTTCGTCGAGCAAAAGCAGTTGTGGTTTTTGGTAAAGTGCACGAGCCAGAGCAATCAACTGCTGTTGCCCTCCCGAGAGGTTGGTACTATTTTCATTTACAATGGTGGCATAGCCTTGTTGGAATTCGTTGATAAACATTTCGATACCAGTTTCTTTGCAAAAGGCAATAACTTCCTGAATGTTGGGTTTTTCTTCCAGACAAATATTATCGAGAATGGTACCGTTAAAAAGCTTCACATGTTGCGAAACAACACCAATTTTGTCGCGCCATTGAGGTATCGAAATTGTTGCCCAGTCTAAGTCATTTACTATTATTTGTCCTGATTCGAAAGGATACAAGCGCTGCAGGACTGAAATCAGGGTGCTTTTTCCGCAGCCGATTTCACCAAAAATGGTTGCGATCTTTCCGCGCTCAAAGTGCATGGTAATATCTTTCAGTAATAAGCTTTTCCCCGGAAACCTGAAATTAAGGTTATTGATTTCAAGAGTCTTGATTTTTGGCTCGGTAGAACCTGAAACTTGAAATTTTGAACTTGGAACTTCCATTTCGTATTCCGGTTCGGCGGCAGAAAATTCGTGCATACGTTCGAAAGCGGTTTTGGCCTCCTGAAACTGGATGTTGGCCATTGCCACGTTAATTACCGAAGTAACCAGAGTGCCTGCAATGGAAACAATGGCCATCATTTCGCCCAACTGAAGTTGTTTGTCGATTACCAGAAAAGAAGACCATGCAATTATTGAGGAGATAATCAGGATACTACCTGCCTGTGCCCAAAGGTTGATCGTATTCCCTAAAATTCCCAATTCGAAAACCTTCTCCTGAAAGAAACTATAAATTGAATGTACAGCTTTTGTGACAAGTGATTCTTTGTTTCCTGTTTTGATCACTTTTATACCTTGAATAGTATCAATGTATTTGCTTTGAGAGATAGCATGTGATTGCATAACTTCCCGCTGCTTTTCAATGATTTGTTGGTTGTATTTCCAGGCAAGCAAACCGAAAATTGGCAGCGACAACAAACCAATTGCCCCGGTTGATGCGGACAATAAAAAAATGTAAATTAATGAGGAAATTACAATCAGCGCATCGATTAGTACACTGCTGCTTAGGTTGATAACTACACGCTGAATACGTTGCGAGTCGTTCAATCGTCCGGTCATATCGCCGGTTGATGTACTATCGAAAAAATTTTGGGGCAAATACATGAGTTTCCCAAAAAACGACGACACCACCCTTACGTTCATGTCGCGGCTTTGTCGTATCAACACTATTCCCCTGATGTAGCCAACGAATGCCCTGGCGAATAAAACTGCAACGAAAATAGCCAGACTTTTAAACAACAATTCGTAGTTGGCCGATGGTAAAATTTTATCGATCAGCTTTTGGGTATAAATGGCTGTTGCCAAACCGAGCGCTGCCAGAACAACTCCCATAAAAGCAGCAACGAGCAAAACAGGTACATCGTCTTTAATTAACTCTTTGAACCAAATCAGTTTCGCACTTTTCAGGTTTTCAACTTTTTTAAAATCGTTGCCGGGTTTCAGCCAAAGCAGAGCTTTCGATTTCCACACCACTTCCAGTTCTTCGTCGCAATATTCAACAATTCCCCATGCAGGGTCGCCAATTATAAATTTATTGTTGCTGTACCCGTAACAAACCACAAAATGTTCCAAACTATTTTCGTTAAGAATGTGCAGAATAATCGGATGGTAAATTGTTTTAAGGTTTTCTAAATCGGCTTCATAGCCCTTCACCTCAAAACCCATTTTTTGAGCCGACTGGTACAATCCCAATAAACTGGTGCCATTTAAGGTGGTGCCGCTGCTATCGCGTAATTTTTCCTGTAGAGTTTCGCCTCCATAATATTTTACGATGGAAGTAAGGCAAGACAACCCGCAATAAAACTGACTATATTGACGGGTGAAGGTTTTGTTTATGTGTTTCGAAGATTTCGACTCTTTCATAAGTATGTTAAAAAAGCCTGCAAAAGAGTGATCAATCGTAGGCATTTTTTATTTTACATTCCTTTTTCGGTAAGATATTTATTTAACTTTCCTCCCAGCGATATTCCCCAGGTCTGTGCAATCTGCATCGACTCCTTGCTTACTTTGGTCGTCCCTTCAGTAAGTTTTTTGCCCAGTGGCGATTGGTAAAAGGCAATCAACTGCTTTATTTCTTCTTGGGTATAACACTTTTGGAAAATAGGGACAAGCTTCTTGTTCAATTCAACAATTTCTTTGTCGAAAACATCGCGTTTAGCCGATTCCCAAAATACCTGGGGAACATTGGGTTTCATCATTTTGTACTGGGCAACTATTTGCTCGAATGCCAAATCGTAGGTAGCCGCGCTACCATTCACTTCTAGTAATTTCATGATGTCTTTTTCTGAATCGGTTTGTTGTGCATTACATACTAAAGCTGCAAGGCATAGACCGATGATAAATAGTATTTTATACATGTTTTTTAATTGTTAGATTATAAATACTCAAATCGCAAATTATTCAAGGCTGTTAATTATTGCCTCAATTTTTGTTTCGCCTTTGTAAGTTTTTACCAGTTTCCGGTCGATACCGTAAATAAACACCGCTGGCGAAACGGCTGAACCAAAGCGCTTTTTAAATTCCCGTTTTCGGTCGATCAAAATAGCCAGATTGTCTACTTCCCAAAGGTGATAATTGGCAGCAAAGTCCTCTAGCCGTTTTATCGAGTCATCGGGCGTAACCATAATCATATTTACTTCTTCAAATTGTTGGGCATTCTTCCCAATTTCAGAAGCTTCGTATTGACAATGCTCACATTCTGGATGAAAATAGATGATTACCGTTGGCTTCCGGTTATCAAACTCGTCGGTACAAATCGGCCTTCCGTTCAGAGATTCGAAACAGGCAGATGGCAGGTTTTGGATACTTTCTGTAACTTTCTTTTTCAACTGATAAGATTGATACGTGCGTATCAGCAACCAAGCTCCGGCTACCAGCAATAAAGCCAATATTAGATATCGTATGGTTTTTCTCATCAGCTTAGGTTTACAGTTAAAAACATCACAAACAAAACCCAAAGCAATAAGCCAGTGCCATACGAACTGGCAACCGTTTTGAGGGTACTTCCAAAAGGTTTTTCAACAACATCCATTAGCAACCATGCCAATACCAGCCAGTATAGAGCTTCGAAAATGCTTATGAGCGACAATGGATAAAAGAACAGTTGATCGACCGATTCACGATTGAACAACTCCATCAGGGATAAGGGCTGAAACTGTAAGTCATCCAGTGTATTTACTTCTTTGATGAAGATGAGTATAATCAACTTAACTACACCTGCCAAAACGAAAACAAAGTCGGCAATTAGTGCAACTTTAAACAGGTCTTGAAATCGTACTTTAATGTTGGCTATAAACATCCCAGTATAAAGGCAAGTGGACGAGAACCCGACTCGAATTAATATCACAAGTGGGATAAATAGGTAACCCAGCCATTGCCATTTTTTAAGTGATTCGATCATACTGGTAATCTGGTCTGTGTTTAACCTCTCTCCAAGCGATTGATAATATATACTTTCAGGTAAAGACGAATAACTGATGCCCATTGATATTAAAAAAGTAAATCCAACAAGCAATAAAAAATATTTTATACTTTTCACTTTTAATATGCTATCAATCATTGAGTAAGACAATCAATGTTTTTAATATTTTCATATTATTTTGTGTGATAAATTTATAGAATATCACATATCACGATTAATCTTAGTCGTCTCAAATGAAAAATATGTATCATACTTAGCAAAGTAATAATAGATTTGAGGTATAATAAATAATAAAACCCATGTTGATATATAAATCACTCCTATAAGGGAAAAAAAAGTTAATAAAGCTAAAATAGTTGAACCGGTAACACCTAATATATAGAATAAGTCAGGCAAATAATGCTTTATGTTAATGTTAATGCTTTCAGAGTTTATTGATATTTGATGTGATGACTGCCACCAATCCATTTTCATAATTAAACTATAATTACCTTGAGGCAATTCAATCTCTTTATATTCATATCCTTTTAAGCAAAATGTAACATTATTAATGGTAATTTTCAACTTGCGAAATGGAAGTTTCCCTTTTCGAATTATCTTAAGTTTTGCCATTGAAGTATAGTTTTTAAGTGACCCCGGTTTTGGACAACCGAGGTCTCAATGTAAAAATTCGTTGTATTTGAAAATGTTTTTTAGTATGCACAATACATAGATAACAATCCCATACCTAATGCTGTAGGCCCACAAATTAACAACCCCACAAGGCCAAAACATGATCCAACCGAAGCAGCAAATCCAACTGTTGCGATAAATTTCTCAGCAGAATCACTACATTCACCACCACCATTTAGGCTTTCCATTTTTTCAAAACTCAATTCTTTCATAACGTAAAAATTTAAGATTTTAATTTTACCTTCACGAACCCAATTATACCTACATGTAGTATCGTGCATGTTTACCACATAAGGCCGACCCGTTCTTGAAAGATGGAAAGGCTCCAACTCTTGGCCGCACCGGCGGGTCGTACCCGGCAGAATTTCGACTCTCGGCAGGGAAATGTAACCCGGTGCGGCCTACTCCACGAATTTGTTAATGCTCATATTTTGGACATAATTTTGGCATGATTGAAAAATGTTGTTGCCGTTCTGATTTATAAATGTAAATGGGTAATCAATTCCGAAAGTTTCCTAATCCTTCACTGAACAAGCGTTCTTCATTCTTTTCTTTAGACTGGCTCGAAATCGAATATTATGTGTAGCTAATTTATGAAATAAACCCTTAATAACAAAATGTTTTTTATCCCCCCCCATTTAAATATTTGTATCTAATTGTGATACAGGGAATTGTAATATACATATTTAATAACATGCATAAAGTGATGAAAATAAATCAAAAACGAGGGTTACCTTATGCTTTTTTCAGGAATTAATCCGTCAGGGTTTGTTGCATTTCAGCCGAACATTCGTACCAGAAGTTGTTCTGTAAACTGTTCT
The DNA here is from genome assembly GCA_023251435.1 of Bacteroidota bacterium. GTDB lineage: Bacteria > Bacteroidota > Bacteroidia > Bacteroidales > Prolixibacteraceae > Aquipluma. The sequence continues at coordinate 36,507 of JAHEYU010000009.1, forward strand.
AAAATAAGCTTTTGGGCAAAATCTGGATTCATATTCAGGACGGAACCAAAGATGGCGAAAACTTTGACCTGACCATTACCACTCTTGACAAAGCTGTTGTTGATGACGTGGTTACTTTTGAAGGAACCATTACCCTGAAAAAGGATTTCGGCTACGGTTATTTTTACGAACTGATTATGGAAGATGCCAAACTGGTGAAATAAAAATCAGTAAAAAGTCAATAGTAAAAATCCCCTGTAAGAATTGAACATTTCGACAGGGGATTTTCTTATTTTGTCAATAATGAAAGCCATTCTGATATAACTTACTCACGGAAGTTCTATTGGGAAACTGACTGTATTTGATCCATACAATAAGCCATATCCTCCTTTAATATTCGATTTCAGGATGGGTGGTTCTGCAAAACCGAATTCCATGCCATCTAGCTGGCTGTAACTTTTGGCATAGTCGTACACATCACGACTTACAGTACCAATCCTAATAATCAAAGGTTTATAATAATGTGAAACCTGCCAATTTTCACGATACTTTAATCCAAAGCTATATTGGTGTACCTGATGGGTAAATCCACATTCGTTGCTGTAAATACTCATACCACCTGCACCAGTTCCACAACTTTCAAAATAATTTCTGCCTTGAATAAAAGGGTAGCGCATAAAAAAAAGTGATTCATTGTTTTTTGTAACAACCTGAATTGAAAAACAGGACTCTTTTTCATTGGGTTCAGAAATTGAAAATGAAAACAGACCATTTTCCGAACCTGATCCATACACATAACCAATTTCTTCAAATTTAAAGCTGCTTATTTCGGGTTTTGCAGGCAGGGTAATTTCTTCTGATTCCGCCTTGCCATATTGTTCAGATTGAATAATCAACTTATATTTATGCCCCGCCAAAAGCTCGACAGAGGGTGAAGCCGGAAGACCATAAAAGCCTTTCCCTGTATATTCTAAATCAATCAGTTTTACTCCGTTTTCATAAAGTGCGGCTGAAGCATCTTTTACAATCAGAGAATCAGACCGCAAATATTTTCCAACAGGATTAATTGAATGCGTTATCTTAATTTTCGCTCCTTCATTGGGGCTTAGATAACCGTTAATCACAATTTTATCTCCTTCGTAAGGTGGCGAGAATTCAATATACTTCGAACACGAAACGAGTAGAAAGGCAAACAACAGATGGATATATTTTCTGATCATACTAGAATTTTACAGAATAATTAATAAACGGCACGATGCCAAACAGGGTGCCCGATTTGTATTTCGATTCGTAGCCAATGGAATAGCCCAAATCATCCTTCCCTCCAAAGCTTTTAAAGTTGTCTAAACTGACATAAAACGGGTTAATCCGGCTATATACATTAAAAGCTCCGAAGGAAATGGTTGCCGGATGTTTCTTCCTTCTGGTCAAAAATTCTTTTGAAAAGGAGATATCCATCCGGTGGTAGTCGGGCATCCGAAGGTTGTTCCGACTGGTATAAACCGGCATTGGGATTCCGGACAGATCTTCATGAACGGTGGTTGCCAACGTTGCCGGTTGCCCGGTGTTATAAACAAAATTCATCGAGCATTTCCACTTTTTATTGATTTTATATGCCATCGTGGTTTCAAAATCATGGGTCCGGTCGAATCGTGCGAAATACCAGTTCCCATCATTTATCTCATCAAATTTCCGGTAATTACGCGCCAGTGTATAACCAAACCATGCATTCAGCCTTCCGGTGGTTTTGCTCACCAATAATTCAAAACCAACCGATTTCCCGATTCCGTTTTGAACGATGTTTTGTTCCCAACTTTTCGAAACATTGGTAACAAAAGATACTCCCTGGTTGTAATCGATTAATCCAGACAAACGTTTATAATACACTTCGGCCTGCACCGAAACCGGAAACGCCTTTAAATCTTTTTTTACGCCTGCCGACCATTGGTCAGCCTTCGAAGGCCGGAGGTTTTCAGTTACCGGAGCCCAAACATCTATCGGGAGGCCTTGTCCGGTATTGGTAAGCTGAAAAACCGGCTGGCTCATGTGACTGTAGGCCAGACTAAAGCTGATGTCGTCAGGCGTTCTTGCCACGGCTTCGATGCGTGGTTCAAGCGAATGATAAGTGATATCTTTTAAAAATTGGCCGGAATATCTTAAGCCGCCATTCAGGCCAAGCCATCCGGTTAACTGAAACTTGTCTTCGAGGTAGGCCGAAGCTGAAAAGAATTCGTAACGATTGTTCCTGCTGTCGGGAAGGTTTGTTCCGAGATTTAAATTTTTAAGCTCGTAATAATCGGGATGAAAAACCTGATTGGCCAGATCGAAACCAAAAACAATTGAATTTCTCACACCTGTAGTCAATTCGAAGCGTTGTTTAACTGTAAAATCAGCCACTTTCGAACCGGTTGAGGCCGATGATGGTTCGTATTCGGCGGGTTTTGCGAGCGACTCATCAATTGTTTTGTAATTTAAGTTGAACCGGTTGTAGGTTAGTTGTGAAACTGAAAACAGCCGGTTGCGAAACTGCCTGGTATAGCGAAGACTTGCCGTTGTGTTTCCCCAATTCAACCCAACACCGGTTCGTTTTGTGTTTTCTTTATTTTTTATGTTCCAATAATCGTTTCCCGAATAGATACTCAAAAAAAGTCTTTCCTTTTCATTAAAGGTGTAATTCACTTTCGCGTTCAGATCGTACATCAGGTAACTTAACATTCCTTCTTTCTCTCCAAGGATTAAATAAAGGGGTAAAGTGATCAACGAAGTGTAGGTCGCCCGCCCCGAAAGCAAATAGGTGGCTTTTCCTTTGATGAGCGGGCCCTGGTTGGTAATCTGCGAGCTGATGGGCCCAACAGTCATGCTGGTTTCGTTTTTTTGTGTATTTCCTTCCTTCGTGGTGATATTAAGTACCGACGACAACCGCCCGCCGTAACGCGCCGGGAAATTTCCCTTGAACAACTCGGCATGTGAAACGGCTTCAGGGTTAAACACCGAAATAAAACCAAATAAGTGCGAATTGCTGTAAATAGTCGCGCCATCCAACAAAATCAGGTTTTGATCGGATGAACCTCCCCGTACAAAAAGGCTTGAACTCCCATCTGTGCCGCTATTTACTCCGGGGGTAAATGCCAACGCTTTAATGATATCGTATTCGCCCAAAAATGGTGGCATTTCTTTGATGCGCGACATAGGGATGACGGTTCGGTTCAGCTCGTTGCCCAGAGTCGTAACTTTATTTGCCCGAACGGTAACTTCCTCAATAGATGGCGGTTTTAAATAAATGTTCAGCGTGGTGTCATTTTGCAGATTTAGTTTTACGATTTCGGATTTATAGCCTGAAAAAGAAACGACCATTTCGACATTCCCTTTATTGACAATCCCGCTAAAATGCCCGTATTGATTGCACGCGACTCCTGTTGACAATTGTACAAACCAGACATTTGAATACGGCAACGACTCGCCTGAAGAAGAATCTTTTACATAGCCGTTAATCGCAACTTTCTGAGAGAAACCGTTACCAACAATCATTGTAAAAAACAGGACTAAAAAATATTGCATCCTGAAATGGCTGATTTGCCTGTATCTTTTTATGTACATTATCCAGGAAAGATTAAAATACATATCCGAATTTGATATCAAGACCGGGCTCAAACTGGGAAAAACCATGTCTTAATTTAATACCTCCGCCAATTTTAGCTTCGAATATGAAATGTTTGCCCATCGCTCTTCGGAAACCCCATTTGGGAACTATAAAGAAGTTCGGAGTATTGTTTCTAAAACTAAAACTGTCCAAACCAATCCCTGAACTAATACAGAAAAAGCTTGCCGAATTATTTAAGAAACTGTCATATTTATGTCTTGTTTTTACATTGTAATAGATCCGGGGTTCAAGCAGAATAATTGGGCTGAAGTTTATCTCTGTGCTAATCTTGTTGTACTCCTTCGGTTGGTTGTTGTTTTGATCGAGGTCAAATGGAGCTATTCCTGTATTAATGCTGCTCTTTTGCCAGCTTATATTTATGCCAGCTTCTATATTTATGGAGAACTGTTTACCCAGTGCATGTTCGTAACTGTATCTGGCGCCAGGATACCCAATTTGGAGACTGTGAAGGCTTTCGACTTGCTGTGAGAATGCAGAAAATGCCGACAAAATGTTAATAAGAAGAACAATTTGTGTGATAATTTTCATACGTGAATAATTTGTTTTTAATTGTCGTATGGAACTCGCATGTTGCTAAAAATTATTATAATTCTCATGGGAGTTGTGAAGCAACATGTTCGTTTCATATTATTTCGGATAGTTTGTTGAGCAAGTATAAACAGTTTATAATGTATATCCAACCAAAATACCAAGATATGCAGAACCATCACCATCATCACCATATAAAGTTGCTATTGCCCCAACCTTTACCTTACTTTTAAAAGTATGGTCAAATTGCAATTTAAAATAGTTAAAGGATTTTTGAGTATATTCTTTTTCAAAGACCATGTTTTCATGATATCTTAAATACTTGCCATAATTAATGCCGGGTCCGACCAAAAGCCTGTTACCATTTCTATTATAGGGTATAAATGAAACAAAAACAGACATACTGTTGATCTCAACCTTATTTTCATGTATACTGTTTGCACTACTTTGTCGATATGCAGCTGAAATATCAATTCGCTTAAATAGTTCGACTCCTAATCCCAATTCAGTATTTATACCATTTCTGCCCAAATGATTAAGGAAGCCACTTGACACAAATGGACTAATTTTTATTTGTGAATATGCAGGGAGATAGAAGACAAGGATTACAAGAATCCAAAATAACCGTAGTGCTTTCATGTTATGTGTAATTTAATTGTTATAGTATCGCATTCTTAGCAGTTTTGTAAAAATGATTGTCGTGTTTAAACCTACACAACAATCAATAGTATGCAATTCTGATTGATGCCAAATCCTTCCCCCGAACAAGCGTTCTTCCTGATTATATTTATTGGCAACCCCATCGAATAGTTTGTTGGGCAAATATATGATAAAAACTACGAATAAAAGTGAATTATTCGCCCCCCATTTACATAATCACATCAATTTAACATCCAGCAACTTAGCCATGTGTAAGTGTTATATGTTTATAAACACCTATACTTTTTTCATAATAAATGCGAAACAAGGGTTACCATTTTTCGGGATTAATTTGTTACGGCTGGCAACAATTTCAGCAAAAAACGATTATAGTAAATTTGGATTTACAGAAGTGTCATCGTTTTAGAAGATTTCCGCTTCCCATTCTCTCCAGCAACTCTGTTTTAAACTGTTCTGAAACCGGTAATTTGTGCGCACCAATCTGAATGAGGTTGCCTTCGATGTGGTCGATCTTTTGAAGATTGACGATTGTGGTACGGTGAACCTTCAGGAAAGACAAACCTTGTAACTTTTCTTCCCAGCTTTTCATGGTTCCGTGTACTACCAACTTTTTATCGGAACAGTAGATGGTAACATAATCACCACATGATTCGACGAACAGAATATCGACGATACCAATCTGATAAATGCGACGATCGGATTTCACAGTGATTTTTCCTTGTGCAGATGGAGTGGATTTAGCGTTGAACCGGTCTTTGGCTTTGTTTACAGCCTTGCAGAACCGTTCAAACGAGAATGGTTTCAGCAGAAAATCAACAATTTCGAGGTCGAAGCCATCAATTGCATATTGCGGATAGGCGGTGGTAAAAATAACCAATGGTGGTCGAACCATTGAGCGGAGAAAACTAACTCCGGACATTTCAGGCAGATTGATATCCAGAAACATCAGATCGATGGGGTTATTGTCGATAAATTCCTGGGCAGAAAATGCATCCTGAAAAGTTCCCAGCCTGTTTAGTCCCGGACAAAGTGCAATGTTGCGTTCTAAAATCGATTGGGCAGCAGGTTCGTCTTCAATAATGATGCAATTCATTTTTTTATAGTTCCAGGTTTAAAGTTTCAAGTTCCAGGTTATCGAAGAAATTTGGGTATTCGATATTGGATATTGATGATTGGACATTCTTTTTCCTAATTATTCAGCCATTAATTTCAGCTCTATCCTCAATTCCAGCCTGAATATTCCTTCTTTTTCCTGATATTCAATAGAATGACAATCAGGGTATATCAAATTTAATCTTTTTTCCACGTTTTTTATGCCAATTCCTCCATTCTTTTCAGCAAAACTTGCTTCACGTCGTGCAACCTTGTTTTCTGTTTTTAGCAACAACTCATTGCCGTCGAATGCAATGTGCAGTTTTATCTCTGCGGCGTCTTTCCCAACTCCATGTTTGAAACAGTTTTCGGCCAGTGGAAGCAAAAGCAGCGGAGCAATATCTACTACTGAAAAATTTCCTTCAGTCGTAAAAAGGACCTTTGTAATTTCAGGATTCACCCTTTCTTTCTGAAGACCAACATAAGTCCGGATGATTTCCACTTCTTTTTCGAGCGGAATGGTCTCGCTGGAAGTGTCGTACAAAACATAGCGCAGAAAATCTGAAAGTTGCAGGATTACTTCCGGGGTTCGTTCATCTTTTTGCGATGCCATTGAATAAATGGTGTTCAGGTTATTGAACAGAAAGTGCGGATTAATCTGCGATTTCAGTGCCGAAAGTTCATTCTGGGCAGCTTCACGCTTTTCAATGAGCATTTGCGCGTATTGCCAGATCAGGAATAAACTACCTGTAAAAACCAGGTAAGCAGCAACAATCAGCATCAGTTCCCAAATCCGGAAATAAGAAATGTAATACAAGCTGGGAAACAGTTGGTCGATAACGAAATTGAACAAAGCATAATTTAAAAAAGCAGTCAGCAAAACCAAACCTCCGGCGTATAGCAGATAAACAGCGAAACGGCTTCGGTTAAGAAAACGGACAATTAAAACTTTCAGGTTATAATAAACAGCGACAAAAATAGTCAGGTGAAAGACTACGACGTAAAGAAAATTCTTTACAAAGTATTCTAAAAAAACCTGAACATCCTCTTTATTCCCGTCGGGTTTAATTCCTTGAATGACTACATATCCCAAGGGTAACAGAAATAGTACTGAAACTGAAATTTTAATCCAAAGCCATTTTTTCCTTATCAGCCAGATAAACGGAAGGGAACAATACAGCAAAAAGAGAAAGTTAACCAAAAGGATAAAATCCCATTCCACGTAAAAACCTTGAATAACGCTGGTTGATTCAACTCCGGGATTTAGAATGACATTCCAGAAATTGAAGGAAATAAACCAGAAAAGCAAATGCAGACTGTTTAAAAGTTGGTTTTTTAAGTGTTTGATTTTCATGGCAGTTGGTTTATTCGGGTTAATTTTAGCATGGCTGCTTGATCCTCCCAATCAATAAATCTTTTTTGATGGGCATACCGCTCAATCATTTTGGTTAGTTCTTCCGATGAAGCAGTGAGTAGCAGCCGCCCGGCATCTTCCACCCATCGGTATTTAATCCTGACACGTTTGTCTTCAATCATACTTTTCATGTATTCGGCGCCGAGCCACGACACTTTTAACTGTTTGTTCTGAAAAGTTATTCGGGCCAGCGTATGAACAGTGAAGTAATTTTCTCTTGCCATTCGGCTTTTCTGAATAGCCGATATTTCGCGGGGGCTAAAATCACCGTACAAGTCACCGTTTATCCTGAAAAGAACCAACCGAAACTGGTATTGTGCCGAATCCGGATTATTGCCAATAAGTTTTACAACGTAATGGTTTTGAGGTTTGAAAACCGTTGAATCTTTGCCCTGTTTGGTCTTGATTTTCTCTTCAGAAATGAATTGTTTGATTTGCCAGACAGAGGTGGTGTCAGTCAATTCCCAATGACTACTGCTTTTTTCAATCGAATCCTTTTTTGATTGAATCGGTTGTACCGACCAGTTCCCTTCAATTTCGGGAGCAATCGCAACATTCTTTTCGAGGTAAAAAGGGTTCAGCGAGCAAATCATTATAAAATCGGTGCATCCTGAAATGAACAGGAAGATTCCGGAGACGATTAGTAGTTTTCTAAGTTTCATAATCGTTGATTTTAAATTCTGAACCGAAGATAGAGTGAATAAAACCGACCGGAAACTTTTTTCGACGAAACTCCCCGTTTTTTCGATGGGGAAGGAAATTCCACACTATTTTCCTGATAGTTGATTATATTTGGGATTAATAATGATAAATTGCCTACATAAAAGTCACCAAAAACTAATAAAAAAATGTTAGCGGAAGAGGAACTGAAAAGCATAATTGAAAGTGGTGAAGGCTATAATGCCGAGTTTAAAGTTCGGGTTCCAAATAAAGTTAAGGAACTTACGGAGGAAGTTTGCGCCTTTGCCAATGCAGCCGGCGGGGTGCTGGTAATTGGGGTTGATGATGCCAATATAATTCATGGCGTAAATATTGATAACTCGAAAAGGTCTGCCATTCAAAATTCTTTGAATGATATTAATCCTCACATATACTGCCCTATTTACAGCCTTGTTATTGAAGATAACGAGATTTGGATTATTGAAGTTATATCTGGACCTCAAAAACCATATACACTTTCCGGTGCGATTTATGTTCGTCAGGGGCCTAATTCACAAAAAATTACATCAGTCGAGCAAATGCGAGATTTCTTTCAGCAAACCGACCGTATTTATTTTGATGAAGGAACGTGCAAGGAATTTGATGCTGAAAAAGACATGGATGAAGCCAATTTTGATGAATTCAGAATTGCAGCTGGGTTGTCACGAACTGTTAGCCGGGAGCAAATTATCCGTAATTTGAAATTGACACTTCCTGATGGAACTTTTAAAAATGGAGCTGTCCTTTTTTTCGGTTCTTCTCCTGAAAACTTTTTTGAAAAGGCAGTTATCCGATGTGTGGCATTTGAAAGAACCAATAAAACCCAAATCGTTGACGATAAGGTTTATGGTGGCCCATTAATGCAACAGTATCATCAAGCCATGCAATGGTTAAAAGGGAAACTGAACGTTCGTTACGAAATAGAAGGTTCAGGGCCGCGAAATGAAATTTGGGAAATTCCTGAAACTGCCTTTAAGGAAACCATCATTAATGCTTTGTCGCATCGCGATTATTACGATAAAGGTGCACGAATTACGATTGAATTATTTTCAGACCGGGTGGAGATTTCAAATCCCGGCGGCTTAGTGAGCGCCATTAGCCAGAAAGATTTTGGGACAAAGAGCCATAGTCGGAATCCGTTGATTTTTGGATTATTTGAGCGCATAGATATGGTTGAACAAATTGGTTCGGGAATAAGTCGGATACGGGATGAAATTGAGAAAAGCGGCCTTCCTTTGCCTGAATTTAAAACAGAAGGGATGTTTACAGTTAGTTTTAAACGGCCAGAGAAAGATTTTCATAAAGAAACTAGGGAAGAAACTAGGGAAGAAACTAGGGAAGAAACTAGGGAGAAGATTATTCGCTTAATTAAAGAGAACAATAAAATTACCACTATTGAATTAGCATCTGAAATAGGAATAAGTGAAAAGGGAATAGAATACCATCTGAAAAAATTAAAATCGGGAAACATACTTAAACGAATTGGTTCAACGAAAGATGGCCAGTGGAAAATTATTGAATAGAATTACATTTATCTTATTTTAAACCATACAAAAACTGATCTAATGATAAAAAAAATGTTGAGTTTCTGCCTGATTTCAGGCATGTTGATGAGCTTTTCAGGAGAGAAAAACAAGCAGAATACCGAAAAGAAAGTACAACGTATTCACGATAAATGCCTGACTGTTGATACGCATTGCGATACTCCGATGCAAATGATCAAACCAGGGTTCAACATTCGCGACGAACATCAGTCGCCCAATAGCCGTGTTGATTTTCCCCGCATGAAAACCGGCGGACTGGATGCCATGTTTTTTGCCGCGTTCACCGGGCAGAAACCGCGCACCGACGAAAACTACTCGAAAGCCTATTCCATTGCCAATCAAATGATCGATTCGCTCCATTCGGCCGTTAGTCACAATAACGAGTTTGCTACGCTGGCGCTGAAAGCCGACGATTTGGCCGATATCGAAAAAACCGGGAAACGTGCGGTTTACATCGGTATGGAAAACGGATTTCCGCTGGCAAAAGATATCACGCGCGTAGAAGAATATTATAAAAAGGGAGTTCGATACATTACGTTTTGCCATTCGTACCACAACGATATTTGCGACTCGTCGAGCGATGCGAAGCCTGCAGAGCACAATGGAGTGAGCGATTTCGGAAAACAGGTTATTGCCGAAATGAACCGGCTTGGAATGATGGTCGATATTTCTCATGCTTCTGATAAGTCGTTTTTCGATGCTGTTGAGCTGAGCAAAGCTCCGGTAATTGCGTCGCATAGCTCGGTTCGCGCTGTAGCAAAACATAACCGTAACATGACCGATGAAATGATTAAAAAACTGGCCGAAAAAGGCGGGGTGATTCAGATTTGCCTGTTAGACGACTACATCAAAGAACCCGACACTACTTCTGTCAAATTCAGGAGAATGAAACAGGTTATGAAAAAGTACCGTGAAGGAGCAGGAAAAATGACCGAAGCCGAACGCGAAGCTTTATCGAAGGAATGGAATGAGGTGGAAGCAATGAACCCGGAACTACTTCCAACAGTAAAAGATATGGTTGACCATATTGATCACGTTAAAAACCTGGTGGGCGCCGATTACGTTGGCATTGGCAGCGATTTTGATGGTGGCGGCGGTTTGCGCGATTGTGCCGATGTAAGTCAGTTTCCGAACATTACCCGCGAACTGCTCCAAAGAGGTTACTCTGAAAAGGAAATCAGGAAAATATGGGGTGGTAATTTGCTTAGAGTGTTTAGAGAAGTTGAGAAAGTGGCCGCAAAACTGAACTGATAATAAAAGAAAGAGCGACCCTTTCGGACCGCTCTTTCTTTTATCTGTTTGAATTCGATTATTTTACGATTTCTTTGAATTTTGCTTCGTTGAAATATTTTGCAAACTCCATATCGGTAGCTGCTGTCTTTTTCAATTCCGGTTTCATTTTAATAGCTGCTGCAAGGCTTTCGTACATCAGGTTTTCTTTTGCTGTACGTGCTCCAACCACTGCTTTAAAATATTCTTTCCAGTAGCAACCTTCCCATGTGCAACCTTCCAACGATTTTAATGCACCGTTGTTGTCGCCTGCAAGAATTTTAGCCAAACCTGTATTTGGTGAATCAGAGTCGTTGAAATATTTAACGGCTTTTGCATAGTCGCCTTTAATGATGCTTAAAATACCAAGGTTGTTGTTTACAGCATCGCCGGCACCCGAAGCAGCTCCGAATAAAACTTCAGCTTTTGCCAGATCACCTTCTTTTAAAGCGCATACACCCAGATTGTTTTTAATAATTGGCTCATTGTTGTTCAGCTTTTCAGCTTTTTCGAACAAGCTTTTTGCATCGGCAGATTTTTGTTGTTTTACCAAAACCATTCCGGCGTTGTTGAAACCTCTCCAGTCGTTCGGATATTGTTTCATGGCCGAATTATAGATAGCCAGTTTTTTGTTCAGGTCTTTGGTTAAAGTTGCAGCATAAAGCAATTCGGCAGGATTCAGTTTCGAAGGATCAGAATCGGCCAAAGCAGCAATTTCTTCGTCAGTTTTACCAATCAGGTCGATGCTGGTGGTGAATTTTGAACGACGTAATTGTGGTAAAATTTCGCTTGCAACTCCGGTGAAAGCAGCCGAAAGATTTTTGATTTCGCGTTCACGAACTTCAGGATCGGTGTACATTGAAAGCACACGAAGGATCAATTCTTTGTCCTGGATGTTCGATTTAGCCATCATTTCTTTGAACCCTTCCCAATCTTCAGGAGTGAATTTAGTTTTGAATTCGGCTTCAACTTCAGCTTTTTTCAATTCACTGGTCAGGAATTTCGAAGAAGCGTCCATACGTTTTTCGGCCAGTTTAGTATTTAAATCCAAAGCTCCGTCTGGAGAGGCATAAGAAGAAACTTCCATGCTTCTAAGTTTTTTTCTTGGATCTTTTGCAATAGCCTGATTGTATTCGTTCAGTTTTGCAATTTCGTCTTTGGTCAATTCTTCTTTCCGGATATCTGCTTTGTTGATCAGATATTTAATGTCAGCAGTATATTCATCAGGCACAACACGTTGGAAAGCGTCGATGTTTGGATCGTATTTTCCGGTGGTGTTTTTTCCGCGCTGAACGCCAATAATTGGAGTTGGGTAGTTAACAACCAATGTTGGAGTTGCAATTACACCCTTAGCAAGCTGAATTGGAGCAAAATCAACACTTTTAGCGCCTTGTGAAGCGGTAATCCGAAGTTCGAGGTTGGATAAACGCATCGCTTCGGCATAAGGAACAGCATCTTTGTAAGCAAAGCTTCCGCCGCCTGATAAACTGATTACTTTGTTGTTAGCTTTTACTTTTTCGCCCTGAAGTGTTACAGGTTCAAAAGTTTTTTCGCCACCGTCGTATTTCAAAACGGGAGTAGCCACCAGAGTTACTTTTTTAGCAAAATACTTAGCAGGGAATTTTCCGTCGATTGCAAGGTCAACATTTCCGGCATGTGTTTCAAGAATTTCAGGAGTGGTTTTGAAGTCAATCAAGTTTGCATTCTTCTTCATTTTCTGCAAACTTGCACAGCTGCTAAACAAAACAGCAGCCAAAACAAAAAGAGCAAGTGGTTTTAAGTTAATGCGTCTCATAATGTATCAATATTAAAATTTGAAATTGTATTAAATTCGGTTGATGTGCCCCAAAAATAGTATTATTTTTCAATGTCTCATAACCGAAAGTCGCTTTTCGGATACGATTTCTCACAAAAACAATCTTGTTATCCCTTTATTATATTGCTTGTTAAATATTAAATTGTCAATTTTTTCAAAATCTTCGGGCTCGTTTACAAAATCTATACCATTTGTGTCGATTATCAGAATTGGAATGTCATTTTGCTGTTTAAAATAGCCAAAATATCCCTGTGTGATTTTTTCGAGGTACTCTTTCGTAATATATGTTTCGTAATTCCTGCCACGAAGTGCAATATTTTTAAGAAGCAGATCGGTATCCTTGTGAAGGTAAACATACAAATCGGGCTTTGGCATTTTGTCGTAAATAATGGTAAAAAACTGTCGGTACAAATTATACTCGTCTGGCTGTAAAGTGTTTTGAGCAAAAATAAGCGACTTCATAAAATAGTAGTCCGAAATGGTGAACTTACTGAACAGATCGAAATGGCTTAGTTCGCGGTTCAGCTGATTATAACGCTCGGCAAGAAAAGCCATTTCGAGAGGAAATGAATACTGGTCCTGATTGGCATAGAATTTTGGCAGGAACGGATTGTCGGCAAATTGCTCCAAAACGAGTTTTGCCTGGTATTTTTTACTAATCATTTGCGCAAGAGTTGTTTTCCCTGCGCCTATATTTCCTTCAATCACCAAATAGTTTAAGCTCATAATCAGGACATAAAAAAATCCCGGAGATTGTTTTCCGGGATTTTAAAAGTACTATATTTTGTGCTAATTGAAATGACTTTTTTACATCTTCATACCTAAATGATAGAATACAAACGACCACACGTCGGTATATTCTTCAATCACCTTGGCAGTCGGTTTTCCGGCGCCATGACCAGCTTTTGCGTCGATGCGCACCAAAAGCGGCAGTTTATTTTTGGCATTTAATTCCTGTAATCGGGCCATGTATTTAAATGTGTGCGCCGGAACTACCCGATCGTCGTGATCGGCAGTAGTTGCCAGTACTGCCGGATAGTTTCCATTTTCCTTAATGGTGTGATAAGGCGAATAATTATGCAGGTATTTAAACATTTCTTCGCTCTCTTCGCTCGATCCGTAATCGCCTGCCCAGGCCCAGCCAATGGTGAATTTATGAAACCGAAGCATGTCCATAACCCCAACGGCTGGCAAAGCAACTTTAAACAATTCGGGCCGCTGATTGGCAACAGCACCAACCAGTAATCCGCCATTTGACCCTCCCTGAATGGCCAGTTTTTCGCTTGAAGTGTATTTCTGGCTGATAAGGTATTCGGCTGCTGCAATAAAATCATCGAACACATTTTGCTTTTGCAATTTGGTACCGGCTTTATGCCATTCTTCGCCATACTCGCCTCCACCGCGAAGGTTAGCCACTACCAGCACTCCCCCTTTTTCGATAAATGCCATGCGCGAAGCCGAGAATGTCGGTTTCTGGCTGACATTGAATCCGCCGTAAGCATACAAAAGAGTTGGATTATTGCCATTCAATTCAATCCCCATTTTATGAACGATAAACATCGGAATCTTCGTTCCATCTTTGCTGGCATAAAATTCCTGTTTCACCTCAAAATCTTCAGGATTGAATTTTATTTCGGGTCTGAAGTGCAGTGCAGATTGTTTGGTTTCGAAATCGTATTTGTAAACTTCGCCCGGTGTATTGAACGAAGTATAACTGAAGAAAGCAGTGGTTTCGTCCTTTTTTCCGGAGAAGGCAGCCACTGTGCCAATTCCCGGAAGCTGAACTTCGTGATCTAAAACACCATCGTACGAATAAACTTCTACTTTGCTGCGTGCATCGGTCATGTAATTAACAACCAATTTGCCTGCAATCAGACGAACTGATTCCAATACATCATTTTTCTCCGGAATAATATCCACCCAGTTTGCTTCTTCCGGTTTGCTTGTATTGATTCTGATTAAACGGTATTTAGGCGCTTTGTAATTGGTAAGTACATAAAGTTCGTCGCCAATGTTTTCAACGGCATTAAATTCGAACTCGTAACTATCCATCAGGCTTGTAAATCCACTGTTGGGTTTACTAAGGTCTTTAATGTCAAGCGCATTGCCGTGAGTTCCCTTGCTTTTGGTAACCAAAAGAAAACGTTTGTCGTCGGTTAATCCTGCTCCAAACATCTGTTTCGGATTGGTCAGATCGCTTGCAATCAATTGGTCAGATGACTGTTCGGTTCCCAATTTGTGGAAATATACTTTTTGATATTCGTTTGCTTTCGAAAGTTCACTTCCTGCTTCAGGCTGGTCGTATGCGCTGTAGAAAAATCCGTCGCGGTACCAGCTCACTCCTGAAAATTTAACCCACTGAATGTGATCGGGAAGCATTTCACCAGTTTCGATATTCTTTACAAAAATTTCGTTCCAGTCGGAGCCAGATTTGGCAACCTGGTACATCAGATATTTACCGTCATTCGATATTTCGATATTGGTGAGCGCCGCAGTTCCGTCAGCCGACAAAGTATTCGGATCGAGCAAAACCTTTGGTTCTGCAGCAAAATCGGTCGTTGTGTAAAGTACACTCTGATTCTGCAATCCGTTATTCTTGTAGAAGAAGTACTGTCCTGCTTCCTTGAAAGGTGTTCCGTATTTAGGATAATCCCATAATTCGGTCAGCCGTGTTTTAATCTGCTCGCGATTGGGCAGTTTTTCCAGATAACCAAAAGTGAGCTGGTTCTGGGTTTTAACCCAGTCGGCGGTTTCTTCCGAATTGTCGTCTTCGAGCCATCTGTAAGGGTCTTCTACTTCGGTTCCAAAATAGTTGTCTTTAACATCCACCTTTTTTGTTGGGGTGTACTGAATTGTTTTTTGGGTGCAAGACATCATAAATGAAAGTGCTAATAAAGAAAGAATGGTTTTTTTCATTTTCCTGATATTTGGTTTAATTTTTTCGGATTCAAATACCTGAAGTATCTGTATTAATCGTCAATGTTCTGCTATTATACAAAACGATAGCGGGAGCAAGATAGCAATTCATATTTAAACAAAAAATGCCCGACTGGCGGGCATTTTTACATTATCTAATGAATTAAATTGTCCGGTTAACGACGGTCGCGGTTATCGCGACGATCTCCGCCACGGTTGTCACGACGATCTCCGCCACGATCACCACCTCCGCGATTGTCATCACGACGTGGAGGTCTGTCATCGTTGCTGCGTTCTGGTCTGTCGGGCATACCTTCAGGTTTTGGAAGCAATACGCGACGCGACAATTTCATTTTTCCATCGCGGTCCATATCCAGTAATTTCACTTCAATTTCCTGTCCTTCCTGAAGTGCTTCTTCCACTGTATTCAGGCGAGTCCAGCTTATTTCAGAAATGTGCAGCAATCCTTCTTTGCCGGGCATAATTTCAACAAAGGCACCAAACGAGGTGATTGATTTAACTTTACCCTTGTAGATTTCGCCTTTTTCAGGAACAGCAACAATCAATTTGATACGGCGAATGGCAGCATCAAGCGATTCGCGGTTGGTACTCGAAATCTGTACAAAACCGATATCATCTTTTTCTTCGATCGAGATAACGGTCTTAGTTTCTTCCTGAAGTTTCTGGATATTTTTTCCACCCGGCCCAATAATTGGCCCGATAAATTCTTTAGGAACCTGAATGATTTCAACGCGTGGAACGTTTGGTTTGTAATCTTCGCGAGGTTCTGAAATAACCTTCAGGATTTCACCAAGAATATGCTCGCGGCCCTGTTTTGCCTGAAGCAAAGCCTGTGTAAGAATTTCGTAAGAAAGACCGCCAACTTTGATGTCCATCTGTGTGGCAGTGATACCTTTTTCTGTTCCGGTTACTTTGAAGTCCATGTCGCCAAGGTGATCTTCGTCGCCCAAAATATCAGAAAGTACAGCAAATTTATTGTTTGCAGGGTCGGTAATCAAACCCATTGCGATACCCGAAACCGGACGTTTCATTTTAACACCAGCATCCAACATACACATTGTTCCGGCGCAAACAGTAGCCATCGACGACGATCCGTTTGATTCCAGAATATCTGAAACCACACGAACAACATAAGGAAAATCATCCGGAATCATTTTTTTCAATGCACGCAAAGCGAGGTTTCCGTGACCAATTTCGCGACGCCCAACTCCACGTGGCACTTTGGCTTCACCAACCGAAAATGGCGGAAAGTTATAATGCAACAGGAATTTTTCGACACCCTGATAAGTTACGCTGTCGATTTTCTTTTCGTCCATTTTGGTTCCCAAAGTGATGGAAGAAAGCGACTGTGTTTCGCCACGGGTAAAAATTGCTGATCCGTGTGATCCCGGCAAATAATCAACTTCGCCCCAAATCGGACGAATCTGTGTGGTTGTGCGGCCATCCAAACGGATACCTTCGTCAAGAATCATGCGGCGCATGGCTTCTTTTTCCACATCGTGGTAATATTTTTTAATCAGCTTAACGTTGGTACCCAGATCGATCTCGGTATTTTCTGCATTGGCTGTTTTGTATGCAGTTACATATTCTTCAACGATGGCGTGAAATCCTTCGATGCGAAGCGCTTTATCGTTAAGACGTTGCGTTGCCAAAGCATAACAGGCAGGATACAAATCTTCGAAAACTTTCGCTTTCAGATCGGCATCGTTTATTTCGTGGCAATAAGTACGTTTGGTTTTTCCAACAATGGCAGCCAGTTCTTCCTGTGCTTTACACTGTATTTTAATGGCTTCGTGGGCAATTTTAATGGCTTCGAGCATTTCTTCTTCAGAAACCTCGTCCATTTCGCCTTCAACCATCATGATATTGTCATAAGAAGCACCAACCATGATGTCGAGATCAGCTTTTTTAAGCTGCGAAAAAGTTGGGTTCACAATAAATTTGCCATCGATACGGGCAACGCGAACTTCAGAAATAGGAGTTTCGAAAGGAACATCTGAAACTGCAATGGCAGCAGATGCAGCCAATCCGGCCAATGAATCGGCCATTACTTCAGAATCTGAAGAAATAAGAGAGATCATCATGGCTGTTTCAGCATGAAAATCGGCAGGGAACAAAGGACGTAAAGCACGGTCAACCAATCGGCCAATCAATACTTCGTCATCCGACGGACGTGATTCGCGTTTCAGGAAACCACCCGGGAAACGGCCTGCTGCTGCGAATTTTTCGCGGTAGTCAACAGAAAGTGGCATAAAATCCACATCATCTTTTGCATCTTTTGCAGCCACTACGGTAGCCATCAACATTGTGTCGCCCATTCTAACAACCACCGCACCATCGGCTTGCTTGGCCAACCGGCCGGTTTCAATGGTAATGGTACGTCCATCGCCAAGGTCAATTGTTTTAATAATTGCTTGATTCATAATTCTTTTTGAATAATTTAATTTTTTAAAGGTACTATACAAATGGCGTGGTGGGGTATTTTATTCAGAAAAAATAGTTTTACTGAAGTTTTGCGTTTAAAAAGCTGGTACCATCAATTTTTTAAACGGGTATAAAAATAAGAAAAGGCAATAAAAATATTGCCTTTTCTGTGATAAATTATCGACGTAAATTAAGGTCTTTGATAATTGCACGGTAACGATTGATGTCTTTTTTCTTTAAATAGTCCAGAAGACTTCTGCGTTTACCTACCAGGGTGATCAATGCCCGTTGTGTACTGAAATCTTTTTTGTTGCTTTTCAGGTGATCAGTCAAGTGACTGATACGAAATGAAAACAATGCAATTTGTGCTTCAGTAGATCCTGTGTTTTGTGCTGATTCTCCATATTTTTCGAAGAATTCAACTTTCTTTTCCGATGTTAAATACATTTTAATGTAATTATTTGGTTATACAATGTTTAAGCCGCAGCATCGCTTTCAATAACAACAGCTTAAAATTAATTTTTAAAAGCAGCGCAAAAGTAAACAAATATCTTTGAAATTCAAGTTGCTAGGTGATTTTTTTAATTATCGGCAACCTGATTGCCTTAAGCGAATGATGTGAGGTTGTTTAGTTCGGGTACGAGCTATACAACTTTATCTTTAAAAATTTTAACCTGCACAGCAGTAAGACCTTTCATCCCTTTTTCAACCTCGAAGTTTACGAGATTACCTTCTTTGATCGGTTCAAGTACATTGTTTATATGTACAAAGATACTTTCCTGCGTTTCCGCATCTCTAATAAAACCGTAACCTTTTGAATCGTTGAAGAATGAAACAGTTCCTTTTCTTACCGGATCGTAAGGAATATCTTCCTGCTTACGGATGCTGATTTCGATATCTTCTGAATTAATGACCGCTTTCTTTTTGTTGGGATCAGGAGGGGTAGAAGTGATCATTCCATTTTCATCAACATAAGCCATCATATCCTCGAGGCTACTTGGCCTGTCGTTATCTTTTCGTTCTAATCTCTTCTTTTCTTTGTCTTTTCTTTTTTTGTCTTTTTTATTCTTTACTTCTTTTTTATTAAATGTTTCCTGCGATCTACCCATGGTGTATTCTTTTTTTTACGTTGATAATATAACTTGTGCAAAGGTAAGTTTTTACATTGAAATTTGACCCTATATATTAAGCATTTGTATAAAACCACCTACAGGGGATTTTGTGGCTGCATAAAAAGGTGGCTGCGATAGCCCAATTGATGAATATTTCCCAATTTTTATCAACAACACTCTATTCAGGTATCGAAAATGGTAACTTTACCTTTCTGAAGTTTTAACTTCAGGAGAACCGGAAATTTGATATAAAATACTGATATGATTCCTTTTACACATTTACATGTTCACTCGCAATACTCAATTTTGGATGGGGCTGCCAGTGTGCGCGGACTAATCGCCAAAGCGAAAGGCGATGGAATGACCGCGCTGGCATTAACCGACCATGGCAACATGTTTGGCGCCAAAGAGTTCTACGATGTCTGTAAAAAGGAAGGAATCAAACCCATTTTGGGTTGCGAAACTTATGTAGCCGAAACCTCTCGCCACAGCAAAAAAGACGCGAAAGTCGACCGATCGGGCTATCACCTTATTTTGCTGGCCAAAAATCTGGTGGGTTACCGTAATCTGCTTAAACTGGTTTCGGCAGCTTACACCGAAGGTTTTTACTACAAGCCACGTATCGACAAAGAGTTGCTCGAAAAGCACCACGAAGGCCTGATTGTTTCCTCTGCCTGTTTGGGAGGAGAAGTGCCACAGCACATCATGGCCGGTCATCTGGAAGATGCGGACGAAACCATTCAGTGGTTCAAGTCGATTTTTGGCGACGATTTTTACCTTGAATTGCAGCGCCATCCTTCGCAAATGCAGGAAATGCGCCAGAACGTGTATGATAATCAGGTGCTGGTGAACAAAGAAATGCTGGAGCTGGCAAAAAAGCACGAGGTAAAATTGATTTGCACCAACGACATTCACTTCATCAACGAGGAAGATGCCGATGCGCACGATTTGCTGATTTGCCTGAATACCGGCAAGGATTTGGACGATCCAACCCGAATGCGCTATACGAAACAGGAGTGGTTTAAAACCACTGCCGAAATGAACGCTTTGTTTGCCGATGTGCCTGAAGCATTGACCAATACACAGGAAATAAACGATAAGATTGAATCGTACAATCTGAATTCTTCGCCGATCATGCCTGTTTTTCCTATTCCTGAAGAATTTGGGAAAGAGGAAGAATACCGGGCGCGCTTTACCGAAGAAATGCTGCTTGAAGAGTTTACCGAAGAATGGTTCACATCGATTGGCGGATACGATAAAGTTCTAAGGGTGAAGCTTGAAGCCGATTACCTTGCACACCTGACATGGGAAGGTGCAAAACCGCGCTACGGAGAACCATTTTCGGAAGAAGTGAGGGAGCGTATAGAATTTGAATTGGCGACCATCAAAAAGATGGGTTTCCCAGGGTATTTCCTTATCACCCAGGATTTCATCAACGAAGCCCGCCGGATGGAAGTTTTAGTAGGGCCGGGCCGTGGTTCTGCAGCCGGATCGGTAGTTTCGTACTGTGTTGGAATTACCAACATCGATCCGATGAAGTATGATTTGCTTTTCGAACGTTTCCTGAATCCCGACCGTATTTCGATGCCCGACGTGGATATCGACTTTGACGATGATGGCCGCCAGAAAGTACTCGACTATGTAACCAAAAAATACGGCAACGACAAGGTGGCACATATATGTACTTTCGGTACAATGGCCACAAAATCGGCGATCAAAGATGTGGCGCGGGTACTGAAACTTCCGCTTTCTGAAGCCGACCGCCTTACAAAGCTGGTTCCTGAAGCGCCAAAAATGAATTTCAACATTGCGTTTAAAGAAAGCCCTGAGCTGAAGCAGGAGTTGTTGTCGCCCAACGAGTTGGTTCGAACTACCCTGAAATTTGCCCAAACGCTCGAAGGTTCGGTGCGCCAGACCGGTGTTCATGCCTGCGGAATCCTGATCAGCCGCGATCCGCTCATCGAACATATTCCGGTAATGTTTTCAAAGGATGATGAAAACCTGCTTACCACTCAATACGACGGTAAATATGTGGAAGACATAGGTTTGCTAAAAATGGACTTTTTGGGTCTGAAAACGCTTTCTGTTATCAAGGAGACAATTGAGAATGTAAAACTTTCGCGAGGGATTACAGTTGATATGGATGATCTGCCCGAGAGCGATCCGCATACACTGGAACTTTTTGCAAATGGCGATACCACCGGCATTTTCCAGTTCGAGTCGCCCGGAATGAAAAAACATTTGCGCAACCTGAAACCCAACCGATTTGAAGATTTGGTGGCCATGAACGCCCTTTACCGCCCGGGCCCAATGGAATATATTCCAGCATTTATCAGGCGTAAACATGGTCAGGAAAAAATAGAATACGACCACCCGTTAATGGAACCTTACCTGAAAGATACCTACGGAATTACGGTTTATCAGGAACAGGTGATGTTGCAGTCGAGAGCGTTGGCAGGTTTTACCCGTGGTGATTCTGATTCGTTGCGTAAGGCGATGGGTAAAAAGCTCATTTACATGATGGACAAGCTGAAAGTAAAATTCAAGGAAGGCTGTCTGGCCAATCCGAAGTTTATGGAAGGCTGTGAAGAGAATAACAAGGATGCTGCGAAACTGATCGAGAAAATATGGAAAGACTGGGAAGCATTTGCCAGTTATGCGTTCAACAAATCGCATTCGGTGTGCTATGCCTGGGTTGCCTATCAAACGGGTTATTTAAAAGCAAATTATCCGGCAGAATTTATGGCCGCCAACATGAGCCGGAACCTCAGCAATATCACTGAAATTTCGAAGCTGATGGAAGAGTGCAAGCGCATGAAAATGAATGTTCTTGGACCTGATGTGAGCGAAAGTTACGCCAAGTTTACCGTAAACAAAGAGGGAAACATACGTTTTGGAATGGCTGCCATAAAAGGTGTGGGCGAAGGAGCTGTTCTCGACATTATTAAAGCGCGGCAAGGCGGCGAATTTAAAGATATTTACGATTTTGTTGAACGGGTAAGCCTTCAGTCGGTCAACAAAAAAAACATTGAAGCGCTTGCAATGGCCGGAGCATTCGATGGTTTTAAAAAGCATACGCGCAGTCAGTTTTTTGCTCCCGACGAGAGCGACCAGACTTTTATCGAAAAACTGACCCGGTATGGAAACAAAATGCAATTCGAGAGTAACAATATGCAGCCTTCACTTTTTGGTGAAATCATGTCAACCCAATCGGTTCAACGGCCCGAACCACCGATTGTGCCCGAATGGCCAAACCTTGTGCTGCTGGAGAAAGAAAAGGCGCTGATCGGAATTTATCTCACATCTCACCCACTCGACAAATATAAAATTGAAATTCAGACACTCGCGTCAAAAGATGTTTCCATTCAGGATTTAAACAGCAACATTGACGCGCTTAAAGGCCGAGAACTGACATTTATCGGGATGGTTACCGAAGCCCGCGAAGCGTTCGGCAAAACCGGAAAACCATACAGCCACCTCATTCTGACCGATTATACCGATTCCTACAAAATGTTCTTCTTCGCAAAAGACTACGTGGAGTATGGAAAATACTGTAAAATGGGTCTTTACCTTTTGGTAAAAGGAGTAGTTCAGAATCGTTTTGGCGGTGACCAAATCGAATTTAAAGTAAGCAAAATTGAACTGATGGACGAGGTTCGCGAGAAATACTTTAAAAGTATTACCCTGAAAATTCCGCTACCTTCTATCAATGCCGAAATGGTTAATGAATTGGAGCGCCTTACGCAAAACAGCAAGGGCAAATCGCTGGTGAAATTTGATGTTTGGGATCCCGAAACAAAATTGATGGTTAATCTGTTTTCAAGGAACACCCGTATTGAAATTACCAACGAATTACTCGCCTATTTTGAAAAGCACGACGATCTTGTTTTTAAAATTAATTAGGCTAATTTTGTGATGGTTTTAGGGTTAGTTACTATTCACACATAAAATATTATACTATGGCTTTAGAAATTAATGATGCAAATTTTGAAGAATTGGTTCTTCAGGCTGGGATGCCGGTTCTGGTTGATTTTTGGGCTGAATGGTGTGGTCCTTGCCGTATGGTAGGTCCAATTGTTCAGGAACTTTCGGAAGATTATGCCGGAAGATTGGTGGTTGGGAAAGTTGATGTTGACAGCAATCCGGGAATTGCTTCTAAATACGGCATCCGCAATATTCCTACAATCCTGTTCTTTAAAGATGGTGTTGTGGTTGACAAGCACGTTGGCGCCGCTCCAAAAACCACCCTATCGTCAAAAGTTGACAGTATTCTTTAAAACGATATTTTCATTCTGAAAAGGCATAGGAATAGTTATTTCTTATGCCTTTTTTATTTTATTGATATGAACAATCTTCTCGACATACAACAGTTTCAGCAGTTCGATAACCTCGAGTTCATCTCGAAAGAGGTGGTTGAAGGGTTTATTACGGGTTTGCATCGTAGTCCGTTTCATGGTTTTTCGGTCGAATTTGCCGAGCACCGCCTCTACAATACCGGAGAATCAACCAAGCATCTCGACTGGAAATTGTTTGCCCGAACCGATCGTTTGTTTGTGAAACAATACGAAGAAGAGACCAACCTTCGTTGCCAGCTGGTAATCGATACTTCTTCGTCGATGCTTTTCCCCTTCGAAAAAGGGAAACCTTCAAAAATAAACAAGCTCGCTTTTTCGGTTTATTCTGCTGCCGCAATCATCTATCTGCTCCGGAAACAGCGTGATGCTGTGGGTCTTTCACTTTTTTCCGACGATATCGAATTTCATGCTGAAGCCCGTTTGTCATCCGTTCATATTGATCTGCTGTACAATCAGCTGGGAGCATTGCTCCGTCAGGAACAGGCACAGCTACACAAAAAAACCAACACAGTCGATGCCCTGCACATGATTGCCGAAAACATTCACAAACGATCACTGGTAATTCTTTTCAGCGATTTGATTGAACAGGAGAATACCGACGACTTGTTTGAAGCGCTGCAGCACCTGAAATACAACAAACACGAAGTATTGCTCTTTCACGTAACCGACCACCGTCAGGAACGGGATTTCGATTTCAGGAACCAGCCTTACCGTTTTGTGGATCTCGAAACAGGCGAACATCTGCGGTTCTCGCCTCACGATCTGAAGAAAAACTATGAAAAAGCTATGTTGGATTACTTCGAAGAAATGCGTGTCCGTTGCGGTCAGTACCAGATTGATCTGGCCGAAGCCGACATCAACGAAGATTTCAAGCACGTGCTTTATACCTATTTGCTGAAACGGAAGCGGTTGTTTTAGAAGCCCAATCCCCAGCCCTTTCCCGAAATAGGGAAGGGAGCTGGTCATTGAAAATCATTAGCAATACCACTTTTGTAGAGAATTAGGTTTTGAATTGTTCTTTGATGGATAGCTTTTCAGAATTTGCAATTGCGAGGCCTCGCCATTTTGGGGAAAGGTTGGAGAGGGGCTTCTATTCTTTCTCTGCCGGAAACAAATCGCAGCTAATCGGAAAATGATCGGAATGTTCAAGCACTGAAACTTCAAAATTATAGCTTGTAAATTGCGGACTGTACAAAATGTAGTCGATCCGGAAGGAGGGCAATTTGCCATTGTAAGTATTGGCAGTTCCTTTCCCCGACCGAGTAAACGAATCTTCCAGATCGCCTTTTACAGTTCGGTAAGTAAAAGAAACTGGTGTGTCGTTAAAGTCGCCGCAAACAATTACCGGGAAGTGACAATTATTAATATGCGCCCGAAGAGTTGCAGCTTGTTCAGCTCTTTTAATAAGTGCTTCCTTAAATTTCAGGCCTAATACCTTCAACTTTTCTTTTGTTTTTGGCTCATTATTAAAATCGAGCGAATCGATGGTGTTGATCTCGGCTTCACGCAGCCGGTACGATTGCAGATGGCAGTTGTAAACCCTGACAGTATCTTCATTCATCAGTATGTCAGTATAAATGATCATGTTACCCGAATTTTTAAACCTTATTTCGCCCATGTTAAGTATCGGAAAACTGGTCATTGTGAGCAGTCCGCCGGCATAGCTGTTGTGTGCCAATTGTAAGTGTTTTACCTGCGGAAGCCTTGTGTTTTTTATGTCAAAAATTTGTCGCTTGTTTAGTCTTACTTCCTGTAAACAAATAATATCAGCATTGTCCTGTCGTAAAAAATTAAGGATGTGATCGGCATTTTCCTTGTTCGGGAATTGAGTACTCCCCATGAAATATTTCACATTGTAGCTGGTTACCCGAACTCCAATTTCAGGGGATTTTTCTCCTGAAAACTGAAGATAATTACCAATGTTATTGAATCCGGCGAGAATGATTAAAAGCGAAAAAAAGGCAAATTTTGGTTTGATAACGATCCACAAAACCATGAAAACCATATTCACAACCAGCAAATAAGGATAAGACATTCCAAACAAAGCTGGGATCCAAAACTGCGCTGGACTGATGTAAACAGACAAGGACGCCATACCTATTGCAAAAACAGCAACGATATTAAAAAGCAAAAGTGTATATACAAAAATATGTTTCAAATGGTTCGTGGTTTATGTTCCATCCTCGCTTTCGTTCGCCTGCGTTTAATACAAATATATGATTTTATTATATTGGTTTCTGGAGATTTCCCATTTCATAAAAGCGCAGCCCGAATCATTCTGTTTTTTCCGTTGATGTCCTTTTTTAGATCAATGCCAACAAAACCTTTTTGCCGAAGCATTTCAGAGCATTCATTCCCGAATGCTTCATTGATTTCGAAATACAGGCATCCCGGTTTCTTTAAATGAATAAGTGCGAAATCGGCGATTCGTTCGTAGAAAATCAAAGGATTATCATCCTCAACAAAAAGCGCAATTTTCGGCTCAAAATCAAGCACGTTCTTACCCATCAAAGTTTTCTCTGCTTTCCTGATGTATGGCGGATTACTAACAATGATATTCAATTGCGGAAACCGGTATTCAGGAATATTACTCAATATATCAAACTCAATTACAGTAACATCTGCCGAATTCAATTTCGCGTTACGCCGTGCAGTTTCGATACAAACGGGTGAAACATCGCAGGCAAGAACGGTAGAATTTGGAATGTTTTTGCCCAGCGAAATGGCAATACAACCAGTTCCGGTTCCAATGTCAAGAATCGCAAGGTTCAATTGCTGGTTTTCCTGAATTATCCACTGCACCAGTTCTTCGGTTTCAGGCCGGGGGATTAAAACTTCAGGAACAGTATAAAAAGGCAATCCATAGAATTCAGTTTCTCCCAAAATATACTGAATGGGTTCATGATTTTTCAGACGGGCAACAATTTTGCCAATTTCAAGCAACTCGTCTTTGGTAAGTAACTCGTCTTTGGCGAGCAGAAATTGGGTGCGCGAGTATCCTTTCAGCTTCTCAAAAATCAGGAAAACGAGGCTTTCGATTTCACCTTTGGAGTAGATTCCTGCCAATTCTTTTCGGATAGATGCAATACCTGCCTTCATTATTTAGTATTTTTGGCAAAGTTAATTTTTTCGCTGATGAGTACTCCGAATATCTTTATGCAACGCTGTCTCGATCTGGCACTCCTCGGAATGGGCGATGTAGCTCCCAATCCGATGGTTGGCTGCGTGATTGTTCACGAGGGAATCATCATTGGCGAGGGCTATCACGAAAAATACGGACAGGCACATGCCGAAGTCAACGCGATCCGGTCAGTCAAAAATCCGGAATTATTGTTAACGTCAACCTTATATGTTTCGCTTGAACCCTGTTCCCATTTCGGGAAAACACCACCTTGCTCCGATCTGATCATCGAAAACCGTATCCCGCATGTTGTAATCGGCACCATCGATCCGTTTGCAAGTGTTGCAGGCAAAGGAATTGAGCGGATGCAACATTCAGGAGTTAAAGTAGAGGTTGGTGTACTTGAAAATGAATGCCGGGAACTAAACCGCAGATTTTTTACTTTTCATGAGAAGAAGCGCCCATATATTTTGCTGAAATGGGCACAAACCCTCGATGGTTTTATCGATACCGACCGCACCGAAACTCAACATCCGAGCTGGATTACCAATGCACTTTCGAAAAGGCTGGTACACAAACAGCGCTCCGAAGAATCGGCCATCTTAATTGGAACCAATACGGCCAAATACGACAATCCGGCTCTCACAGTGCGCGAATGGACTGGAAATCAACCCATCAGAATGGCAATTGACCGAACCGGAAGATTGGATACCGGCTTACATCTTTTCGACCGGAAAGCACCAAGCTGGATTTTCTCTAGTCAGGAAACACCGGAGACTGAAAATCTGAAATTTATCAAACTCGATTTTAATGAAAATATTCTTCCGCAACTGCTTTCGGAACTCCACAAACAGGGCGTTCTATCTGTGATTGTTGAAGGCGGAAGTAAATTACTGAATAGTTTTCTGGAAGCTGGCCTGTGGGATGA
The DNA here is from genome assembly GCA_023251435.1 of Bacteroidota bacterium. Classification (GTDB taxonomy): domain Bacteria; phylum Bacteroidota; class Bacteroidia; order Bacteroidales; family Prolixibacteraceae; genus Aquipluma. The sequence goes on from JAHEYU010000009.1 coordinate 64,046, forward strand.
AGCCTTTGTTTACAGCGGAAATCAGTTTTTTGGAAAAGGCGTTACGGCTCCGCACATTTCAGGTGAAGTTATCGGATTCGAAAAACTGGATGATTGTAAATTACATGTGTTGAGAAAAGTTTAAAAACCGATACGCTCTTCCTTATTTCGAGTCAGTTGCAATTCGCTTCTTCAAACCTTTTTTGATCTCTATTTTTCTTTTAGCAATAAACTCGCTAAGCTCCTTCTCCTGTTTTTCAGTTAACGGATTACTTTTTATCACAAAGTCAATACCTTTTGGCTCTTTAATAAATCCCATGATATTTAAGGTTTAAAATATTTTTCAACTAATCTTCGTGCTGCAATTGAATCTATCACCATAAGCTGTCCTCCCAGATAATACGCTCCCAAAGAGCTTGTATAATGATCAATTAGTTTTGTCTTTGATTCGAATGAAACAAAACCCTCTCCACCTCTTTGAAAAGAAAGTTTACAAGCAAAAGCCACCAAGTTGCCGGGAACACCTTCGTAAAGTTTCTTTTGGCCAACATTAAATGGCGAACTTTCTAATAAATACATGTAAACATGGTCGCTTTTGACAGTTAGGCTAATTAATCCCTGAATGATATCAGTATTATCAACAATCGTTAACTTATAAATTTCCCTATCCAATTGACTAAATTCATATTTCCAGTCAAATAACCAGCCTTGTTGGTTCGAAATCGATTTAAGATCAGATTTTGTCAACAAAGCTATTTCTGTCCGAAAGCTATCTCCGCTTATTCTGTTAAAAATCGAATCTGTTAATTTATCAATTTCGAAATCAAGTAGATATGAATTCAATTTTGCCATATACAAAGATAGAAAAATCAGGGAATTTTCAGTAAAAATGAATTGCCTGTGAGTCTGTTAGTCTGCCACATGACCGATATTTTTATCTTAAACACATTTTGTAAACAGAGCTCCGATTTCTTTTGCTTTTGAGCGTATTTTTCGTGAAATTTAGTCGCACCAAAACAACTTCGAAAACGCATGGCTATTTTGTTCGATATATGGAAATCAATGCCAAGTTTGGTTACCATCCTATATTTTTTAACGGTCGTTTTTATAGCGATACTCATCATCCTTGAGAATCGGAATCCGGTAAAAACTATCAGCTGGATTCTGATTTTGGTATTGCTGCCATTCGCCGGTATAGTATTCTATCTCTTCTTTGGTCAGGAGTATCGTAAAACGAAAATGTATTCGCGCAAGGGACTTCGAAACCTTGAAAAACTCCGGAACCTCACTTTGGAACAATTGGATAACCTTCCTGATAACCACCTTCGGATCAGCGACAGAATCTATTCTAAAAAGCGCCTGATGAATCTGCTGCTTTCAAACTCGAATGCCATTTTGACCAATAACAACGAAATAAAGGTTTTGCGCAACGGCGAAGAAACTTTTCCTGAAATCTTCAGTGCGATTGAGCAGGCCAAACACCACATCCATTTGGAATACTACATTGTTGAGGACGATAAAATCGGCAACTATCTGCGCGAACTGCTTATCCAGAAAGCACGCGAAGGAGTGGAAGTGCGTTTTATTTACGACGATGTTGGAAGTTGGGAGCTGACACGGAAATGGCTTAGAACCATGTCGGATGCAGGTGTAAAAGTCGATTGCTTTATGAGGGTTCGCTACCCGATGCTGACCTCGAAAGTGAATTACCGCAACCACAGAAAAATTCTCGTGATTGATGGCAATACCGCATTTGTCGGAGGCTTGAATTTTGCCGACCGGTATCAGGATGGCGTTCCGGGAATTGGTCCCTGGCGCGATACTCACCTTAAAATTATTGGCGGCGGAGCAACAGCCCTGCAAATCATTTTTATGGCCGATTGGTATTTTGTTTCGAAAGAAATATTGAAAGGCGAGAAGTATTTTAAACCATTTGAATCCGGCGAAGGGAAATTGGTACAAATCACATCCAGCGGCCCCGATTCGGATTGGGAAAGTATTGGTCAGGCTTATTTTGCCGCCATTGCATCGGCTACAGAATACGTTTATATTTCGTCGCCCTACCTGATGCCACCGGCCGATATTATTACCGCCCTGAAAACTTCAGCTCTGGGAGGAATTGATGTGCGCATCATTGTTCCAGGCTTATCGGATGCTGTTTCGGCAAAATGGGGTACCAATTCTTACATCGAAGAATTGCTCGAAGCCGGAGTGAAAATATATTTCTATAAAGCCGGATTTATTCACAGTAAAGTAATTGTTGTGGATGGTACTTTTTCTTCAGTCGGAACGGCCAACCTCGACTTCCGAAGCCTTGAAACCAATTTCGAAGTAAATGCAATGGTTTATGATGAAGAAATTGCCGGAATTTTGACCAGACAATTTTTAGATGATCAGGAGAAAAGCGATGTCGTTATTTTGGACGAATGGATGAAACGGCCACGGATCAACAAAATTAAAGAATCGTTTGCCCGTATTCTAAGTCCAATGTTGTGAAACAGCCCTGTAAACGATTGCTTACAGGGCTGTTATTTATTTGAATTTTATTGATTCACTATAAGCTTTCTCCAAAATCCTGGCGGAATTTAGCAACCAGCTTTTCAACCCAATCGCCAATAGGTTTCAATTTACCAACGAAAAAGCGAAGTACCGGAGGTTCTTCCACCCATTCCAAACCACCAATCAATTCGCGGTTATCGAATAACCACTGAATACGGTCTTCGGCATACTTAACCTGCGACAAGGTAAATACCCTGCGAGGAAAGGCAAGACGTAACAACTCGATGTCGGATAAAATGTCGTTGCCATCGGCATCACGTACGCTCGAAATGGTACCACGTTCCATTCCGCGAATCCCTGAACAAATATACAAAGCAGCAGCAAGCGCTCCTGCCGGATACTGTGTTTGTGGCACGTGCGGAATAAACATACCTGCATTGAGATGGCAGCCCAATCCTCCGGAAGGAGTAATTACCGGAATTCCTTTGCTATCGAGTGCATCAACCAGATATTTGATAAAGGTTGGAGAATGGCTGATCACATTGAAATCCAAAGTTTCAATCAGACCAACAGCCATGGCTTCAATTTCGCGCACGCTCATACCTCCATAAGTTAAAAAACCTTCGAAGAGCGGCACCCAATCGCGCATTTTCATGTAAATATCATGGTTGTTGGTACAAATTCCACCGCCACGTGTGCAGCTCACTTTGCGGCCCGAGAAGTAGGAGAAATCGCAGTAACTCATCATCTCGTGCAAAATATCTTTAATCGGTCTATCCTGATAACCTTCCTCGCGAATTTTGATGAAATAAAGGTTTTCATTTATCAAACTGGTATCCATCAACAGCATAATGTTGTTCGCTTTGGCAATCGCTGAAACTTCGCGAAGATTGGCCATCGAAAAGGGTTGTCCGCCAATAAGGTTGGTCCCGGCTTCAAAACGAATGTAGGCAACATTCCCGGCGCCCCATTTTTCAATTACTGCGTTTAGCTTGTTAATATCCATGTTCCCTTTAAACGGAAAATCGCTTTTGGTCTTCAGGGCTTCATCGGTATAAATTTCCTCAACAGCACTTCCCATCATTTCGATGTGCGCTTTGGTTGTGGTGAAATGGTAATTCATCGGAACAACTGTTCCTGGCTTACAAAAAGTTTTGGCTATAATGTGTTCTGCTGCACGCCCCTGATGTACCGGTAAAAAATAATCCTGATTGAAAACTTCTTTAATTGCACCTACGAGCTTGGTGTAACTGGCCGAGCCTGCATACGAATCGTCGGCAACGCTCATCGCTGCTACCTGATTATCACTCATTGCATTTGTTCCCGAATCGGTAAGCATATCGAGAAAAACATCTTTGTTCTGAAGCAGGAAAGTATTGAACCCTGCTCCATAGATCGATTCTTTGCGTTCTTCGATGGGTAAAAGATTTAATTTCTGAACTACGCGAACTTTGTGCATTTCAAGTGGGGTAGTTTCACCGCTGTAAAATTTAACGGTTTTCAGTTTTTCTACATTCTCCATAAGTTGATTTTATTGGGTTTATTAATCGATTTTCTAATGAACATGTTCCGTTAGGTACCTATTTAAAATTTCGGGTTTGCGAGTTTACAAATAAATAATTTGTAATCAAAACAAGACAAAGTGTTCTGATTTGTAATATTTGACTCTATTTCTATTCGAATTCGAAACAGAAACGATGGAATTACTTGCAAACAGCCGAAATGTGCTGAAATTTTTATCGCTATTAAAATTACCTGTATTGATATAAATCAAGTCTGACAACCTTTTTTTAATTTGAATAAGAATATCCCGAGAGGCATTGTTTCTGGCTTCTTCATTTTGAGACGGCAATATAAATATTCGCACTTCGTTTAGCTTTAAAGTTTTTACCCAATATTTAACTCACGATAATGATTAGAAAATTATTTGCAGTATTGGTTTTTGGAATGGCCATCGTTTTGTTCGCCTGCGAAGAAGAAGATGATGAGGTTGATGGACAATCCACCCTAACGGAGACAAGTCACAACACAGGTAAAAATTGCATGGGTTGCCATAATTTTACAGCCGCCGGTTCGGTTTATGACAAGTCGATGTCGGCCGCATTTCCTGGTGCCGTAGTAAAACTAACATCGCAAGCAAATGGAGCAGGATCAGTTCTTGGAACATTCACGGTTAATAAAAGTGGCAGCTTTTACACGAGCAGTTCTATTAATTACGCATCAGGGATTTATGTGAGTGTAACCGGAAGTTCGGGCAAAGTAAAACACATGAGCACGCCCATTACAACGGGTGCTTGCAATTTATGCCATGGCTCTTCAGCATCTAAAGTTTGGGTGGAATAAACGAATGATGCTATCTGTAATTTAGCAGTACTTTTCTAGTTCCGGATAATCTTCTTAATCACAGTTGTCTGGTCAGTTTTAACCGAGACAAAATAGATTCCTTTAGGCTGATCAGTCAGGTCGAAGATGGGTGTTTGGCTGGTACAAATTACTTTTCCGGTTAGGTCAGTCACTTTTAAACTTTTGATATTTTCACCAATAACGGTAAACTGACCAATTCCCGGATTTGGATAAACTATAAAGGAGTTGCTGACAGAAACTTCAGGATTGATTCCCGTTACCGAAGTTGTCCAGTTTAGCGAAACAGAAGAAAAACTTGGAACATTTACAGGTGTTTGCTTCTGTGCGTTGGGACCTTTGGTAAAGGGAAATGATGCAAAATTCCCTGTCGCATTTTTATCGGTAAGCTCCATTCTGACTTTGTATTCGCCATCGGGCATTAACTTTCCTGAATAGTCTGTACCATTCCATTGACAGATTCTGGTTCCGTGACTGCTTTGGGTTGCGCCGGTTATGGCATCCGTTTTATTGAACTCGTTTCCGGTGGCCAGAGTCGAGGCCTGCCATGTATTTAAATGTGTTATCCGGTTATTGGCAAAAGCCAGCAAGGTTTTTACAAATTTTCCTGAATTGTCTTCAACCCAAATGGCAACGATATTTCGTGGGGCATAGTTTCCGCCAGCCGAACTGGTCGATACCGAAACGGAAAGGGTTCCGCTTGTTTGAGCCTGAATTTGTGCTATACCCAAAAGTGAAAGTAACAGGATCAATAATTTCTTTCTCATAGCTTTCTCCTCCATTTTATTGATTGGCTGCAATCTACAGATTAAACTTAGGTTCTGCAAGAGAAAAGCTGCTAGATCAAATGATTGAATTTCGGAGGGAAACGTCCTCATTCCTCCTAATTCTCCAACATTTTATATTCGTTTGGCGTCATCCCAACACGTTGTTTAAACAGCCTCGTAAAATGCTGCGGATATTTGAAGCCCAATTCGTAAGCAATTTCATTCACCGTTTTATCTGAATTGAATGTTTTGGTTTTAGCGATGTCAATAATTTTGTTCTGAATGTATTCCTTGGCCGATTTCCCGGTTTCTTTCTTGATCAAATCGCCAAAATAGTTGGCCGACAAATGAAGTTCATCAGCAAAATAAGCAACAGAAGGCAACCCGATTTCTTGCGGTTTATCTGATGAAAAATAGCCATTCAACAGATCTTCAAATTTTTCGAGAATGCCTTTATTGACATTGTCTCTGGTGATGAATTGGCGATCGTAAAAACGCTCACAGTAATTCAGGAACAATTCAATATTCGAAGCAATCAGCTTCTTGCTGTGCTTGTCAATATTTTGTTGCAGTTCGTATTCTATTTTTGAAAAACAGTCCATAACAATCTGCCTTTCACGCTCCGACAAGTGCAATGCTTCGTTTGAGTTGTAGCCAAAATAATTGTAATCATTGATGCTTTTTGAGAGTGAAGTGCCATGAATCAGGTCGGGATGAAAAACCAAAGCATATCCTTTCGGCTGATAAACTTGCCCGTCAGTTTCTATTTCCATCACCTGTCCCGGTGCAACGAAAACCAAAGTACCTTCCTGATAATCGTAGTAATTGCATCCATATTTTAAATCGCCACATTTTACATCTTTCAGAAAAATGCAATACATACCATAATTGATACGTACCTTCTTTTCGCCCCACGACCTTGGATTCGCCTTCGAAAAATCAATAACACTCACCAAAGGGTGCAGCGTTTCGTGATTATTCAGGATGTTGTATTCAGTTACCGTATCAAATCTGTAAATCTTTTCCATCTCTTTTGATTTTCTGACACAAATTTAAACATTCCATCATCGGTGCAACCATTCAAAAGGTGTAATCAGTAAAAATGGTAGAAGATGCAGTAATCTGTCTATCAATGGCTAAATAAGAAGTACGTACCTTTGAAATGTAAAAAAACAGTTTGCTATGAAGACTAAAAATTACCGTTTGAAACCGTTCTTTTTTTCAATCCTGAAACATCTGCCGTTGCTGGCTCTGACATTGGCTGGCTTTTTGTCTTTCGGCCAGTCGAAACAGAAACCCATTATCCTTCGAGAACAAGGCAGCTTTGCCGTTGGCGGAACCGTGATTACAAATCCCGGTAAATTCGATCAGTACAGCCAAACTCCCGAAGGACAAACTTTTCACGGCGATCATGCCTACGTTTTTTATCAGGTTCCGGTGAAAGCCCGCCAATATCCGTTGGTGATGTGGCACGGAATCGGGCAATTTTCCAAAACCTGGGAAACCACACCTGATGGTCGCGAAGGATTTCAAAACATTTTTTTACGCCGGAAATTTCCGGTTTACGTAATTGACCAGCCCCGCAGAGGCAATGCCAGTCGCAGTACCGCAACAGGCACCATTACACCAACACCCGATGAACAGGGCTGGTTTGGCACTTTCCGCGTTGGAATTTGGCCTGATTATTTCGAAGGGGTACAGTTTTCAAAAGATCCCGAAACGCTCAATCAATATTTTCGGCAAATGGTTCCCAATGTTGGGCCAATTGATATCAATGTCAATGCTGATGCGGTTTCTGCGCTGTTCGATAAAATTGGTGACGGAATCCTTGTTTCGCATTCGCATTCAGGCGGAATGGGCTGGATAACCGCTATCAAGAATCAGCATATAAAAGCCATTGTTTCCTACGAACCGGGTAGCGGTTTTGTGTTTCCTGAAGGCGAAGTACCAGCTCCTATTGCAATGGCAGGTGGTACATTAACCGCAGTTGGTGTGCCAATGGCTGATTTCATGAAATTGACCAAAATCCCAATCATTATTTACTATGGCGATTTTATTCCTGAAAAGCCCATGAACAATCCGGGTCAGGACGGATGGCGCGCACGTCTGGAAATGGCGAGGTTGTGGCGCGATTGTGTGAACAAGCACGGTGGAGATGTCACAGTGGTTCATCTTCCTGAAATCGGAATTAAAGGCAACACCCATTTCCCCTTTTCAGATTTAAACAATGTTGAAATAGCCGATTTAATGTCGAAATGGCTAAAGGAAAAAGGACTGGATAAATGATTTTCAAGTTGACGCTGTCAAGTCTATCGACACTGACAGAAAAGGTACCGAAGACTAGACTTGTCAGCGTGCAAAACTCCTGACAATGTCACGCAATTAGAAATTTTAAAAGAGATTAAAAATGAAAAGAAAACTAAGAAACTATTTTTTGATAATCATGGTTACATCAATAAACTTCATTTCGCTAGCTCAAACCAAACCCAGCAATCCTTTTGGATTGGTTTATGGCGATGCCATTACCAAAAATGTACCCGGGAAAGTGAATATTCATCCGGTAAGTTACAAGCTGAATGGCATTGACATCGCTGCCAATATTTATACACCCGCTAATTACGACCCGGCAAAAAAATACCCAACCGTGGTCGTTGCTCACCCCAACGGCGGTGTGAAAGAACAGGTTGCCGGACTTTACGCGCAACGTCTGGCCGAATCGGGTTACATCGCCATTGCTGCCGATGCTGCCTATCAGGGCGCTAGCGGCGGACAGCCACGCAACGTGGACAAGCCTGCCAACCGTATTGAGGATATTCGCGGAATGGCAGATTTTATTACCCAATATAAAGGTGTGGATACAAACCGTCTGGGTGTGCTGGGTGTTTGCGGCGGTGGCGGCTACACGCTAAAGGCCGCACAAACTGACAAACGCTTTAAAGCATTAGCGACATTGAGCATGTTCAATTCCGGAGTTGTCAGGCGAAACGGCTTTATGAATTCCGGAGTTGCCACTATTCAGGAACGTTTAAACCAAGCAACCGAAGCCCGGGCACTGGAAGCGGCAGGTGGCGAAGTGCGCTATGCTGCCGACACCAAAACAACCGACGAACAGGCCGACAAAATGCCTTTTGACCTCTACCGCGAAGGCCATTATTATTACCACCGAACCCATGCGCACCCCAATTCAACGTTCAGATATACCATGAGCAGCCTTCTCGACCTGATGGTGTTTGACGCGGCCACCAACATGGACTTAATCAATCAGCCCTTACTGATGATGGCCGGAAGCAAAGCCGACACGTTTTACATGACCGAAAGCGCTTTCAACCTTGCCACCGGGTCAAAAGATAAGGAACTCTTCCTGATTCCGGGAGCAACCCACATTCAAACCTATTATGTTCCTGAATATGTGGAACAAGCGATGAACAAACTCAACGAATTCTTTGGTAAATATTTATAAAAACAACATGAAAACAATAATCACATTTTTAGCAATCATTATCAGTTTCAGTTTGATTGCACAGCCAACGTCCGGCCCGATTGTACAAACAGCCAGCGGCAAAGTTCAGGGTGTAACCGAAGGAGATGTCGCTGTTTTTAAGGGAATTCCCTTTGCCGCACCACCCGTTGGCGAATTTCGCTGGCGACCTCCACAGCCAGTTAAAGCATGGGAAGGCGTTCGCGATGCAAGTCAGTTTGGTGCAAGTTGTGCGCAGGGTGGCTGGGGTGCTGCTCCCGGAACAATTGCGCAAGGCTCATCGGAAGATTGTCTCTACCTTAACTTGTGGACACCGGCAAATACAAAATCAAATGCAAAACTGCCCGTGATGGTTTGGATTCATGGTGGCGCATTTGTGGGCGGCAGCGGCAACACTTCAGGAAATGGATTTGCCAAGCAAGGAGTCATTCTGGTTAGCATCAATTACCGTTTGGGGCGTCTTGGCCATTTTGCTTTCCCGGCGTTGAGCAAGGAACATCCGGAAGAACCCAAAGGTAGTTACGCTTTCATGGATCAAATCGCTGCGCTCAAATGGGTACAGAAGAATATCGAAGCATTTGGTGGCGATCCTAAAAATGTGACCATTTTCGGATTCTCTGCCGGTGGCGTTTCAATCCATTCACTGCTGACAATTCCGTCTGCAAAAGGACTTTTCCATAAGGCAATCGGTCATTCCAGCGGTGGTCGCGATGGCGTTCTCACCGGCAGACCAATCAATAAAGAAAATGCCAGTCAATATTACCCTGTTTCAGCAGAAACCATCGGGATAAACTTTGCCAAAAAACATGGGATTGAAGGCACAGATGCCGCAGCTTTGGCCAGATTACGCGCCCTGAAAGTGGAAGAAATTGTGGATGGCGGACAGGAAAATGACGGACAGGGCGGTCCGCGTATTTATTCAGGTCCGATTTTGGACGGCAAACTGGTTGCAGAAACTACTACTAGCGCTTACAATGCTGGCCATCAGGCACGCGTTCCGCTAATGATTGGAAATAACAGTGCAGAAATAGGTGGAAACTTTGTTAATCAAAGCAAATCAAAAGAAGAACTGTTTTCAATTTTCGGGGAGCTGAAGGATGAAGCAAAGTCTGCATACGATCCTGATGGTAACAAAGAGTTCGCTGAAGTACAAACAAGGTTTAACACCGACAAGGTATGGGCAGAGCCTGCAAGGTTCGCCGCACGGTCTGTTGCCGCCGTTGGTAATCCGGCCTATATTTTTCTTTTCTCTTACGTACCTTCTGCCATGAAGGAGAGGATGAAATATGGCCCCGGACACGGAACCGATATTTCTTTTGTGTTCGACAATTTGGGAATAGGAGGCTTCGGGCCGCCACCACCACCTCCGACGGCCGAAGACAAAGAAGTCGCCAGAATCATGAACGCTTATTGGGTAAACTTCGCAAAAACCGGTAATCCTAATGGAAATGGTCTGCCGAAATGGCCCATTTACTCGCCTAAAACAAACGAGTTACTCGAAGTTCAGCCGGATGGAAAACCTGTGGGCAAAACAGACCCAACAAAAGCCAGACTGGATGTTATTGAAAAGGCAGTGAACATGGGAGATAAACTACAGCCGAATGGAATATAATGACTCAAATAAAACGTTCGGTAAATGGCTGTTAATTTTTATGGTTCTCGGCTGTTTACCTTTTTATATTTCCGCGCAAAATAAAATGAGCCAGGATCAACAACTCACGGCTAAACAACAAAGCATTGTTCAGATTGCTGCGGTAACCGCCAAAGGCGATTTGCTGGCATTAAAACCTGCACTGAACAAGGGATTGGAAGCCGGGTTAACTGTTAACGAAACCAAGGAAGTACTTGTTCATCTGTATGCCTACTGTGGTTTTCCACGGAGCATCCGCGGCTTGCAGACTTTTATGGAAGTGCTCGATGAACGAAAAGCCAAAGGAATTATCGATAAAACAGGAGCTGATGCATCGCCAATAAAAGAAGATAACAGTAAATATGAACGGGGGAAAAAAGTGTTGGGTGAACTCACCAAAACGCCGCAGGACAGACCTTTGTCCGGTTATTCGGCGTTTGCTCCGGTAATTGATACTTTCCTGAAAGAACACCTGTTTGCCGATATTTTTGAACGCGATGTTTTAACATATTCCGAACGCGAATTGGTAACAATTTCGGTGATAAGCGCCATTGGAGGTGCCGAACCAATGCTCCGTAGTCATTTATCCATTTGCCTGAATGTGGGTTTAACGCCCGCGCAATTGAATGAATTTGTGGAAATTATACAATCGACTCTGGGCGAAAAAGAAGCCAAAGAAGCTCAGAAAGTTGTAAATGAGGTCCTGAAAAATCAGAAATAATTTAACTCAAAAAAATGAAATACATTTTGAGATTCAGCCTACTGTTTTTGACAGTTTTATTTGTGGCCTGTAATACTAAGCAAACTGGTACTGCTATTGAACAAACCGCAGAATCAATTTTTCCAAAAGGCGAAAAAATAACCAACAACAACTTCTCCGGAACGGTGTACCTAAAAATGATGGGAGCAAGTGATACGGCGCTTCATACCAGTTTTGGCAACGTAACTTTCGAACGCAAAGCCCGGACCAACTGGCACTCGCATCCGGGCGGTCAAATACTTTTTATAACCGAAGGCAAGGGATATTACCAGGCAAAAGGTGAGCCTGCCCGATTATTGCGCAAAGGCGATGTTGTGGAAATTCCGCGAAACGTGGTGCACTGGCATGGGGCAGCTCCTGACAGTGCATTTGCACACCTAGCCATCAGCCTGAATACGGATGAAGGCGGTGCGGTTTGGTCAGGGCCGGTTACTGATGAAGAATACGCCCAGGCCATAAAATTCGAAAAATAGCAAACAGGAATAAAAACCACATCAACTAAAACACAACCAAAATGAAAAACCAACTGATTTTTGTTTCTACATTTTTACTGATCACATTCGCAAATAGTGTTTTTGCACAGCACTGGCCCCAGTATCTTGGCCCAAACCGCAACAGCACGTCAGACCAAAAAGGCATTTTACGAACCTGGCCTGCAACCGGACCGGAAGTTCTATGGACTGTCGATGTGGGCATCGGTTATGGTGGTCCGGTTGTAAAAGATGGCAACGTTTATCTGCTCGACCGGATCGACAGTATTGGCGATAATATGCGGTGTTTTGAACTTGCAACAGGCAAGGAACTTTGGAGTTCCTCAATTGCTTCGCCAGGAGCATTCCCGTTTCCCGGTTCGCGAAGTGTACCGGCTGTTGATGGAAACTTTGTTTATGCCTGTGGCGCTGTTGGCGATTTGTTTTGCATCGATATTAATACACATAAACAGGTTTGGCATAAAAATATCTGGACTGATTTTGGGGGTAAAGAACTTCCAATCTGGGCAATTTCTCAATGCCCTCTCATTTATGGAAATATGGTTATTGTTTCCTCCCATGCTCCTGAAGCCGGTGTTGTTGCTTACAATAAATTGACCGGTGATATTGTGTGGAAAACTCCGAATCTAGGAAACGAGAACTACGTCAGCCCTTCAATTATAAAGATATCCGGTGAAGACCAGGTCGCAATGGTAACATCCTCAACCAATCCGTTCGGTCATCCGGGAGCAGAAAAAACTTTAGGTAAGATAATTGGCATTGAACCTCTTACCGGCAAAATACTATGGGAATATACGAATTGGGAATGTCATATCTCTGTAGCAAATGCTTTAGAAGCTGGTGATAACAAACTGCTTGTTGTTGGTGGTTATGAACTTGGCTGTGTGATGATTAAAGTTGAAAAAAATGCAGATAAAACCTTTACTGTTTCCGAGCTTTTCAAACACAACGAATTTGGAGATCATACCAAACCCCCGGTACTGTTTAACGGCTATTTCTATGCGCAATTCTCAACAAACGGGAAACGCGATGGCTTGGTTTGCATGAATATGGATGGAAAAATTATGTGGAAAACAAAAAATGCACCCAAATTTGACAAAGGCAGCATGATTTTGGCCGACGGATTAATTCTTGCAACCGACGGCACCAATAAATTGTATCTGATTGAACCTGACCCAGCTGGCTTTAAACCACTGGCTTCGGCAGATTTACTTAAACAGGGCGGTGTGGACAGCAGAAACAGAATGACCAATTTTGGCGGATCAACACAAAACTGGGCGCCCATTGCACTTGCTGATGGAAAACTGCTGATTCGCGATCAAAGTCGGATGATGTGCGTAAAAGTGGCTGAATAACTTAAAACAGAAAGCAAATGAATTTACAAAAACGCCAGTTAGGAAACAGTGGCCTCGAAGTTTCGGCCATTGGATTGGGTTGTATGGGAATGAGCTTTTCATTTCCTCCTTTCCCCGATAAGAAAGATATGATTGTGATGCTTCGCCAGGCCGTGGAGCGTGGCGTAACTTTTTTCGACACTGCTGAAGTGTATGGTCCGTATGTTAACGAAGAATTGGTTGGTGAAGCGCTTGAACCATTCAAAGGAGAAGTGGTGATTGCCACTAAATTCGGGTTCAATATTCAGGATGGGAAAATGGTTGGACTGAACAATCGCCCTGAAAATATTCGTCGGATGGTTGAAGCGTCGCTAAAACGCCTGCGTGTTGAAACCATCGATTTGCTATACCAGCACCGAATTGATCCGGCTGTTCCAATGGAAGACGTTGCCGGAACTGTAAAAGATTTGATTCATGAAGGGAAAGTAAAATATTTCGGGATGTCGGAAGCCGGAGTTCAGGCCATTCGCAAGGCACATGCTGTTTTGCCGGTAACTGCATTACAAAGTGAATACTCGCTTTGGTGGCGCGAACCGGAGGGCGAAATCCTGTCAACTCTCGAAGAATTGGGTATTGGATTTGTACCGTTCAGTCCGCTGGGAAAAGGTTTCCTCACAGGTAAAATCGATGCCAATACCACTTTTGAAAGTACCGATTTCCGGGCTTCAGTTCCTCGTTTTTCTGAAAAAAACCGCAAAGCCAATCAGGCTGTGGTCGATTTACTTGCAACAATTGCAAGCAGAAAAGAAGCAACAACGGCGCAAGTGGCCCTGGCATGGGTACTGGCTCAAAAACCATGGATTGTACCAATTCCGGGCACAACGAAACTGCATCGTCTCGACGAAAACCTTGGGGCTTTAAACGTTGCACTCACTTCGGATGACCTGAAAAAGATTAATGAGGCGGTCTCAAAAATTAATATCCAGGGTGACAGATATACCGAAGCTGCTCAAAAGATGATTAACAGGTAATTGTAAATTAACACAACACTAGATTAAAAAGGCAACTTCCCCAAATCCACATTTCCGCCGCTTAAGATGATGCCGACTTTTTGGTCTTTCACGTCCACTTTGTTTTCGAGAATGGCCGCCATCTCGCATTCCAACAAATCAGTCAAAAGATTTCTATATTTGCATAAAACTTTGACAATGACGACCAAACAGTATATACTTTCAGTGCTAAAATCGAACAAAAACCACCTTTCCAAATTGGGGATCAGAGAGGTTGGGTTATTCGGGTCGTATGCCAGAGGAGAACAATCTGATAAAAGTGACATCGATATTTTGATCGACTTCAATCCTGAAATGGAGAGCTACGATAACTACATGGCTGCTTACGATTTATTCGAAGCGCTTTTCAAAAATGAAAAGGTAGAGATTGTAACTAAAAATGGACTAAGCCCATATATTGGTCCCCGAATCCTAAACGAAGTCATGTATGTCTAAAGAACCGATTGAATACCTGAAGCACATCATTGACGAAAGTAATTTTATCCTTTCCGTCACCGGTGAAAAACTAACCAAAGATGATTTCCTTAGCGATGAGACATTGAAAAGAGCTATTATTAGGAGCTTGGAAATCATTGGAGAAGCAACAAAAAAGATACCTGCTGACTTCAAGGTAAAATGGAGTAGCATCAGTTGGAAAAATATGGCAGGCATGAGAGACCGGTTAATTCATGACTACATGGGAGTGAACTATTCAATTGTTTGGGACGTCATCAAAAACAAAATTCCTGAATTACATCTCCAGATAAAGAAAGTAATCGAAAGTGAATCCGCCAATTAAAAAGGCAATTTCCCCAAATCCACATTTCCGCCGCTTAAGATGATGCCGACTAACTTCATTAGAGATCAACAATTTCGATGGAGAAATTACTGATTAAGCAATTCATTGCTCTAAGAGTTGCTTCTTTATCATGTATAAACCTGTGATGACCAGCTTTTGTTTGATGAAAAAGCTGGCTGTAATCTGGAGGAAGATTAGTAATAAAGTTAATTTGTTGAGGATGAGAATTCGGTTTGTAATTTTTGAAAATATTATCAAATAGATGATTTAAAACAACAATTTCAATTTTCGTAGTCTCATTAAAAACAGGAGGAAAAGCAAACTCACTAGCAGCGTCCATTGAATTAATAATGAGGGCCCAACCTTCTTTAGTTCTAACTTTTCCGGCATGAATATAAATACATTCATAAACGTTGTTAGGTTTAGTTTTTATCATGATAAAACTTCATTTTCTGTTAAAAATCAAATTTCAAAGTTATAACCTTTTAAAACGGCAATCTCCCTAAATCCACATTTCCGCCACTCAGAATAATGCCCACTTTTTTGCCTTTCACGTCCACTTTGTTTTCGAGAATAGCCGCCAGCGGAACAGCCGATGATGGTTCGATGATTATTTTCATACGTTCCCAAATCATACGCATGGCCGCAACAATGCTTTCTTCCGAAACGGTTGCAATCTGATCCACATTATTCAGGATAATCGGGAAAGTCAGGCTTCCGAGCGATGTCAGCAACCCATCGGCAATGGTTTTAGGTGAAACCGACGGCTGAAGGATTTTGGTGTAAAACGACCGGAAGGCATCGTCGGCACCGGCAGGTTCTGTTGCAATTACCAGAGCATTGGGCAGCAAAGCTTTGGTCGAAAGTGCCGTCCCGCTTAATAATCCGCCGCCACCAACAGGTGCCATCACCACATTGAGAGTACTAATTTCTTCAATCAATTCTTTGGCCGCAGTTCCCTGTCCGCAAATTACATGGAAGTAATTGTACGGATGGATTTCAGTTGCTCCGGTTTGTTCTGCTACTTTTTTCAGGGTCGATTCGCGGGCTTCCAACGTTGGCGTGCAAAAAGTGATTTGTGCACCGTAACCAGCCACAGCAATTTTTTTGATTTCAGGAGCATTTTCGGGCATCACAATGTAGGCCGGAATGCCCCGCATCCGGGCTGCCAAAGCCAGTGCCGCAGCATGATTTCCGGAGGAATGCGTACAGACCCCGTTTTTGGCTTCTTCGTCGGACAGCGAAAACACCGAATTGCAGGCACCACGAAACTTAAAGGCACCAACTTTTTGCAGGTTTTCGCACTTGAAAAACAGCTCGGCACCCACGATCTGGTTGATGCTTTGCGAACTCAAAACCGGCGTGCGATGAATGTACGGACGAATACGCTCGTGCGCCGCTTTAATGTCATTAAAGGTAGGTAGGTTCATAGTTATTCAGGATAATATTCCATTGAAACGGTTTCTTTTTCAATCTTAAATCCGGCTTTCAGGTAGGCCTGCAAAGCCGATGAATGGTCGCGTTCGCAAGTATGCAGCCACGCTTTATGGTTATTTTGGCCAGCCACATAAACCGAGGCCTGAATGAGTTTCTGCCCTAAGCCTTTTCCAATCCATTCAGGTTTAAGACCCAGGTAAACAATCTCGGTTTCAGTTTCCGCCCGCACCAGTTCAAAAAAACCAGCAACTTCATTTTCTACCTGAAAAAGCCACACTTCGTTGTTTTCTGATTGTAAAATTGCAGCGAGTTCTTCGTCCGATTTCAGCAAACGACCTGTCCAGCCCCAGGTGCAGCCAACTTCAGTATAAATTTTCAGGTATTCCTCAACCGGAGGATTTTTCCAGTGTTCGATGCGAATGGACTCTCCCCATACCGAAATATCGGGTAAACTCCCTTCAAATGTCAGGAACCACGTTTTGACTGGTATTTTCTTGTATCCGGCTGGTGTGTTCATAACTTTGACTACAACCCGGCGACCAACTCTTTCAGAATCAAGGTCATGTTCGGTTCGGCTTTCATGGCCACTTCCTGAACTTCTTCGTGCGAGATTTCAACGATTTGCCCGGGAACACCGCTGTCGGTCACAATCGAAATGCCGAAAACAGTCATGTCTCCGTGACGAGCCACAATCACTTCAGGAACAGTTGACATGCCAACAATGTCGGCGCCTAAATTACGGAACATGAGGTATTCGGCAGGTGTTTCGAAAGTTGGACCCGATACGCCCACATAAACACCTTCGCGCACCGTAATGCCGTTTTTCAAAGCAATCGCCTTCGCTCTGTTGCGCAAATGCTGGTCGTACGATTTACTCATATCCGGGAAGCGGGTTCCGAGCTCATTGATGTTTTTTCCCCGAAGCGGATGTTCAGGAAAAAAATTAATGTGATCGGAAATGATTACCACATCGCCTACCTTATAATCAGGATTTAGCCCGCCTGATGCATTGGAAACAAAGATCGTATTGATGCCCATCATTTTCATCACACGAACGGGGAAGGTAACTTCCTGCATCGAATACCCTTCGTAATAATGAAAACGGCCTTGCATAGCCATCACAGTTTTTCCACCCAACTGGCCTACAATCAGTTGACCTGAATGGCCTTCGACGGTTGAAACCGGAAAATCAGGAATGTCTTTGTATGGAATGGTGAGCTCGATTTCTATCTCCTTAACCAAACCGCCAAGTCCCGAACCCAGGATGATTCCGGCATCAATTGGCCTTTTTACTTTTTCGTTTATGAAGGTCGCGGTTGCTTTTATTTTCTCTAACATAGGTCACAATTTTTTCGTCAAAGTTTTTTCCTTCGCTGTCGAGGAATTTAATTTTCAGCGGTATATAAAATAAATTTGCTTTCAATGAAGGAGATAAATCCATATCTTTCAGTCGCATGGAGTCTTTCTCGGTGGTGATTATGATTTTGTTTTCTGCCTCAATTCCGGAGAATTTTTGTTCTATTTGATGGATGTTTGCTGCATTGAAATTGTGGTGGTCGGCAAATTTGAGGCTGGTAATATTTTCAGAAAAATTACTTAAGTATTTCAGCAGGTGCTCGGGATTTGCGATTCCGGTAACCAGCAAAACGCTAAACTTATCAGAAGCCAGTTTGGGAGTTGGGATCGCTTCATCAGGAAAAACCGGGGTGAGCTGCTGATAAACCATGGTAGTGAAAAACAGGTTTTGATACGGGCGCAAATTCACATCTTTCATGATTATGCGACGCGTAATGGGGGTAATTTCTTGCGGACATTTGGTGTAAATAATTACATTGGCGCGCCTCATCTGCCACTTCGATTCGCGCAGGCGGCCAACAGGCATCAACTGGTCTTTGTCAATCGGGCGATTGAAGTCGATCAGTAAAATATTAATTCCGGCGCTCACGCTTCGATGCTGAAACGCGTCGTCGAGCAAAATAATATCGGGTAATTTTTCGGGTTCCTGTTTCTGTATTATTTCGATGGCGTGTACCCTTTTTTCGTCAACAATCACCTGAATATCACTAAATTTGGTTTTTATCTGGAGTGGCTCGTCGCCAATATTTACTGCCAGCGAACCGACTTCAACTTCCTGATAACCTTTTGTTTTTCGCTTGTATCCGCGACTAATCGTAGTTACCTGAAACTGTTTCCGCAAGAGTTCTACAAGGTATTCGGTATGAGGGGTTTTGCCGGTTCCGCCAACGGTAATATTCCCGATTGAAATAACCGGTATTTCAAATTCGGTTGAATTAAATAATTTGTAATCGTACATGAAATTCCGCATCGAAACAATCAGTCCGTAAACAGCCGACAGGGGATATAAAAGTAATTTGAACATCTTTGGTATTTCAGAATAAATTCTGCCACGAAAGTAGGAAAATTTGAGGAGCGAAGCGAATTATAAATTTTACAGCAGATTCAACGCGTTCTTCAGGTAGGCATTCACCAACAAGTAGCTTTTGCGGCGATTTGAAACGCGGTATCTTTTTTTCAGAATTTCTTCCGGACGGGCTTTCTTGATTTCCTTCAGCAAATGCAAATAATAGCTGTAAGCCAGATAAACACCCAGCCTCACCTGTTTTTTCAGTTGGCGGATGCCTTCCATAGATTCCTGAAAATCCTTTTCGATCTCGTCTTCCAACTGCTTTTTTGTTTCGTCGGTAAAATGATTGAAGTCGATGTTTTTGAAATAAATACGTCCTTTTTCTGCATAATCGTCGCGTGCGTCGCGCAGGAAATTTACCTTCTGGAAAGCTTCTCCCAACTTACGGGCAGGCGCAACCAGATGGTCGTATTTTTCAGGCTCGTTGTAATAGAAGACGCGCAGGCACATCAGTCCAACCACTTCAGCCGAACCATAAATGTAGGTTTTCAGTAATTCGGGCGAATAAACCTCGTGCGAAAGATCCATTTCCATGCTAAGTAAAAATGCTTCAATTAGTTCGCGGTCGATATTGTATTTGCGAACAGCCATCTGAAAACTGTCGATAATGGGGTTGATGCTGAAACCACGGTCGATGGCCTTGAACGTTTCCAGTCTGAATTCATCGAAAATCGTACGCTGATCCTGATCAAAAAAGGTATCCACAATTTCGTCGGCATAGCGCACAAAACCATAAATACTGTAAATTCCTTCACGGTATTTGGGGCTTAGCACCCGCACGCCCAGCGAAAAGGATGTGCTGTAGTTGCGGGTAGTAATCCTGCTGCAATCGAGGTTATTTTTACGATATAAATCCATTGTCTTTTTGTATTCGTTCGGTCACCAATCGCGAACTGATAACAACCATTGGCAGGCCGGTTCCGGGAACCGTTGATGCGCCAACGTAATATAAATTTCCGAATTTCTCATCCTTGTTTTTTGGCCTGAAACCGCCCACCTGATTCAGGTCGTGAGCCAATCCGAGGCCGCTACCTTTGTACAACCCAAACATTTTTTCCCAGTGTTCAGGATTTAAAACAATCTTTGTTTCAGTATGTTTATGGAAATCGAAGCCTGTACGATCGCTCATATCCTGAATAATCGCGTCGGCTATTTCAACGTCGTCGCTCCAATCGGCTTTAAACCGTAAATCGGGCACAGGGCACAAAATAAATACACTTTCTTTCCCCGGTGGGGCATATTCCGGATTGTGCATCGACTGTATATTCACATAATAATAAGGCTTGTCCAGCTTAATTTTGTTCTTAAAAATCTTTCCGGCGTACTCTTTAAAATTTCTTCGAAGGAAATAATTGTGGTGGTACATATCCGGAATTTTGGCATCCAAACCAAGGTAAATGGTCAAAGGAGCCAAAGTCCATTTTTTTGCATCCAGTTTCTTTTCCGTAAAGGCGGCACGTTTCAAAATGGCACCCCGAAACCAGGCAGCATCGGCATTCACAACAAACTGGTCGGCTTTCCATATTTTTCCTGAACCATCGGTAAACGAGCTGATCTTCCCATTTTCTTCTTCGAAACCGGTAATTTCGGTATTGTAGTGGATTTTTACGCCCCGTTTTTCCAACTCCGGAAGTAAACCTTCCACGATTTTATACATTCCACCTTTTACATTGTGATAACCATCGTGAACCAATTCGGTGTAATTCAGCAATGTATAAACTGCCGGAGTATCGAACGGAGTTGATCCGAGGAAAAATCCGACCAGCGAAAAAATCACTTTCACCTCGAACGACTCGAAATTTCGTTCCATTTCCCGCCACATCGAATAAAACATTTTGGGCGCGTGTTTAAACGGAACGGTGGTAAGTTTCAGCAGATATTGCGCTAAAGAATCGAAATTTTGCTTGATTACAATGCCTTCCGTATCATGAAACATTTTCCCCGCTGCTTCCAGAAACCGGTGAATCTTCTTTTCAAAGTCGGGTTCCAGATGCTGAAATTCAAGTGCAAGTTTTTTCAGGTCTTTATAAATCAGATAACTGCGTTTATCTCCTTCAAAATGAACCGAATATAGTGGATCGAGTTCTACAAACTCGAAAGGCATTTCAATATTGCAATCTTTTATTAGTTCCTTAAATTCGTAACTCATGCTAAAAAAGGTAGGACCAAGATCAAACTTAAACCCGTCTTTTTCGAGCAAGTTCAACCTGCCCCCTGCACGATGGTATTTTTCAACCATCTCCACCTCATATCCCCGGCTCGAAAGTCGCAGGGCAGTGGTCAGTCCTCCCAGTCCGATTCCGATAATCAATACTTTTTTTTGCACTTGTTTAATTTATTTGTTTTATACTTAAACAAATTTAGCTGAAAATGTTTTAGTAAATTACGAAAATATTTTTTGGAAACCTCTTTGTTTTGCATAAATTTAATGATCTATGACAAGAGCAATTATTATTGGATCGGGAATTGGCGGTTTGGCTGCGGCTATTCGATTGGCTCACAGGGGAATTAGCGTCGAAATATACGAGGCAGCGGACATGGGTGGCGGAAAGATTTCGGAGCGAAACTTCGGCGGGTTCCGTTTCGATGCAGGCCCCTCGCTGCTCACTTTACCCGAATTAGTGCTCGAATTACTCGATCCCGACCTTCGCTTTCCAATCCGGAAGCTCGAAATAATCACTAAATATTTCTATCCCGATGGCACAAAACTGTCAGCCTTCGGCGATGTGGCAAAATTGGCTGCGGAAATGAATGAGAAGCTGAAAGTTCCAAAGGACAAGGTAACCGGTTATCTCCAAAAGGCTTCAGCAGTTTATGATCTGACTGCCGACCTGTTCATCTTCGGTTCTTTTCATCAACTGAAAAACCTGATGAACCTGAAAGCGCTCAAAACGGTTCTCTATGTCAGGAAACTTCATGCATTTAGCAGTTTGCATCAATACAATGAGCGAGAACTGGGTGACAAAAAACTGATTCAGTTATTCGACCGATACGCGACTTACAACGGAAGCGATCCGTACCAAACACCTGCTACTTTGAGTGTTATTTCGCATTTGGAGCACAACATGGGTGCATTTATTCCTGAAGATGGGATGTACAAAATTTCCGAATCGCTGATGCAACAAGCTGTTCGGCTTGGCGTTCAATTTCATTTCGGGCAAAGTGTCCGCAAAGTTGAGGCCGGTCAGGGCAAGGTTCAGGGAGTTTGGCTCGATTCAGGTTTTGTTCCTGCCGAAATAGTAGTGAGCGATGTTGATATTCACCGGTTTTATTCCACATTGCTGCCCGAACCAAAAAGGTTGGCAAAGCTGAACAAGGAAGAACGCTCGTCATCGGCCCTGATTTTTTATTGGGGAATGAAAGGAATTTCTGCGGAACTCGATGTTCACAATATTTTCTTCAGTGCCAGGTATGAAGAGGAATTTGAATATCTATTCAGGAGAAAAGAGATTTTTGATGACCCTACGGTTTATATTTACATCAGCAGCAAATATAACAAAACAGATGCGCCGGAAGCTTGCGAAAACTGGTTTGTGATGATTAATGCGCCAGCCGATATGGGGCAAAACTGGAACAAAATCATTGAACACTCGCGCACTAAAATATTGGAAAAATTAGAACAAATGATTGGCATGAAACTTCGGGATAACATTGTGAATGAGGAAATTTTATCGCCTCCGGATATTTATAAACAGACAGGTTCTGTGAACGGTTCTTTGTACGGAACCAGCTCAAACAGCCGGTACGCCTCGTTTAACCGACATGCCAATTTCAGGAAAGATATTGAAGGATTGTATTTTGTGGGCGGAAGCGTGCATCCGGGCGGTGGAATTCCGCTGTGTTTATCGTCGGCGCGAATTGTTGAAGGATTGGTGAAGGAACAAATGTTAAATTACAAAAATGGATAGAATGTTGTCAGTTCGGATAGCTAAAATTATAGTTGTTTTGTGGTATGTCGTTGGAGTCGCCGGATTTATGATTCAACCTTTGCGGCCACTTTTTCAACTGCTCACTCCCTGGGGGATGGTTGGTGCTGTAATGCTCCTGTTGTACTTTCATGAACGTAAAAACATAAAAGGCTGGCTCGCTTTTGCGGGTATCGGATTGGTTGGCTTTTTTGCCGAACTGATTGGCGTAAATACACAGGTTATTTTTGGCAATTATATTTATGGCGAAGTTCTTGGGTTCAAACTTTGGAACACCCCTCTGACCATCGGAATCAACTGGCTGGTGCTGGTTTATTGTATTTCGGCGCTTACAAAATCCATTCGCAACCGTTGGTATTTCCCGCTGGTGGGCGCCTTGGCAATGGTTGCCTTCGACTGGTTAATGGAGCCGGTTGCCATTGCAACCGGAATGTGGAACTGGCCCGAGGGTGCGATTCCGCTGAAAAATTACATGGATTGGTTCCTGATTTCGGGCTTCCTGTTTTTGATGATCCGAATCCTGAAGATTGAAATTAACAACCGTATTGCGGGAATTTTGTTATTAATGCAAATAGTTTTCTTTCTGGCATTGAACCTATTAATCAGAACACCACTATGGGACTTTTAATCGCATTGACCATTATTTTTACCTGGCTGGGGCATTTGGTCTGGGTGCTTGCTTTCGTTGAAGTATCGCTTATTTCACCGATATTTTACGTTCACATTGCCATTCAAACTTATTTATTTACCGGACTTTTTATCACCGCTCACGATGCCATGCACGGACTGGTTTCGCCCAACCGTGCGGTAAACAATGGAATAGGGCATTTAGCAACCCGGTTTTTTGCCGCGCTTTCGTATTCACGACTGCTCGAAAAACACAAACTGCACCACCGGTTTCCGGGCGAAGCAGGCGATCCCGATTATTGCACCACATCCCAAAACTTCTGGCGCTGGTGGTTTTCGTTCCTGAAAAACTACGTGAGCGTTTGGCAGTTTGTCATTTTCGCGGTGGTTTTTAATGTTCTGCAAATTTGGGTCAATCAATGGAATCTGATATTTTTCTGGATTCTGCCATCCATTCTGGCAACCTTTCAGTTGTTCTATTTTGGAACCTACCGGCCACACCGGTTGCCACACACCGAAGCAATGCTTCCGCACAATTCGCGCACCCAGAAAGGGCCGCACTGGTGGGCAATGCTTTCGTGTTATTTCTTCGGGTACCATTTCGAGCACCACGAATCGCCCCGCACTCCCTGGTGGAAATTGTACCAAATGAAAGGACTTCAACCATGATAAAAGCCAATTATAATCCGGTTTCGTTGTGGTTCTACAGTTCCTGGTTCAGGGTGCTGCAAAAAATACATTTTCGCAAAATCAGCGTGATTACTGAGGCTGTTTTCCCTGAAGGGCAATCGGTTCTTCTGCTGCAGAATCATTTCAGTTATTACGACGGATACTGGTCGATGTATCTTTGCAACAAGATTTTCAAACGTAGGTTCCATGTGATGATGCTGGAAGAAGAACTGGCTAAGCGCATGTTTCTGACTCGTTGTGGCGTGTTTTCCGTTCGTAAAAACAGCCGCGACCTGATTGAATCGATTAATTATGCAGCAGAATTGCTTCAAAATCCCGGCAACGTGGTCACTATTTATCCGTCGGGGGAAATTATTTCGCATCACGTTCAGAATTTTCGCTTTCAGCAAGGTTTTTCCCGATTGACAAGCAACAAAAAGAATCATACGGCCATTGCATTTGCAGTAGTTTTGGTCGATCATTTCAGTTTAGCCCGACCCGAAATCAGGATATACATAGAAAATTATTCCGGCGAACGTACAGCTGAAGCCATAGAAAATGCCTACCATTCGTTTTATCAGTCGTGCATCACCAAACAAACCGAATAATGGAAATTCTGGCCATCGTCATACTCGCTTTTCTGGCACTCCGGACGTTTGTTTCGCTGGTGAACCTCTTTTCGGATCTTCATCTTCCGGATAAAAAGCCATCGGAATTTCCAAAAGTATCATTGTTGATTCCGGCCAGAAATGAAGAAGCGGCTATTGGCAGGTTGCTTAGTGACATTCAAAAACTCAACTATCCCGATTTTGAAGCGATTGTTTGCAACGACCACTCTTCGGACAATACCGAAGAAATCCTGAACTGGTTTGCCGGTGAAGAGGAGCGGATTCATTGGTTTTTGGGAGAAAAACTTCCAACTGATTGGCTGGGGAAAAATTTTGCCTGCCATCAGCTGGCACAAAAAGCAAGTGGAAAATACCTGATTTTTCTGGATGCTGATGTTGAATTGAGCAATGATTCAATCACCAAAGCGGTAGCATATTTTCAAGAGAAAAAACTGTCGCTTTTATCAGTTTTCCCGCAGCAGAGAATGGAAACTTTTGCCGAGCAATCGACCGTGCCAGTGATGAACTGGATTTTACAAAGTTTGCTGCCGATGATTCTGGTGCAAAAGACCAGATTTCCGTCCATCTCGGCTGCCAACGGTCAGTTTATGATGTTCGAAGCCGAAAATTATCGAACAAACCAATGGCATTCTCAAGTCCGAAATCAGAACGTGGAAGACATTCGGCTGGCGCGCATGATAAAAACCAAAGGTTTGAAAATGGCTGTACTGCTTGGTAACCGCGACATTTTTTGCCGCATGTACCGCCAATTTGATGAAGCCGTTCTTGGGTTTTCGCGCAATATGCACGAATATTTTGGCGGGAAACGTGCGATTATGGCCGGGTTTTGGCTCATCGTTTTTTCAGGGCCACTGGTCGTTTGGGCGATTTTAGGCTGGGAGTTTGTGTGTGTATTCACAGCCTTGGTCATCGCCAACCGATTATTTGTGGCAGTCGCAAGCCGTCAGAATATTTTCACTTCGGTTTTGCTGCATCCATTGCAGATAATTAGTTTTACAGCCATTGTTTTCTACAATATTTTCCGTCGAATGAAAAAGGAAACCACCTGGAAGGGACGGAGAATTAAGCTATCATCCTGAAATCATGTTAACAATTTGTTTTTGTCCTGATCAGAACACGAAAACACAAACAGGAACAAATCCTACAGGCTTTCTATCATAAATAAAAGACAAATTATATGGTCGGAATTCTTTATATTTGTTAAAACAAACGACCATGCAATACCAATCCAACCCGCAACTCGAACTTGCTTTTAACTTTCTGCAATACACCAATCAAAATATTTTCCTAACAGGAAAAGCCGGAACCGGTAAAACCACCTTTCTGCGCAACCTGAAGAAACTATCACCCAAACGAATGGTGGTGGTTGCCCCAACTGGCGTGGCGGCGATTAATGCAGGTGGCGTTACAATTCACTCATTTTTCCAGATGTCGTTTGGACCGCAGATACCGGTAGATCCCAATCAGCAGCGCCAGGTAGCCGTTCCCGCCGATGGGAATGTCGCCGCCGGAATCAAACGTTTCAGCCGCGAAAAAATCAACATCATGCGGAGTCTCGATTTGCTGGTGATCGACGAAATTTCAATGGTTCGCGCCGATATTCTGGATGGAATTGACGAGGTTTTACGTCGATACAAAAACCGATACAAGCCTTTTGGCGGCGTACAGTTGCTGATGATTGGCGACTTGCAGCAATTGGCTCCGGTAATTAAAGAAGATGAATGGCAAATACTGAAGCCCTATTACGAAACCGGGTTTTTCTTCAGTAGCCATGCACTGAAACGATCGAAATTCACCGGCATAGAACTAAATCATATTTTCCGGCAAAGCGACCAGCGATTCATCGACTTGCTGAACAAAGTACGCGAAAACAGGATGGATACTGCAACGCTTCAGGAATTAAACCAACGGCACATTCCCGGTTTTAATCCCGAAGAAAAGGAAGGCTACATCACCCTCACCACGCACAATTACCAATCGCAGCAAATCAACGAGGGTAAACTTGGGCAGCTGAAAACCAAATCGTATAAATTTACAGCCGAAATACAGGGCGAATTTCCGGAGTACTCCTATCCCACTGATCCTGAGCTGGAATTAAAAGTTGGGGCACAGGTGATGTTCGTTAAAAATGACTTGTCGCCTGAAAAACGTTTCTACAATGGCAAAATCGGTAAAATCATCAACATTGTTGACAATGAAATTGAAGTTCGTTGCCCTGATGATGAGGAATCCATTGATGTGGAAAGAGTTGAATGGCAAAATGCAAAATATACCCTGAACGAAACAACACAGGAAATTCAGGAAGATGTAATCGGAACTTTCACCCAATTTCCACTCAAACTGGCATGGGCAATCACCATTCACAAAAGCCAGGGATTAACTTTTGAAAAAGCGATTATCGATGCCCGTGCGTCATTTGCTCACGGCCAGGTTTACGTGGCGCTAAGCCGATGCAAAACGCTCGAAGGATTGGTTTTGAGTTCGCCAATTGCAGATTACAGTGTAAAAAACGACACCACGGTCATTCAGTTTACCGATGATGTGGAACGTAACCAACCCGGACCGGCCGAACTGGAAAAGTCGCGCAAAGAATACGTGCAGCAACTACTTGCCGAACTTTTCGATTTCAAACCCATGCAGCGCCAGATTGAGTATTTGTTAAAACTTTGGGAAGAACATGCGGCTCAATTACTTGGCAACCTGAAAGCCAATTTGCAAAGCATGACTATTCCGCTACAAACCGAACTGATTAATGTGGCGGAAAAATTCGAAAATCAAATCAGGCAACTGATTGCTAATGCGCCCAACGCCGAAGAAAACGAGCAACTTCAGGAACGGGTAAAAAAAGCTTCCGATTATTTCTCCGGAAAACTTTTTGATATTGTCGAACAGGCTTTTTCG
This sequence comes from Bacteroidota bacterium, assembly GCA_023251435.1. Classification (GTDB taxonomy): domain Bacteria; phylum Bacteroidota; class Bacteroidia; order Bacteroidales; family Prolixibacteraceae; genus Aquipluma. The sequence continues at coordinate 91,807 of JAHEYU010000009.1, forward strand.
GAAGCCACTTTTGATACCGACAACAAAGCCATTCGCAAAAGTTTCAACGATGCTGCCGATAAACTCCGGAAGGAAATCCATACAAAAAAAGTCTGTCTGGAATTGTGCAAAAACGGTTTCAGTATTAAAACTTACCTCGAAACCAAATCGAAGGCCGCCATCGAAATTCCTGAAACAAGCTATAAAGGCAAGCCAACCGCCAGTTCGTCGACTTTCACGATGCATCCTGAATTTTATAGCAAACTGAAGAAATGGCGCGACGAAAAATCTCATATTCTGAATGTTGAAATCGCGCGGATACTTCCGCAGAAAACACTGCTCGAAATTACTCAGGTTTTGCCTGCCTCAAGAGCCGGACTAAAGGCGGTGAAAGGAATGGGCGGAGCACGGCTGCAGCAATTTGGCAAAGAAATTCTGGAATTGGTAATCGCCTACCGCAAACAAAAAGGAATGGATTTGCCAATTGGCGCAGAAAAAGAAGCAGAAAAAGCTGCGATGGATACCAAGCAAATCAGTTACGAATTGTATAAAAGCGGGAAGTCAATTCCGGAAATTGCATCGGAAAGAAATTTTGCGGCTTCAACGATTGAAGGGCATCTGGCCCATTATGTCGGGCTTGGAGAACTGGAAATATCCAAATTTGTTGATCCTGCCAAGGTTAAAGTGATTGCAGCTTATGTCGAAAAAAACCGAACCACACAAATAAACGAAATCCGTACAGCAATCGGCGAAAGCTACACTTATTCCGAAATCCGGTTTGTGATTAAATATCTGGAGGCAAGACGATGAGATCATCTTCAGCAGCAATGAACCACTCTTTAGTTGTTTGCTTCATAAATAACTGATCCTGAACTTAGTATTTCTCTTTTAAATCCGCTGTCCAATTCAATAAATTTATCATACATTGGTTTTGTATGTACGATAAGGTCAATATCAACATATTTTCGCAATGGATTAAGCGCATTGGCAATCTTTGTTTTGACTTTCATCTTTTCGGCAAACGATTCGAAAACAAAATCATCATTCGTAACAACCAACAAATCAATATCACTATCTGCTGATTGTGTACCTTTCGCGTATGAACCAAATAGGATTACCTTGATTACATTTAAATTACTGAAGGAAAGGTTAATGTGTGATATGATTTCATTTTTTGTCATAAGGCAAATGTAATAAAAATATAGGCGAAAGTTATTTTCGAATACTTGGAAAAGCAGCAAGTTAGTAGTATAAACGAAATTCGATCGGCAATCGGCGAAAGCTACAGCTATTCGAAATCCGGTTTGTGATTAAATATCTGGAAGCGAGACAATAAAAATTCATGCATTTTGTTGATTTTTCAAAAAAGATGCTGAAATTAACGCTCTGATTTTGAATAGACCTGACCGACAACAAACCTAACTTAGCGAATATGAAACTTCAGCAAAAAACATTTTTAAACCGTTTATTTATTACCATCCTTCGCGTTGCCATTGGCTGGCACTTTTTGTACGAAGGAACCGCCAAAATTCTTCAGGGAAACTGGACTGCCTCCGGATTTTTACTGAATACTTCTGGATTTTTCTCCGGATTTTACCACTGGATTGCAAATTCACCGACACTTTTAAATATTAGCGATTTCCTGAATATGTATGCACTGCTGTTTATCGGACTCGCACTTTTTATCGGACTTTTCAGCCGGGTTGCAGCACTTTCAGGAGTATTGCTTTTAACCTTATACTATTTTGCATATCCGCCTTTTGGCAATCCGCTGATGAGCGCTTCAGACGGCCATCTTTTCATCGTGGACAAGCTGTTTATCGAAGCAGCCGCTCTTCTTTTTCTTTTCTTCTATCACGAAAAGGGTTACAGCATCGATACTTTTATTTCGATGTACCGAAACCGAAAAAAAGCTCCAATTACCGAGCCGGAAGGAACTGAATCGCGTCGCGAAGCTTTGAAAAACCTTGCCACTCTTCCGGTATTGGGAGCAATGGGCTGGGGAGCTGTGAGCAACTTTAAAACCTATGGCGTCGACGTAATGTCGGGTGCGACCATTCAGGTAAATCAAACCGCTTTGAGCGAGCTGAAAGGCGAACTTCCAAAAGGAAAAATCGGGAAACACGAAATCAGCCGGATGATTGCAGGCGGTAACCTGATTGGCGGATGGTCGCATGGCCGTGACCTGATTTACACGGATACGCTTTTTAAAGCTTACAACACCGAACAAAAAGTGTATGAAACACTTATATTGGCTGAAAAAGCTGGAATCAACACCATCAACATCGGATTTCCTTCAAATCCACTTCTGGCCAAATACAAAAAGATGACCGGGAGCAAGATCAAGGTAATTACGCAGGTAGCTCCAAATCTTGACTGGAAAGGACTTGACAAAGTTGGACCGCACACGGATAAAAAACTTTTTTTTGAGAACATCGACAAAGCCATCGATTTCGGAGTTGACATCATTCAGGTACAGGGAAACTGGTGCGACTGGCTGGTACGCGACAACAAAATAGAGGTGATCGACGAAATGATCAATCACATTCGTCAGCAAGGATACACGGCTGGTTTAGGCGCTCATTCGGTGGAATCGCTCATTGCCTGTGCCGATCAGGGAATTATTCCTGATTATTACATGAAAACCATGCACCACGATCAATACTGGTCTGCCCACCCACGCGAAAACCGTGTCACATTCGAAGTTGACGGCAAAAATCACCTCGATCACAACAGGTTCCACAACAACATGTTCTGCCTTTTTCCTGAAAAGGTGATTGATTTTGTGAGCAAAACCACTGTTCCTGTTATGGGTTTCAAAGTTCTGGCTGCCGGAGCCATTCAACCCAAGGATGGTTTTCAGTGGGCGTACGACAATGGCGCCGACTTTATTTGTGTGGGCATGTTCGACTTTCAGGTGGTAAACAACGTAAATGTTGCCATCGACTGTTTGAAAAAGACCAAACGGACAAGAGAATGGTACGGGTAGATTCATGATTTTAAGTTCCACTGATGAAACGTTTAACCCGCTATACTAAAATTTGTTCCTTATTGCTGGCATTTACTTCTGTGCTCTTTATCCTGTCGTGTCAATCAGGATATTACACCGAAGCCGATTATTTTAAGGTCCCGAAGATTGATGCCCATGTTCATATTTCGACAACCGATGCTTCAATTCAAAAATATTCGCTTCAGGAGAATATCAAACTGATCACCATCAATGTCAACTCGAGCCGGGATGTGAATCAGCAGCGCGATACAGCCATCGCCCTGATTCAGAAATACCCCGGTTCGGTATATTTTCTGGCGACTTTTGCTTTCGATACCGCCGTTTGGAATAGCAGTGACTGGGGACAGAAAACCATTGCCGAACTTGAAAAGAACATTTCGGGTGGCGCAGTCGGGGTGAAATTCTGGAAAAACATTGGCATGACCGAAAGAGACCGCGCAGGGAATTTTGTAATGGTCAGCAACAGCAGGTTCGATCCTGTAATTTCATTTATTGAACAGAAAGGATTGCCACTGACCGGACATCTGGGAGAGCCAAAAAACTGCTGGATGCCTGTTGATTCGATGACAGTGAACAATGACAAAAGCTATTTCGAACGACATCCCGAATACCACATGTACCTGCATCCTGAATATCCCAGTTATCAGGAACAACTTGATGCCCGCGACAGCCTTTTGACCAAACATCCGAACCTGAAATTCATCGGATGCCACCTGGGAAGCGAGGAATGGAGTGTTGACGAACTGGCCAAAACGCTCGACCGCTTTCCAAACATGGCTGTTGATCTGGCCGCAAGAATATGCCATCTGCAACACCAAAGCGCAAAAAATCCGGAAAAAGTTCGCGATTTTCTGATCAAATATCAGGATAGAATTTTGTATGGTACTGATATTGGCTATTCAGGAAACAGGCTCGACAGCAGCTTTTATGCAGGTATTCAATCCACCCGTCTTAAAGACTGGAATTATTTTACCGGCGAAATGGAATTGAAATCGCGCGATGTAAATTCTTCCTTTACCGGCCTTAACCTTCCAAAGCAAGTTGTCGATAAAATTTTTTACCTGAATGCGGTGAAATGGTATAAACTGGAAGTGAATTAATATTCAATAGTGAAAATCATGTCATTCTTTCAGGATTCCATAATCATTCTTTGATCTTGCGATGCAAAAAATAGCTGAAAGATAGAACCAACGCTGAATCAAAATTCATTGTTTTTGTATGCGATGTCGAATAGTTTTCGGTATTGATAGGTCTTTCTTCAGAATGCTGACCTTTAACCATCAAATTGATTTTGAATTTTGGAATAATTGAATACGTGACACCAACAGCACCACTATAATAAAATTCATTTCTTCGCTCAATTTGGACCCAGCGAGCACCTCCAGATGAAATCTCTGGAGTTGACATTTTGGACAATCCGAACCCCAGGCCGCTTTCAATAAATGGAGTTATTTTTTTACTGCCAAAATACTTTCGGGCAAAAATTCCGTAAAGTTCAACTCGGTATTGGTCTTTTGAGTCAGAAGAATATATAAAAGTATTTTTACGATACTTAAAATCAGCTCCAACAACAAAATTTCTGAAAAGGGAGTAACCTAGTCGCGGAGACAATGAATAGTTGATTGTTTGACTCGAACTCCAAAATTTGTCTCCTCCATACAGCCGGTCTTTTGAATAATAATCACTTGTTCCAAACGAAATCCCAAACCCTTCAGTAAATGGTTTTGAGTCATAATTCCAATTCCCGGAGAGATTAATTCCTCCTTCAGCCATAAAAGTACCTTTTTTGATCTGAGCTGATAAACTGAAGGATACGGCAAACAAAAAAGCAAGCAAAAGTATTTGTTTCATAGCTGATGAATTTTATTTTTTGCGAATTTAAACATAACAAATGCAAATATTTTTCATGAATAGGGTTTTCTATCGGTTTTATTTTCAAACTCTTTGTAATTTCACACAAAACTTAAAACTCTAACCAATGAATCCACTAATTGACAACTTTATCAATTCAAAAAGAATTGCCGTTGCAGGCATGTCGCGTACAGGCAAGAAATTCGGAAATATGGCCGTTAAAGAATTGAAAAACAAAGGCTATGAGATCTTTCCGGTTCACCCTGAAGCGCAGGAAATTGATGGAATGACCTGTTATCCCAACTTGAAAAGTTTGAGCGGGAAGGTAGATGGAGTTTGGATTTCAGTTCCTGCTAAAAATGTTCCTCCATTGCTGGAAGAAGCTGCCCAGATAGGCTTGAAAAATATCTGGGTGCAGCAGGGAGCATGGTCAACCGAAGTTCAGCAAAAAATTGATGAACTGAAACTTCAGGTTGTTTCAAAAAAGTGTATTCTGATGTATGCCCCGCCGGTAAAATCTGTACATAAATTTCACCGGTCGATTGTGGGCATTTTTGGAAAATTGTAAACTGCTTTCAGAATGTGATTCGTTTCCCGACCTGTTTCAGCCATTCTCTTGCCATTAGTTCGTGACCGGCCACAGTAGGATGAACGCCATCCCAAATCCAGTAATCGGCAGGGGCTTTGTTGCAGGCCTGATCGAAAACTTCCTGAAACCGGACAAACACCGCATTGTGTTTTTCTGCCAGTTTGCGAACGATTGCCTGACGCTGAACGATGTCGGAATGGTAAGCATCCCAATTTTCTGTTACGTTTGAGCAGTTGTTTCAAATATGTTGCGAAACAGGCAAAAAGTATTATAATACCAACTGCAAATCCAAATCAACCCAAACCCATTCTGGTATAATGCCGATGAATAGAAATGTTAAGTCCAATCACGTGTGTGTAGATTGGACTGTTATATTTCTTCAATCGGTATAAACACGTTTAATCAGAAACAGGTTATCTGTAAAACAAAACCCCTTTGCCATTGCTGGCAAAGGGGTAAAACTAAATTTCAGATCAACGATTATTGTTGTTTAGGATTGGAAATCCCCAGATAAAAGTCGACGATCGCCCCGATTGTTCGGGGTCACCAGCGACTGCAAATTTTCAGGCATATCCCAAGAAAGGAGGGATAACTCCATTTATTTTAATCCCGGATTAATATTGGTTTCAGATTGAGGTATTGGCCATACTTCATCAACACCTTTTTTAAATGCCTTTGTATCAACATACCATCTTTTATTTCCTGTAGGATCAACTTTACTTCCGGTTTTTGTTGAAAGGGGAAAAGAAGCACCCCAAAAATCGCCTTGCATTACATCACCCATAATTCCCCAACGCAAAAGATCCCAGTACCTGATACCTTCCAAAGCAAGTTCTATTCTTCTTTCTTTGCGAAGTATTGGGCGCAAAGCAGTTGCATTTGTTTCTGTAATTGCAGGCATTTTAACCGATGCCCTGCCTCTTGTTTTATTAATCGTCATATCCAGCAAAGCCTGAGTGATGGGTTTTCCCCCTTCTAATTCAGCTTCCAAATAACTTAATAAAACTTCAGCATAGCGGATAATCGGAATATTTCCTCCGTAATCTGATCCTAAACCTCCTGTAAAATTTTCATCAAAAAATTTCCTTAAGCCATAACCAGTGCGTGTGGCTTGTTTTGAATAGGTAAGCTGATCGACCGAACTGCTGTGGTCGGGATCACAATCATAAACTTTGCCCCCAAAAATACATTGATCATATAAAAATGTAGCTGCAAAGCGAGGATCGCGGTTGGCGCCCATGTTACGCGAGTTAAAACGTGGATCGCTATATGAAAATGGGGTACCATCAGTGAAATCATATTGTGATGCCAGGCTTTCCAGAGGATTTGTAAGATGCCACCCCCCTTTAATTGTCGGATAACAATGCTGTGTGATTGCATTTTGGGCAAGAACTGGTGCATACTGCATACTGAAAATGATTTCTGAACTGGTTTCATTAACCGTATTAAAAATACTTGCATAATCAGCAGCAATAGCGTTATCACCAAAATCAATGATTTGTTTGTACGCAGCTGACGCTTCAGTATATTTCTTTTCGGCAAGATAAATTCTCCCTAAAAACGCCAACGCTGCCTGTGTTGATGCTCTTCCGAAATCTTTTGAAGGTATATCTTTATAACGTGGCAGGTCTACTGCGGCTTCGGTTAATTCTTTAATTACAAAAGCAACTATTTCTGATTTTGGAGTTTTGGCAACAACATTTGATTCTGCCGGTGTAAGCTTGTTTGTTACTAAAGGGACAGCACCCCAAAATTGTGACAGGTAAAAATACTGACATGCCCTTATGAATCTGGCTTCAGCAGCCATTCTTTTTATTTTTGCAGCATCCATACTAACACTACCAATATTTTCCAGAAAATCGTTCGCGATAGCAATTCGGATGTAGGATGCTTTCCAGTAAGCCTCCACCACACCATTATCAGGTAATAATGTTCCATTTGTCAACTTGTTTGTAAGGGCATTACTTCCCCTTCTGTCGAATGCATTATCGGTTGTATGCTCGAATACAACCAATCCCTTGTAAGTCCACCAATCGTCCGGATTCGGATTTGCCCCCGTACCATAGCTGATATTCCCGCGGTAAACACCAGAAAGTCCAATCATTGCATTTGACTCGTTTGTCCAGAAGTTTGCTTTGTCAAACTGATCGCTCGGAGATTGGTCAAGTTCATCGCTACATGAAACTGCTCCAAGTAGAACAATTACCAGAAACAAATTCGCAAGTATTTTATTTATTCCTATATATGTTTTCATTTCAATAATGTTTTAATTTTTAAAATATTAAAATTTAACATTTACGCCAAAGGTAAAAGTTGCCAAAATCGGATAATAAGAACCATCGGTAATAATTTCAGGATCCCAACCTTCTCTGTAATTGCTAAATGTAAAGAGGTTTTCCGCACTAAAATAGATACGTAAATTGTCAATATTCATCCTTTGTATAGCCGATTTAGGTATGGTATAACCTAACTGAATATTTTTAATACGCAGATAAGAAGCATCAAGTATCCAAAAATCTGAAAGTGCCGTATTTGGCGTTCCGCTGTTGGTTATAATTTCCAACCGCGGATATTCGGGATATTGAACAGGACTCTCAGGTTTGAAACGGCCATCTATCTGCCATTGTTGTATAGTTCCCAGGTTATTAAAAGCATAACCGGAATAACCATCGAGGCGACCTTGAACTCCAGCAACTCCTTGCAAAAAGGCTTTTAAATCGAAATTTTTGTATTGTGCTGAAAGGTTGAATGAAAAATTGTATTTAGGTATTCTTGAACCTATATAGGTGCGGTCGTAATTTGGATCTACAATATTATCAGGAACTCCATCTGGACCGCAGATGTCCTTGTAACGAATATCCCCGGGTTTTGGGGCTGGAGTTACTTTTGTCTGATTGGCCCAATTCGTAATATCTTCCTGATTCATAAATACGCCATCTGATTGATATCCATAATACATTTGCAAGGGATATCCAATAAAAAGATCGCTTCCGTTACCTACCATTCCATTGGGTTGATTTACATTTCCTAACCCAAGTGTTACAACTTCATTGTTTATTATGGTCATGGATGCATCTAAACTATAGCTAAAATCGTTAACAGAATTCTGATGACCCAATTCAAATTCCCATCCGGCATTTTTTACTTCACCCATATTTGTTTCACTTATTCCAACCCCGAGAATTGAGCTCACACTAGTATTAGGAGTATATAATACATCGTATGTAAACCGGTCGAAATAGGTAGCATTAAATGATAATTTCCCATCAAAGAAGCTCGATTCAAGTCCAAAATCTTTTGTTTCAGTTGATTCCCAGTGAATTGTTGGATCTTTATAGGTACGGTAAGCTGCTCCGGTTGATATTCCTGTTCCGAATGGATAATTTCTTCCACTAGCCAAAGTTGACTGGTAAGGATAGTTGCCAATATTTTGGTTCCCCAATACTCCCCACGAAGCTTTTAATTTAAGGTTCGATAACCATGGAGCAGCATCTTTAATGAATTGTTCTTCAGTTACCCTCCAGCCTAAAGCAAGCGAAGGGAATGTTCCATATTTCTGATTTTCGGGAAATCTTGAAGAACCATCGCGGCGTACTGTGGCTTCAAACAAATATTTGCTGTTATACTGATATTTTAACCTTCCAAATACAGATTGTATAGCCCATTCGTTATCAGTACCGTAAACTTCCTGAAGGTCAACACTGCCCATACTCATAACTGTATAATCATTGCTCGGGAAATTTTGTCGTTTCCCGCTAAAGTTTTCAGCTATCTCATTTTCAAATGAATATCCCCCCAAAACTTTAAAATTATGACCTCCGATTTCTTTCGAATATTCAGCTAAAAACTGCATTGTTTTAAAGGTCAAATTGTCTTTATTTTGTTGGAGAGTAGCAGAAGGTAATGTTAAATTAGGATTTAATATTTGAGATGCCTGGTAATGCCTTCCTTCTATAAGTGAAAAGTTGTACCCGCCAATTGCTGAAAATAATAGATCATTGATGGGTTTCCAGTCAAGTTGGGAGTTTATACCAGCTTTTGTAGTTGGTCGGGTAAAATAACTCTTTGATGCCAACCATGAAAAAGGCGTACCAGCACTTTCAGGACCAGACCCAAAATCGCCATTTGAAGCCCGACCTAAATAGATAGCGGGATATCGATCGGCAACTGCAACAATATTTTCAATTCCTGATTGGCCTCGGTTGGCAGTAGTGCTTGGTTCGTTAGTTCTTTCAACAGAACCAGCTATTCTGGTTGTAAGAGTCAATTTTTTTGTCAGTTCAGTTTGAAGGTTTAATCTAAAATTATAACGGCTATAGTCGTTTTTCACAACAATTCCTTTATCATTCAAATATCCAACTGAAAGGAAGTACTGATTTGATTTTTGCCCACCGTTTATTGAAATATCATGATTTGTTCTGATACCATTTCTGGAGAAAGTTTCTTTTAAGAAATTGGTATTGGGATAATTGTCAGGATCACTTTGTGATCTGTATTTTTCAATCACTTCAGGTGTATACGATTGGGTTCCAGATGCAATATTATACATCTCGGCATATTCCCATGATTCAGCCAAATCAGGAAATTCAGTAGGTGTTGAAACGCCATAATAACCATTGTATGCCACGTTTATTTTTCCTTCTTTTCCCTTTTTTGTTGTAATAAGAACAACCCCGTTGGCCGATCTTGCTCCATAAATAGCAGCAGATGAAGCATCTTTCAAAACTGAAATTGTTTCAATATCATTTGGGTTGATTTCATTCATTGTACTTGGAATCCCGTCAACCAAAATCAATGCAGAGGGAGTAGCTCCAAATGAACCAACGCCACGAATGCGAATTTCACCAGCATCAAAACCTGGTTTTCCGGAGCGCTGAATAACAGTAACACCAGTCATTTGACCGGCAAGTGCGTTTGACAAACTAGAAACCGGCCTGTTTTCAAGTTTTTCAGCCGAAATTTGCGCCACAGAACCAATCACATTAACACGCTTTTCAGTTCCGTATCCAATGGCAACCACTTCGTCAATTCCAATAGCATCTTCTTCCATCGTAACATTTATGGTTGTCTTTCCGTCCACTGCCATTTCCTGCCCTTTCATCCCTACAAACGAAAACTGCAACGTGGCATTTTCAGGAACATTGGAAAGTGAATAACTGCCGTTTCCATCGGTAATGGTGCCATTGGTAGTACCTTTAACTACTACCGAAACTCCGGGCAACGAAGCGCCCGATGAATCATTGACTTTCCCTGAAACAGATTTAACTTGTTGCGAAAATACCCCATTACTTTCGCTAAAAAGCAAAATCTGGCGGTTCACCACCTTGTAGTTAATTCCGGTACCTTCAAAAAGCTTTTGAAGCACCTGATCAATGGCCATTGACTCAACTTCAATGTTTACCTTACGCTCAACATCCACCTGCTTGTTGTCGTACATAAAAAAGAAATCACTTTGATTTTCGATTTCGTTCAAAACTTCTTTTACCTGAGAATTTTGAACCTTAAGATTCAACTTGGTTTTCTGGGCATAGCTGCTTGAGAAAGCGCTTAATACACTCATTACCATTAGGAATAGAGTCAGTCGCATAACTAAAAGAATTTTTTGTGCGAGCAGATTAACCCGCCACACGTGCATTATTTTTTTTTTCATAATTTTGAATGATTTAGTTTTTGAATTTTTGATGCAGTACTTTTTCTCAGGAAGCCATTTGCATCTCAAATTCGGTTCAACAATAAAACTAACTTAGAAACAGGGAGCCTCGAACACTTCCTGTTTTTTAAATACTTAATTACATCATCTTTTTTTGTATTTAATAGCTACTTGTTCTCCTTCAATGTTGTACTGAATGGGTGTAATCACCGAAATCAGTTCCATTACTTCCCGTAAACTTTCGGTTTTTACTTTAAACGTATAATTGTGCCTGTAATATAAATCGTTGTCGAGCTGAATTTTCACCCCGTACCATTTCTCCAGGTAATGGATCACTTCTTCGAAAGGCTGGTTGTCGAATATCAGCATGTTGTTTAGCCAGGCAGTCAGTGCCTCCAGATTCTCAGCTTTTTGCAGGTAATATTTCCCGTCGTTTAAAACCAATTGCTCACCGGGCTTCAAGTCCGAGATCAGTTTGTCCTGAAGGCTCAGCACCTGAACTTTCCCTGAAACAAGCGTCACATCGGCCGTATTTTTTTGGTTGTGTTCGTTTACATTGAAGCGGGTGCCATAAACCTTCACCTTGAATTTCGAGCCGGTGACTACCATTGGGTGCGCCAGATCTTTCACCACATCAAAAAAGCATTCACCTTTCATGGTAACCACCCGGTTTTGAGCCGAATAATCGGATGGGTATTGTAGTTCGGAACCCGAATTCAGCCAAACATAGGTACTGTCGGGCAGGACAATTTGGGTTTTATTGCCTTCAGGAGCGATGATTTTGGTGTACGAAACGGTCGTTTTGGTTTTCATCAATGCATCACCAAGGCCAATTCCGGCCAGAAAAACCACTGCCAAAATTGCGGCAGCGGCAGCCCAACGGAAATAAAGTTTCTGAATTGCTTTTTGCTTTGGCTGGTAGTTGATCCGGGCCATCAGTTTCTGCCAGTTGATGCTCATGTCGGGCTGATAGAATTCAGTTCTGTTCCGGGTGAGCGCCCATGTATTAGAGATTTCGGTAAGGATCACCGAATTTTCGGGAGATAAATCGAGCCACTCCTGAATTTGTTTCAGTTGAATTTCATCAGCCTCGTTTTTTAACTTAGCCGAAATAGCCTCCCAGGGTATGTTTTTTTGTTGCATAATTTGGTCTTACGTGTATATGTCGCAATAATTGAAAAAATCCCTCAAACGAAAATGAAAAAAATTTCACCACTGATTACACAAATTTTCACAAATGAAAAATACAAATTGAAAATTTTAAATCTGTGTGAATCGGTGAAATCTGTGGCTTGTGATTTTAATTTCAGTCCAGAAAGAACTGAATCACCCAAAGCATAAAAATCTGTTTGTAGTATGGTTTCAGCGACTCGCGAAGTTTGCGTAAGGCAATACCAACATGGTTTTCAACCGTTTTGGGAGTAATTCCGAGTTGTTCGGCAATCTCTTTGTGCGACAGGTTTTCTTCCCAAGCCAATTGGTAAATCTGACGGCTCTTCTCCGGGAGTTTGTCAATAGCCGAATCAATTAATGCGCGGAGTTCGTTATTCTCCATAAACTCATGAGATTCCGAAGAGGCGGAAAGCAAATGCTTGCCCGATTCCAACGAAGTGATCACCGTTTTGTGCGCTTTACGGTAATGGCTGATGGCCATATTTTTGGCCGAAGAAAAAAGAAACGATTTAAAAGTAGCTTTGATCTGAAGGGTTTCACGCTTTTCCCAGATATAGGTAAAAATTTCAAGCGCAATTTCTTCTGAAAGTTCTTTGGAATGCAGGTAAATCATCAGGAAGTTGCATAAATCAGCAAAGTGAGCGTCGAACAAAAAACGATAGGCGCCAATGTTGCCCTCTGCCATAAGTTGCAAAGCTTCTGTATCGTTCCTGAAATTTTGTTTCAACATACCTGATTTATTGATCTTGCAAATCTATTATTGCGAACAAATATAGTTATTCAAGGGTTGCATTATGCAAGCCGGTATTTATCGAAAAAAAAGGGACACGTTTCCGCATCCCTTTTCAGATTCTATTCCAAATCACTTTATTTTTTAATTAGCAACCAGCTATCTGCGTATTTCGGAAATTCAACTCTGATTTTCTGAACACGGTTGCGAGCGGCAGCTTCGTCGTTAAAAGCATCGACACAAACTCTGTAATAGCCAGTTTCGCCATGCATAATAATTGGCTTGAAGCCTTGTTGTACCAGTTCCTGTTTGAACCGGCCTGCATTTTCGTTACTACTGAAACTACCTACAATCACATAAAAACTTTTGGTTCCATAAGCTGCCTGATCTTCAGCTGAAAGTGTGAAATTTTCGCTTCGTATTGAAACGGGTTTACCTTCTGCAGCTTTGTTTGCAGTTTCGTACATGGTATCCGAAACCGGATTTTCGCGCACTGTTGATTTAGGAGCCGGTACTGAAAATACTTTTGTTTCTGTGGTTGTTTCTGTTTTAGGAGCTGTAGCTTCGCCTTTTTTAGAAGACTTGAATACTTTACATCCGCTGGTTAGCAGAGCAATAGTAAAAGCAACTAAGATGATTCTTTTCATGGTCTTATGGATATAAAATTTGATTTCAAATTTACGAAAGATCGTGTACCGTTTTAATACAACAGCGACTGTCAGTGAATTATTTATCAACAATCAAATGTTAATGAGTCTGCATTAATGAGTTAATGTTTCGACCAAAACAGAAAAAGTGTTGGTCAGGATTTCAGAAATTAAGCATTTTTTTCATAAATCGCTGTCCTTTAACCGAGCGATAAAAACTCACTTGCCTGATTGCTTTCATCCGTGTCTCAAAACACTCCGAAAACATCATAACCCAGGGACCACGGTCTTTGGTCGGTGCTATTTGATTCGAATTGTGCATTTCAAGCACCTTCTCAAGGTCTTCAAAATAACCGTAATAGAAGATTCCCGTATCGGGAGAATAGATCGCGTAAGAATAATACTTCATTATAAAAATCATTTTTTGAAGCGGTGAGTCCAATAATGTTTTTCGATCCGCCGCCTTTCAGAACGCGCAAAAGTACTAAAAAAGCTCAATCTTTATTATGCTCCGGGAATGATAACAAAATTCATCCAGTTGCTTTCCTCCTGATAATCTTCGACTACCCGTGTTTTATTGCTGAAGTTGAAATGCTGAAACAGCGAAGTAATTTCCTGTTTTAGGAAAACCTGCGCATTACTGATCAGATCGCTTCTGTAGCCTTTTTCGCCCAGGTTGATTACCATTTCGAACGACACAATTCGTCCAAGAATTTTGCCAAGTTCAACCATTTTGCGTTGCGGAAGTTCCATATTCAATTCAAAATCAAGCATCTCTTTCATCGATGAGACCGATTTTGAAGTCAGGTTGTAGTTTTTGAGAAACTGATACAGATTACTTTCCCTGGTTTTCTTCATCATTTTCACCAGATTTTCAGAAATCTGGGCGTACAGAATATCGTTCGACCCCTCAAAAATCTGGAAAGGACGGCTGTCGGTAATACTTCTTCCGGCAATATGGCTTAATTTATATGCCTGAGCGCCAACCAACTGCGTGGCCGACTGAGCCGCATCCTGCATCAGGTCGGTTACAACACTTTTTACTGAATTTGCTTCAAAACCTATTGAGAAAAGATCGTTTTCAATTCCGGCTTTTTCGCTGCTGTTGGCGCACATGGCCGAACAAACCGTGTAGGATGCCTGCAACATGCCCAATCGCTGCTGAACCTGATCGTAGGTAAACAAAGGTTTTCCGCCGATAAGTCTGTTATTTGCATGAGCAATCGATTCGTCGAGCAATCGCTGGATAAAGCCCATTGCCATACCCGGGAATTGCATACGGCTGCGGTGCAGCAAATCGAGCATCATTTTCACCCCGGTAGTTTCCGGAACCAGCTTTTGTATTTTAGGTATTTCAACGTCAATTCTGTTTCGGCCATAAGGAATCTGGAACAATCCCAAATTCTCGTAAAACTCTTCAACCACAATCTGTTGGCCGGGGCTGTTAACATCACAGATAAAGAAATCGATGTCACGTTTCAAATCGCCCGACTGGCTTCTTTCGCGCGCTGTAAGTAACCAGAATTCGGCCCAGCCGGTCAGCCCTGCCCAATGTTTGGTTCCATTCAGGTGGTATTTTCCGTTTTTTTCTGAAAACGATGTTTGCATGTTCAGTGCATCACTTCCAAAGTCAGGTTCGGTGATCATTAGCCCGCCCATGTTTTGATGTTTCAGGAAACGTTCAAAAACTGCCGACTTGGCTTCTTCCTGCCCGTATTTTGCAACCGGCTGAAGAAACAATGCGGAGTTTATTCCAAATGTGAGAGACAGAGCAAGCGATTCATAGGAAGCTGCCGCAAGCAAAGCAATACTTTCATTCATTTTACATCCTCTTCCTCCATATTCGGTCGGAATTGCGATCGCCAACGGATTTAAATCCATAATTTCGCGCATCACAAAAGGAGGCATACCGCGCTTAACAGCCATTTGGTCAATATCGGCACGAACATGGAAAACATGTTTCATGCGTGCTTTTAAATTATTCAGAAATTCGCCGAATGGTATATTTTGCGCATCCGAATCAACAATTGGATTTTCGACTTTTAAATCTGCCTGGTTCATCAATTTCAGAGTGTTTTTGTTTCAAAAATATTTCCTGAAGGTTCAGTTCGTAACCGCAAAGAAATTTTAATTAATCAAGAACGATAACATCTAATTGTCCTGAATGTTTTTGTTTTTAAAATTTGCAGCGTGAAATAATTTTTTCGTTTCAGGAATTTTGTAATTTTTTAAAGAGGTGCAATACTGATAATCCAAAATTCAAATAAAATGAAGAAGAAATCAAATAAGTTTTTACCATACATCATTGCTTTGGTGGTAATACTGATCGTCGTATTGGTTATCGGTAAGAAACAAGGATGGTTTGGAAAACAATATGAAATTAATGTCGCCACCAAAGTGGTCGAAAGCAAAACCATCACCGAGTTAATTACCGCAAATGGTAAAATTCAGCCCGAAACCGAAATCAAAATCAGCCCTGATGTTTCAGGAGAAATTATTGAATTGAATATTGATGAAGGAGATGAGGTAAAAAAGGGGCAACTTTTGGTAGTGATTAAACCCGACATTTATATTCAGTCGTACAACAGGGCACAGGCCAGCCTTAGTTCTTCACAGGCACGTCTGGCTCAGGCAGATGCACGGCAAATTGAGAGTGAATTATCATACAAACGGGCAAATACATTGTTCAAACAGGATGCGATTCCGGTATCGGATTATGAAACCGCGCAGGCATCTTATAAAGTGGCACAATCAGAAGTTAAAGCGGCGCAATTCGCAGTAAAGTCAGCTGAAGCATCGGTAGCCGAAGCACAGGAGCAGCTCGTTAAAACCAAGATTTATGCACCAATGGACGGTACTGTTTCGCGCCTGAATGTTGAGAAAGGCGAACGCGTGGTTGGAACCAACATGTATGCAGGAACTGAGATGCTGGTAATTGCAAATCTGTTTCTGATGGAGGTAAAAGTAGATGTAAACGAAAATGATATTGTACGTGTTAACCTGAATGATACCGCTTTAATTGAAGTCGATGCGTATCTGGGGCGAAAGTTTAAAGGGATTGTCACCGAAATCGCCAATTCGGCCAATGTTGTGGGTGGTTCTACCGATCAGGTAACCAATTTTAATGTAAAGATTCTTGTGCTCGAAAGTTCCTACAAAGATCTTACTGATAGTATTTCCGGGAAAAAATATCCTTTCCGTCCGGGGATGTCGGCAACTGTAGATATACAGACCGAAACAAGGCAAAATGTAATTTCAGTTCCGATTCAGGCGGTAACCACCCGTGCTCTTAAAGGAAACGGCAAACAGGAAGTCAAACCGCAAGAAGGCGAAAATATGGAAGAAACAACCGGAACCGAGCAGGTTGCCAAAGGCGAAGAGGAAGAAAAAGTAGAAGTTGTTTTTGTTTATCTGGATGGCAAAGTTTACAAAAAACCCGTTAAAACAGGTATTCAGGATAGTCAGAACATTGAGATAGTCGAAGGTTTGAAAGCCGGCGACGAAATAGTAGTAGCTCCTTTTAACGCTATTAATAAACTTCTGAACGACAGCTCGGCAGTTAAAAAAGTAGATGAAAAGGATTTGTTTAAAGTGAAAAAATAAAGTTCACAAAAATACTAAAACATAGCAAATGGCTGTCTGTAATGAAACAGGCAGCCATTTGTCGTTATTTTGGATAGCATCCGGAATTACTTTGCTACAATTCCGAAGAACAAAATATTCAACATTTCGTCCACCGATTTTTGAATATCATCATCCGAAACATTTTTCACAATCAGCGGGACTTCAAATCCATGCAGGGCAGTAACAATTGTTTTGGCGGTCAGTTCAGGGTTTTGAATTCTGAATACCCCATTTTCAATTCCCTTCTGAAGCATTAAATTTACCCTTTTAACCTCTGCCTCCAAATGATCCTTCCGTAGATTATTTACAAAGTAAAGATGGTCGAGCAAATCATTTTTAATAGCCTCGTAATAGTTAACCACCACCTTCAATGTCAACATCCTGATATAAATATAGGTTTTCAGTTTCTGGATCGGATCCTCTATCCCCGAAATCTCAGCATCTATTGCATTCACTCTTATTTCGGCTTCAGCATCAATCACAGCCTTAAATATGTCATCTTTACTTTTAAAGTAGTAATAAATGGTGCTCTTCCCTTTTTTTGCTTCACGGGCAATATCTTCAAGCGCGGTTTTTTTATATCCGTATCGCGCAAATACCAAACGAGCCGTCTGAACGATCTGTTCCCGCACTTCGTCTTTTCCTGTATTTTGTAGATTGCTTCCCATTTTCGAGGCTTTTTAATTTTATCGCCAATATACCGGTAGTTATTGTATTATTCAAGAATCCTGAAATTTTAAACACCCTCACAGCTCTTGATTTTTTTGAATCTCAAATTCTTTTCATCACATTTGCAATGATATAAAACGACATACTATGTTTCAGGTTATTTGGGAATTGAAAGTAAAATTTAAGGAACGCGATAAATTCGAAAAATTTTACGACCCGAAAGGCGATTGGGTAAAATTTTTCAGCAAATCGCCCGACTACCAGGGAACCGACGTGCTCGATAGCGGTGAAGGCGACGGAATTTTTCTGGTAATTGACGAATGGCAATCCGAAGAAGCTTT
Organism: Bacteroidota bacterium; assembly: GCA_023251435.1. Taxonomy (GTDB): domain Bacteria; phylum Bacteroidota; class Bacteroidia; order Bacteroidales; family Prolixibacteraceae; genus Aquipluma. The sequence continues at coordinate 110,070 of JAHEYU010000009.1, forward strand.
TAACGAGTTTGTAAAAAGCCGGAAAGCAGACTACGATTTGCTCGAAGAAAAAGCAAAAGCAGCGAGTCGCACAAAAAAGCGTATTTGGATTAACCTGAATCCGGAGGAAGATTAGGTTGAATGTTTAAGGTTCAATGTTTAAAGTTGAGCTTTTGAAAATGGCGAATCCTCTTTGTAATTTGAATTTGAAGCCTTTAACCTTGAACTTTAAACTCACAACTTTAAACTTTTCGATGCATTACAACCACCTCCTTTTCGATCTCGACGGAACCCTGACCGATCCACGCCTGGGAATTGGCAACTCCCTGAAATATGCACTTCGCCAAATGCAAATCGACGGTTACAGCGAAGAAATACTTGACCGCTTTGTCGGGCCGCCACTTCAGGTAGGATTTAAAACTCTTTTTGGTCTGAACGAGCGAAATACAAATCTGGCCGTTGAGCATTTCAGGACTTATTTCGGCGAAAAAGGATTATACGAAAACCAACCCTATGCCGGAATTACCGAATTGCTGGAAGAACTTCATCTCTCCGGAAAACGCATTTATGTGGTGACTTCGAAACTGGAGAAATATGCAAAAATGATTATCCGTCATTTTGAATTCGACCGGTACATTGATGATTTACAAGGGGCAGAATACTCAGGAAAACATTCAGGAAAAGGACAATTAATTGGTGAACTAATGGAACGAAACCGAATAGTGCCTTCCTCGTCGGTAGTGATGATTGGCGACACCCATTACGATATGATTGGTGCAAAAGAGCAGAGCATTTCGACCATTGCTGTGGGTTATGGTTTCGGAACTCCGGAAACACTCAGTTCGTGCAACCCCGATTTTATGGCCGGTAGCGTTGACGAACTGGCTGAATTGCTGCTTGGGTAAAAACTGATCAATTTTTTCTTATCTTAATCGTCTCTTAAAACAAGCTCAATTTTCGCTCATGGAAATGACTTCGAAGAAAAAGTGGTTTGTCATTCTAAACCCACATGCCGGTTCGGGTCGTGGAGCAAAAGACCGGACAGAAATACTAAAAAGTCTTGACAAAGCAGGCTTTGATTATAAACTGAAAATCTCCGAATTTCCAAAACACACCATTCACCTCACCATCGAAGCAATTGCAAAAGGATTCCGCAACCTGATTGTTGCCGGAGGCGATGGCACTTTGAACGAAGCGGTAAATGGCATTTTTTCACAAACTGTTTGTCCTCCTGAAGAAATATTAATCGGCATGATTCCGGTTGGAACAGGCAACGATTGGATAAAAACATTCGGCATTCCGAACAACTACAAGGATGCGGTAAAAATCATCAAACAAGGAAAAACCATGCGCCAGGATGTTGGCCAAATACAGTTTGCCGAGAATGATTTGGCGAAAACTTGTTATTTCGCAAACATGGCTGGTTTTGGATTCGACGCGATGGTGGCCTCAAAAACCAACCGGCTGAAAGACAAAGGCAGGAAAGGAATTTCACTCTACCTGCAGGCACTTGGTTCGAGTTTTTTGAATTATCAAACTGCCAAAACATGCATAATAATTGACGGACAGGAATTTAACGAGTTAATCTTTTCAGTAAGCATTGGTATCGGAAAATTCAATGGAGGTGGCATGAAACAGGCACCCGATGCGATACCCGATAACGGACACTTTCAGGTTACCATCATCCGGAAAATCGGGTTATTCGGAATACTTCGCAATCTGCCAGGCCTGTATTCAGGCGAATTTGTGAAAGACCCGCGTGTTTCAACCCATCAAGCTTTGAATATTTCAATAAGTTCGGCGCATCAGATTGCCGGTGAGGCCGATGGTGAAATTTTAGGTGATAATAAATTTGAAATTGCAATTATTTCTCAAAAATTAAACGTAATTTTTAATCCTGAAAATTATCTGAAACTTTAATCTAAAACTTTAATTATGAAACTAGTCAATGAATTTAAGGCATTTGCCATGCGCGGAAACGTGGTTGACATGGCTGTAGGTATCATTATTGGTGGTGCTTTTGGGAAAATAGTAAGTTCGGTAGTATCCGATGTAATTATGCCACCAATCGGCCTTTTGTTGGGCGGCGTAAAGTTTACCGACCTTAAAATTGTGCTCAAAGATGCGATCCTCGATCCGGCAGGAGTTGTTACAACACAAGCTGTAACAATAAATTACGGAAATTTCATTCAGGTAACAGTCGATTTTCTGATTGTAGCATTCGCCATTTTCATGATGATTAAAGCAATGAACAGCCTGAAGAAAAAAGAGGAAGCCGCACCGGAAGAAGCTCCTGCCCCACCTCCTCCAACCAAAGAAGAAGTCCTTCTATCTGAAATCAGAGATATCCTGAAAAATAAATAAGCATTATAGCTGAATTAAACTTGAAGACGGGTCGGAAACGGTCCGTCTTCGTTTTTTAATATAAATCGAGGTTTTGACAAACAGCTATTTTTTACGACTTTTGAAAACAAAATCACTAATTCCACGCTGATGATTTTTCCTGAAAACCTTCAAAAAGGCGACCGTATCCGGATTGTTGCACCTGCCGGAAAAGTGCAGAAAGACAAAGTACTTCCCGGCATTGAATTGCTGCAGGACATTGGCTATGAAGTGCTGATCGGAAACCATGTTTTCGACCGCGATTTTCAATATGCCGGTAACGACCTTCAACGCGCCTCCGACCTTCAGGAAGCAATAAGCGACCCGAAAACCAAAGCCATTATTTGCGCCCGCGGGGGTTACGGTTCTGTTCGGATCATCGAAAAAACCGACTTCGCCCCTCTCCTCAAAAATCCAAAATGGCTGGTTGGGTTTAGCGATGTTACTGTTTTGCATTCAGTACTTAATAAACTCGGGATTGCCAGTATTCACGGTGCAATGCCCGCTTTTTTCATCGATAAAAATAAACCCGCGAAAAGCTTTTTAAGCCTGATAGAATTACTTTCAACCGGGAAATCGCAGGTTGAGATTGCCACCCATCAGCTGAACCGCGCAGGAATTTGTTCAGGAGAACTGGTTGGCGGAAACTTATCGCTGCTTTACAGCCTTCAGGGAACTCGCTGGCAGATAGATACTTCAGGAAAAATACTGCTTTTGGAAGATTTATCGGAATACCTGTACCACCTCGACCGGATGATGCAAAATCTCCGGCTGGCAGGACAACTGCAAAATCTGGCAGGATTGGTCGTCGGAGGTTTTACCGATATGCACGACAACGAAAGTCCATACGGAAAAACTGCTTACGAAATCATTCACGAAGCCATCCGCGATTATCATTACCCGGTTTGTTTCGACTTTCCTTCGGGGCATATTCCTAAAAATCTGGCACTTATGCTGGGGGCGAATTATCGCCTGGAGGTTGGCAGTAATTGTGTTTTTAAACGCATTGAACAATGAGCGAAGCAAAGAAACTTGGGAACAAAGGCGAGGAGTTGGCTGTCGAACATCTTCGTTCTATTGGCTACCAGATACTGGCGGTGAACTGGTTTTCAAGTCATCTCGAAATAGATATTATTGCCAGAGATGGCAACGAACTGGTAATTGTTGAAGTAAAAGCCCGAAGCAGCGATTCTTATGAACACCCTTCGGAAGCTGTTTCAAACAAAAAGATTCGCTTTCTGATGAATGCCGCCGAGGCTTATATTTATGAAAATAACATTAATCTGGATACCCGCTTCGATGTAATTTCTATCATCTTTCGCAAGGGCGGTTTTGATCTGGAACACTTCAAAGATGCGTTTTATCCGCCGGTGAATTAAAAAACCGTATCAAAATCATTAACCCATTCTTCTGATCCCGATTAGGACGGGATGACAAGATCTGCGAGTATTTTGACTTTGATACGGCCTTATATAAATCTATCCTCAAATCTTTTTAAAAAGCAGAATCGAGTGTTTGAATGGCAAACACTTCATTAAGCTTTTCCTTTAAAATAGTCGTTTCCAGCTTTACTTTTACTGTTTTCCCAGGAATGAGATCGAAATAATTATCGCTAAAAAATCCTTCTTCGTCACCAATCGTCATGTACAGGTTTTTGGCCAGTTTGTCGGTATTTAGTGAAATTTCGAAACCACCGTCAACCGCATTTATTTCATACTTCACGGTTGGTGTTGGAAGCACAATTTCTTTTATTGGTCTGAAAAACAAAGTATTGTTTGAAATAATCTGTTCGTTTTCAACCAGTTCGACCACAAGAAATTGTATTCTGGGCTGAAGGTTCATCAGGAACTGAATTGTTCTGGCAGCAAAAAAGGTATTGCTTGAATTAGCAGGAACAGTCACTTCCTTCAGTTCTTTATAAATTTCTTTTCCTTCAAAATCGAGCACTTTCACAACAAGCTGTGCTTTTATTTCGGATAATTTGTCATTAATAATGTCCACTTTCAGCGAGTCTTTATCCTGATAAGGCGAAACCAAAACTGGTTCAAATCCTTTTTTTGCGAAGTATTGCAATGCTTTCCAGCGTTGATAATAATCGGTCGAACTCCACGAAGCAACCGGCCAGCAATCATTAATCTGCCAGTACAAACTTCCCATACAATAGGGTGCTGCCCGACGGTGGCCTTCGAGTGCGAATTTGATTCCTTCGGCTTGCAACACATGGTTTACATACAGAAACGATTCAAAATTCTTCGGTTTTTTATAGTCCTGAAGCATGTAATATTCGATGGTACCGTTTCCGATTGACGAACGCTGATGCGACTTCATCACTTCGGAGAAAATGTCGTAATCTTCAGGAGTTGCATATTGTTTTACGGTTTTCAATTCAGGAAAAGACTGAAATCCGTATTCACTCATAAACCTTGCGATGTGTGTAGCGTAGTTTTTAAACGGTTCTTTGCCCCACCAAACACCCCAGTAATGTTCGTCGCCATTCGCCAAATCTGCCGGAATGCCCGGGCCGGAAGCAGGCGATGAATCCCAGTAACTGCGTGCCGGATCGTTGGCAGCCACAGCTTCAGGTAAAACTTTCAGGAAAATATCGGAGTACGATTTCCAAATTTTATCGGCAGTTTCTTTGTTGGCAGCTTCTTCCTTTTGTTTCCATCCCCAGCCAAACCAGGCCGCCAGAATTTCATTGTTTCCGCACCACATGGCAATGCTCGGATGGTTGCGCAGACGTTTAATGTTGTCGGTTGCTTCCTGTTTCACGTTTTCCAGAAAAGCTTCATCGCCGGGGAACATGGCACATGCAAACATAAAATCCTGCCAAACCAGCAAACCATTTTCATCGCATAAATCGTAGAAAAGGTCGTTTTCGTATATTCCGCCACCCCAAACACGCAACATGTTGAAATTCGAAATCTTAGAAGTTTTAATCACATTCCGGTACATTTCTTCCGTCACACGGGCTGGGAAAACGTCGTTTGGAATGTAATTGGCTCCTTTCATAAAAACCGGAACACCATTAAGTTTGTAGTAAAATGAAGTTCCTTTTTCGTCTTTATCGCGAACCAGCTCGAGGGTTCGGATACCGATGCGTTCCGATTTTTCAGCGAAACGTTTGCCAATGGCGAGTTTCCCTTTGATATTGTATAAGTGAGCTTCGCCCAGTCCATTGGTCCACCAAAGTTTCGGATTGGCAATTTTAAAATCGACCGAATACGTTGAAATACCTTCCTTCAGTTGTACATCGGCCTTCGCAAGTTCAATTCCGTCATTTTCAATGCTAATTGTAGCATTATTTGCGTTGCTGGCATCAATCTCGAAAACGGCAGTCAGTGTGGCTTCAGTTTCCGAAACTGAATTTTGTTTCAATTGCAGGTTTTCAATTCGGGCATCATTCCAGGCTGTCAGAAATACCGGACGCCATAATCCACTTGAAACCAAACGTGGCCCCCAGTCCCAGCCAAAATGATAGCCAGCTTTCCGGGTATAAACCGAAACCATTTTGTTGCCTTCAACCTTACCAATTTCGGCTAAATCGTTTGGCGAAACCGGAATCACATAGTCGTTGGCATCGTATTTTTTAAGCCCTTCAACTATGGGAGAACGGAATAAAATCCGCAGCTCATTTGTTCCTGGCTGAAGTTGTGATTTTACATCGACCAGCCATTCGCGGAACATGTTATCAGCCGAAAGTACCTGAACATCGTTCACAAAAACATCGGCATACGTGTCCAGACCTTTAAAATCGAGAGCAACCCGGTCGTGTTTCATAAAGTCTTCACCAACATTGATCGTGGTTTTATATTCCCAGTTTTCCTTGTCGATCCATTGTAAATCATGTTCATTAAGGCGATAAAAAGGATCTTTAATCAGTCCGTTTTGGAGCAAATCGGTATGAACACTTCCGGGAACAGTTGCTGGTAACCATTCATTTTTACCGGCCTGAGTGAAACTCCAGCTTGCCGAGAGTTCAGTTGTTACCACCAAATTGGGATCTTTGGGCTGGCACCCGAATAACAGGATGAGCGAGAAAAATACAGGGATAAGGTTTTTGGTTTTCATGATTGATTTAAGTGTGGATTTGAAGAACAAAAATGGGAAAAATTAATGATGGAAGAAAATTCTAAAATCACGAATCCGGAAGATTGATTTATCTTCTTTTAATTAAAGTACCTTTGCCGCATGACAAGTCCGATTAAAAATCAAACAAATATTCTGGATAAACTGAACATTGAAAAACTCAATGTGATGCAGGAAGAAACCCAGGAGGCCATCAGTTCCAATCCTGAAATTGTATTGCTATCGCCAACTGGTACAGGTAAAACACTGGCATTTCTGCTGCCAATCATTGCCGAACTGGACATTAATTGCCCCGAAGTTCAGGTGCTAATCGTAGTTCCTTCGAGAGAATTAGCCATTCAGATTGAGCAGGTAGTCCGCGAAATGGGAACCGGGTACAAAGCAAACGCAGTTTACGGCGGAAGAGCCGGTTCTAAAGACAAAACGGAAATCAAACACCGTCCGGCCATTTTGATTGGTACTCCGGGGAGAATTGCCGATCATTTGCGAAGGGAAAATTTTTCATCGGAATTTATAACCACGCTGGTGCTCGACGAATTCGATAAATCGCTGGAGATTGGGTTCGAAGTTGAGATGAAAGAGATATTGGCCTTGTTACCGAATGTTCAGAAAAAGATATTGACTTCTGCCACACAGGAAGTTGAAATTCCGAAGTTTGTCGGGCTAAACAATCCAACAATTATCGATTACCTTGATCAGGGAACTTCGCAGTTGAAAGTCAGAACAGTACTTTCCTCTTCTCCGGATAAGCTGGAAACATTGACCGAATTACTTTGTCATTTAGGTAATCAACCCGGAATTATCTTCTGCAACTTCAAGGATACCATTCAAGAAGTGAGTGATTTTTTGACTGGAAATAACATCGGTCACGGCTGTTTTTATGGCGGGATGGAACAAAAAGACCGCGAACGGGCGCTCATCAAATTCCGGAACGGAACTCACCGGCTGATTGTAGCTACTGATTTGGCAGCCAGAGGAATCGACATTCCGGAAATCAGATTCATTATTCACTACCAACTACCGCAACGGGCACATGAATTTACCCATCGCAACGGACGGACTGCACGGATGTTCAATGATGGAACGGCTTATGTGATAAAAGGGAAAAATGAAAACCTGCCTGATTTTGTTGAAAATGCAGAAGTTGAAAAAATAGAGAAAGCACCAGTACCATCGCCTTCTATCTGGGAAACGATTTATATTTCAGGAGGAAGAAAAGATAAAATCTCGAAAGGAGACATTGCCGGATTATTCATGAAACAAGGCAAACTTGGTAGCGACCAGATTGGAACTATCGAAATCAAAACCGATTGTGCTTTTGTGGCAGTTCGGGCATCCGAAGTAAATCGGCTTATTTCGTTGGTGGACAACAGCAGGTTAAAAAGTAAAAAAGTTAGGGTGACGGTGATTTAAAAGGAATATTATTCCTCGATAGATAGCATTTCGTCATTACCAAGCTGGTTCAAAAAAATTTGGTCTGAAATAATGCTTCTCCTCAATTCTTTTTCTGTTTCCTTACGGGCAACACCGGTGACATTTCCACCTCTTCGGGCAACTTGTTTGCTTTTAGGGAAAGTGTCATGTTTCTTCTTCTTGGGTACTTTGCATACCTGGGGTCAATTTGTCCCTAAGTAAATAATCAGTTGAATATTTTTTCCTATCCGGCGATTCCCGTTTGGGTTGTCGACAATTTGTCGACTACTCAATGACGAAACCATATTCTCCTTTCTTCATCTTAAACCATTAAATAAAACCCGATGTATTCAATTTTTGAGTTTTAATCACAAATCGGTGATAAAATCTTCATCGAAATTCAGGAGGAGGCAACTTGAAAAACAACTTTTAAAAGGTACACCATCTCTAATACAATCGTATATTTGTGATACAAAACAAGTTTGTTATGAATATACAAGTTAGAAAGCTCAATGCAATTGAGTATATTATTGCACTTAAAGACGAAAAGGTATTAAGCAAGATAGAGTCAGCTATTGTTGAAAGTCAGAAAAGGGAAATAAAACCTTTTACTCAGAAGCAATTGATTGAAAGAGCGAAACTAGCAAACAAGGATTATTTAGCAGGAAGGTATAAAACACAAGATCAGCTCGAAACAGAATCAGAAAACTGGTAAGGAAATGAAAGTAATCTGGAGTAGCTTTGCAGAAAATACACTTGCTGACATTTACAATTATTACCGGGATGTTGCTGATATTATTGTAGCTAAAAGAATAAAATCGGAGATTCTTTTAGCTACAAAATTATTAATAAAACATCCAAATTCTGGTCAAGTTGAGGAGTTATTGAAACAACTTGAAGAAGGTCACAGATATCTGGTTATCGGACACCACAAGATAATCTACAAGCATGTTGAAGAGGGAATTTTAATTACAGATGTATACGATACCCGCCAAAATCCCATCAAAATGAACAATCCGGAACGCAAATAAAACCCCGATACAGATCCTGTACCGGGGTTTTTTATATCTTTTAAAAGGACGATTTATCCCATAATCACAATCACTGTATGTTCTTCGCCATCTTCGAAAAGAGGAATCAGATTCGACGTTTGTAATTGACCATCAACGATGATTTCTTTTACACCTTTCGATACTCGATTCGGATTTTGAACCTCAATGTGGTATTCGGCTCCCCTGAATTTACGGGTAACTTTAAAGCCTTTCCAATCGATTGGAATACACGGATCAACAATCAGTCCTTCGTAATCTGGCTGAATTCCCAGAATAAACTGTGTGATGGCATAAAAATTCCACGAAGCTGTTCCGGTTAACCACGAGTTTTTGGCTTCGCCCGGTTTAAAGGCATCTTTTCCGGCAACCATTTGTGCATAAACGTAAGGTTCTGTTTTGTGCAATTCGCTGATGTCTTCCAGGTACGACGGACAAATTTTCCGGTAATATTCCCATGCGCGGTTTCCGTTACCAACTACCGTTTCGCCAATCATGATCCACGGATTATTGTGACAGAAAACACCCGCATTTTCCTTGTATCCGGGAGGGTACGATGATATTTCGCCATACTCGATGTAGTACTTCGTGAATGCCGGGTTATTCAACACAATTCCGTATTGAGAATCGAGGCGTTCTTTCACCGCATCCAGTGCTTTTTCGCAAAGTCCTTCTTCCTTGCCAATTCCAGCCATGGTGCACCACCCATTCGATTCGATGAAGATTTTACCTTCTTCGTTCTCGTTGCTGCCAATTTTATTTCCGTAATAATCGTAAGCGCGGATAAACCATTCGCCATCCCAGCCATGTTTTTTCACGGCATCCATCATCGCATCAATATGTGATTGAGCACGGGCGGCTTCTTCGGTCAGGCCAAGTTTGGTGCACAAAGTCACATAATCACGACCATAGATGACAAACAAACCAGCAATCATCAGCGATTCTGCTTTGCTTCCTTCTGATTTATTTTCGGTAGTCTGGAACGATTCGTTCGGGTCGTTCGAAAAACAGTTTAGGTTCAGACAGTCGTTCCAGTCGGCACGGCCAATGAGTGGCAATCCGTGAGGTCCGAGGTTGTTGACTACATGATCGAACGAAACGGTTAGGTGCTCAAACAGTGTGCGGGCAACCGACATGTCGTTATCGAAAGGAACCATTTCTGTTAGGATACCGAAATCGCCTGTTTCTTTGATGTAACTGATCGTTCCAAGAATCAACCACATCGGGTCGTCGTTAAATCCGCCACCGATGTCGTTATTCCCCTTTTTAGTCAGTGGTTGATACTGGTGGTAACAGCCTCCATCCTGAAATTGGGTTGAGGCAATATCGATGATGCGTTCGCGGGCACGTTCAGGGATTTGGTGCACAAATCCGATCAAATCCTGGTTCGAATCGCGAAAGCCCATTCCACGACCGATGCCGCTTTCGAAATACGAAGCTGAACGCGAGAAGCAGAAAGTAATCATACACTGGTACTGGTTCCAGATATTGACCATTCGATCGAGCTTTTCATCTCCCGAATCAATGGTATAGACGCTAAGCAGGTTATCCCAATATTCGCGCAATTCGGCCAAAGCGGCATCCACTTTTGCAACGGTATTGAATTTCGCAATGGTTTCTTTGGCTTTGGTCTTGTTAATGATGTTTTTCGATTCCCATTTTTCGTCTTCTTTATTTTCGACATAACCCAAAACAAAAACAAAATCTTTCGATTCGCCCGGCTGTAGTTCTACTTCGAGGTAATGCGAAGCGATTGGCGACCAGCCATGAGCTTCGGTATTGCGCGATTTTCCTTCAGCAACAACCTGGGGTTCGTCAAAGCCATTGTACAATCCGAAGAACGATTCGCGGTCAGTATCAAAACCCTGAACCAGAACGTTTACCGAATAGTAGGCGAAATGATCGCGACGTTCTTTGTATTCAGTTTTGTGGTAGATGACCGAATCTTCGATTTCCACTTCGCCGGTCGAAAAATTACGTTGGAAGTTTTCCATGTCGGCCGCGGCATTCCACAGGCACCACTCCACAAACGAGAATATCTTCAGCTTTTTAACTTCTTTCGAGTTGTTGGTCAGGCTTAGTTTCTGAACTTCGGCCCAGGTCTTGAGCGGCACAAAATAAAGCGCAGTGGCTGTCACCCCATTCTTTTCTCCTTTGATGGAAGTGTAATTCATCCCGTGACGGCACTCATAGCTGTCGAGATCCGTTTTGCAAGGCTTCCAGCCTGGCGACCAAGTGGTATCACCATCTTTGATGTAAAAATATTTACCACCACTGTCCATCGGAACATTGTTGTAGCGGTAACGGGTTAATCGGCGGAACTTGGCATCTTTGTAAAAAGTATATCCACCGGCAGTATTTGAAATCAGTGAGAAAAAATCTTCATTGCCAAGGTAATTGATCCAAGGCCACGGCGTTTTTGGGTTGGTGATCACATATTCTCTGTGCTGATCGTCGAAATGTCCGAATTTCATAGTACTGAATTGTTAATGATTATTATTATTTACAATTTGGTTATTTACGATTTACTATTAAATTGAGTAAATCGTAAATGGGTATATCGTAAATGGTTATATTGTCTAATTGTAAATTTCTTTCGCTCTTCTGCTATTTAATTCAATGGTAATTTCATCCATCTTCTTTTGATCTAGCGGATAAAGCACCATTAGCCCGGCTCCAACTAATGCTACAATTGTTGGTATCCAACTCATAAGCATAATGATACCCGGAACAGCACCTTGAATAGCCAACTCATCTTGTCCGTTGTAATGGAATGCTGCCAATACAAAGCCAATAATTGCACCGGCAACACCACCTCCAAGCTTGGTAGAGAAAGAGCCTGCCGAATAGATAAGCCCGGTCGCTCTCCGACCGTTTTTAAACTCTGAATAATCGGCCGCATCGCCAAGCATTGCAAAAAACAGGGTTGGGAATATGGCGGCGGCGAATTCAGAAATTATGCCTATTGAAAAAATACCAACAATATCGTCGGGACCGCAAAAAGCAAGCAATGCATTAACCAGCCCTGAAAAAATAAAGGCATAAATGAATAGATTACGTTTGCCAAATCGTTTCCCTAAAGGTGATGTGATCATCGCGCCACCTATCGATGCCACCATTAGCGCAACCATGTACGATCCGGCCAACAACTGATCGTGTAAATAATGCGAAAAATAGATGACAACAATTCCTTGTTTGATGGAGTTGTAAATCTGAAATACCAATCCGATAATCAACATGATTATCCATGGCCTGTTCCGGATTAAATCTTTGAGGTCCTTTCCAAGATTGGTTTCCTGCGATTTCGGCGGAGTCACTCGCTCTTTTGTGGTATAAAACGTAGCAATAAGGGCCAACGACAAGAAAACAGACAACAAATAAATGGAATTGCTATAACCTCTTTTCTGGTCGATAATGGTTATATCTTTTGCTTCAATGTTTTCTTCACCAGCAACAACAAAAGAATACTTTTTTTGAGCTTCCATCGAAAAACTCTTTCCCTGCGTAGGAACATTGAGACTGTCGCCACTTGAAGCATTAGCCCAGGTAAATAAAGCAATGCCATCATCGGTTTTGATGTTCACATTTTCAACATCCTTTGGGGATGAAACAGTCACTTCATATTTTTTCGAATCCAGTTTGTTAACATCAATCGTCGGATTAATATTTCCAAATTGGGCGACCAAAAACAACAAAGCTCCCTGAACCAGCATACCTCCGGAAAATGCGCCAACCATTCGATACGAACCAAGACTTGTTCGCTCTTTGTCGTCGCCGGTCATCACGGCCATCAGCGCACCATAAGGAATATTGTTTGCCGTGTAAACCAGCGTAAATATGATATAAGTAGTGTAGGCATAAATTATTTTTCCGGTAGCGCTTAAGTTCGGACTCATGAATAATAATGATAAAATTACCCCCAGTGGAATAGCCGACCATAATATCCACGGACGGAATTTACCGTATTTTGTATTGGTCCTGTCACCGATAATGCCCATTGCAATATCGCTGACCCCATCACTGAACCGCGCAATCAACAAGAGTAATCCTACGGCTGCAGGATTTATTCCAAAAACATCGGTGTAGAAGATAAATAAGAAAGTTGACACTCCGCGCCAGGCAATATTTGCGGCCCCGTCGCCAAGGGCATACCCAATTTTTTCTTTTAAGGATAGTTTTTCCACAGGTGTTAGTTTTAAGAGTTAAGATGATCGCTGAATATTCCTGAAATGGTGTAAATAAGATCAATACTTCAGTTGAATATGATTCAAATATCAACAATCTTTTTGAAATAAAGGCAAAAAACGCCGGAATCTTATTGTAGAATCGACAAGAAGTGTTTAATGACATGTTTGAGGATTCATCCAGTCACCACTATTCAACAAAAAACCCGGCTATTAACCGGGTTTCATATTTAGAAAATGATAAATTAAATCTTAGGCAATGCCCACGGTGCGCGGTATTCGGGAACCAAAAATTTGTTGGCTTCCTCATCGTTAACGAATTTGCTGGTTTCAGAATCCCAATACAAACGACGACCGGTTCGCAGGGCAATATTTCCCAGATGAGCCACACGGGCGGTATTGGCAGCAATTGCTATGCTGGCATTCAGGTTGCGGTTGCGGTCTTTCAC
>JAHEYU010000064.1 GCA_023251435.1 Bacteroidota bacterium
GAACCAGGTATTCCTGTCCTTTTTTAGTTTCCTTCATGAAAACACGAACAGGCGTTTTTGATTCGCCATAAGCAATATCCCAGCTTTTTTGGAACCCGGCACTTGGACTATAATTCAGATCGGGGGAAATCTTGTAATTCGAATTAAAAGATCCTTCGTTTCCGGCCCAAACGTTGATAGAAATCAGCGTAAAAACTACCAACATCATTTGAACAAACAAATTTTTCGTTTTCATTTTCTTTAGTTTTAAATTGTTTTCTGTGGTTTTCGTTGAATTGAACGATGCAAATCTAGCAGCCTTTTTGTTCTCCAACGCCACTGAAATATCAGCTTTCAGCCGCCCGAACGGGGCAAAAATAAAATTCAGAAGAAAAAACCTTTGTTTGGATTTGAAAAGGAAATGAATGTAGTAGTAACTTTCTTTTTACTATAAAAACAACCCCAATTGCTTACAGATTGAAAGTGGCATGTTTTGCAGCATTTTGAGCATTTATTTTGCTCTTTTTCTGATTGTTAAGAAATTGTAAACAAGTCTGACTTTTCATAAGTTGCTATTGATAATTGAAATATTTCTATTTTCAGCTTCAACTACTATCAATTTATTATCTCTTAATACATTCTCTTCGCATAGAAGTCGACGGGAAGGTAATTTTTGCTATCAATTCAATATTTCGGGTTGAATAAGTTATAGAAAAGCATCGGTCATAAAAAATCCGGTGCTTTTCGGGTACCGGATTCAGAATATCATATCGAAATTACGAGGACCGAAGCAATCTATAAATCAACAGATTGCTTCACTTCGTTCGCAACGACTCTCTCTTGATTGAACTTACAATTTTGCAAACAGTTTTTTCATGCTTACTTCACCTGCAATGATATTTTTCAAATCGCCGATGGCAACGCGGTCTTGCAACATGGTATCACGGTAACGAATGGTAACCGTATTATCTTCCATCGACTGATGATCGACCGTTACACAGAAAGGTGTACCAATGGCATCCTGACGGCGGTAACGTTTCCCGATCGAGTCCTTTTCGTCGTACTGACAGTTGAAATCAAATTTAAGATCGTCGATAATTTCGCGGGTCTTTTCGGCTAGCCCATCCTTTTTCATCAACGGCAGAACGGCAAGTTTAACCGGAGCCAGTGGCGCAGGAATTCGGAGAACCACACGTATATCTTTTTTACCATCTTCGCTAGCTATTTCTTCTTCGGCATACGATGCTGCCATAATCTGCAGGAACATGCGGTCGACTCCAATTGAAGTTTCAACCACAAACGGAACGTACGACTCATTCAGTTCAGGATCAAAATATTGTATCTTTTTTCCTGAAAATTGCTGATGTTGCGAAAGGTCAAAATCGGTACGAGAGTGAATTCCCTCCACTTCTTTAAATCCGAACGGGAAGCGGAACTCAACGTCAACCGCAGCATTGGCGTAATGGGCAAGCTTGTCGTGTTCGTGGAAACGATAGTTATCGCTGCCAAAACCAAGCGCCTGATGCCAGTTCATACGGGTTTGCTTCCACTTTGCGAACCATTCGAGCTCGGTACCAGGACGTACAAAGAATTGCAATTCCATCTGCTCGAATTCGCGCATACGGAAAATAAACTGACGGGCAACAATTTCGTTACGGAAAGCTTTTCCAATTTGAGCGATACCGAACGGAATTTTCATTCGTCCGGTCTTCTGCACGTTAAGGTAATTCACAAAAATACCCTGAGCCGTTTCGGGGCGAAGGTAAATTTTCAAAGCGCCATCGGCAGTCGAGCCCATTTCGGTCGAAAACATCAGGTTAAACTGGCGTACATCGGTCCAGTTGCGTGTTCCGGAAACCGGGCAAACAATTTCCTGGTCGATGATAATCTGCTTCAGTTCGTCCAGATTACTGTCATTCAGCGCTTTTACAAAACGAGCCTGTAGTTCATCCCATTTTTGCTGATATTCGAGAACACGGCCATTGGTTTTACGGAACTGCTTTTCATCGAAAGTTTCGCCAAAACGCTTTCTGGCTTTTTCAATTTCTTTCCCGATTTTGTCCTCGTATTTGGCCAATTGTTCTTCAATCAGCACATCGGCACGGTATCTTTTCTTTGAGTCTTTATTGTCAATCAGCGGATCATTAAATGCATCAACATGGCCTGAAGCTTTCCAGATAGTGGGGTGCATGAAAATTGCAGAATCAATTCCGACAATGTTTTCGTGCAACAAAATCATCGAGTCCCACCAATATTTTTTAATGTTGTTTTTTAATTCAACACCATTTTGCGCGTAATCGTAAACTGCACTTAGTCCATCGTAAATTTCACTCGACTGAAATACAAAACCATACTCTTTACAATGAGCAACCAGTTTCTTAAAAACATCTTCCTGAAGCATAATTTAGTATATAATTGGATTATTCAACTTCCTCGAAATCAACATACTCACCCTCATTTTGATGGTGGCGCCCCTGCTGACCGGGTTTCTTCTCGACGGTTACTTTGCCTTCCTGCTTTGGTTCAGTATAATATGCCGCCTGCCTGGCCTGCATGTTATTGACAGCCTTTTTAACCACAATGGGAAAAAGTAAACGTCCGATAAATTTTAGTCCGTAATAGATAATTACGATAATACCGATCGTCTTTAAAAAGCCTGGAATCGAAAGTATAACAAATAAAAGATTCATAACTATTCAAAAAATACGAGCCCGTAAAATTAGTAATTTATTGGGAAACGGCCATGCCTAATAATTCAGGCATATTCTTTATAAACGATACAAAAAAGAGGGAGTCGCCTCCCTCTTAAATCATTATTGAATTGTTTGTTCTGTAACAACCGGCTTTTTATGCTTTCCAAAGAGAAAATTCATTCCGAAGCGGGCATTCACAAACGTCGCTTTTGCCGGATCAGCAGCAGCAAGTACATTATCGCCCACTACATAAATTTGCATAAAACCCAGTCGGATAGCCATTCCAAGACCCAAATTATTGTTCGAATTTCCAATCATTGAGTAGGAGCCGGTCAGACTTAAGAAATTACCAATCAAAGTGTTGGCCGATAAAGTAAGTGTATTTTGGCTGAAGTCGCCGTTTTTATAAATCCGGTCGAGCAGACCAACATTAAATTTGTCGTTTACAGAATAGGTTCCTCCAAGGTAAATTTTTGTTGGGATACTCATATCAAATGGATCAGATCCGATTTCGCTCTTTTTAGGCTTGAATGAATCTTCGATTTTTTTCATTTCATCGTCCACCAAATCAGCAGGATCTACATAGTCTGCCTGTGATTCGTCGATGGATTTCGAGAAATCAATTCCTTCCCATTTATAATTTGAAACGTGGTTTAATGAAACAACATCTTCTTTAAATGAAATTTTCCCGAGATCGACAATACTACCTGAAAGAGTGATTTTGGGCGTAAGTTTGTAAACTGCTCCCAAATCAAAAGCCATTCCCATGTTTCCCTGCACGAAGATAAAATTCATCGGATCGTCCAGACCATCAGTGTTCATGCCCGAAAAATATCCTTCTTCATCGTATTCCGGAGTAACAGGAGCCGAAAGATTAATTTTCATATCCGAACTTAAATTCAAATAAGAACCATCGGCCGCTGTTTCAACTTTCAGTCTCATTCTTTCAGTCTGCATGGCAAATCTGCCAAACAAGGCTTTTGCCCGCAATCCAACCGTTAATTTATTTTTAATCAATTCATTCGAATAGCCAAGCGCAACTTCCAAGTATTGATACGAATTCATACTTATATCTCCCAAATCGAAATTCTGCCCCATATAGGGAGCGTTTCCTTCTTTCAGGAATGTCACCAAATTCTTATCAAAAGCAAATCGCGCCTGCTCTTTCTCTGTAATTCCGAGGCTGAAAAACGATTTTTTACCCCTGATACCCAGGTAAAACAGCGGAAGGCTAAAGTTTTGCTCCATGGTATTGGTGGTTTTCAACGAATTATGGAACCCGTCAATATCCAGCACCAGCGAGTCTGCAAGGCTTCCGGTACCTTTATGGATCACATCGTTAACCGCAAAACCGCTGTTAAAATCGAAATACAATCCGGATAGTCCGGGAAAGCCAATTACCAAAGAACTGGAATCGTTGTGCAGAGCCGGATTTTGCAGGTTCGACTGCGGCATTCCTTTCATAAATTGAAGCGTATTGCTTTCCTGCGCATAAATTGCCGAATTTACAGCCATCAATATCAGGCTAAATACCAATATTTTTGTGTGAATATTTTTCATATTGGGTAGGTTTTACAGGTTAATTTTTGACTTGATGACCACATTCAACTCAATTTTACTGTCCGAATAAATTGGCGCCACAGTTGTTCCTGAATCAGGCGAACTAACTTTTCCTGAAAAAACCAATCCATTGGCTTTCCGGAGGTTATCCATTTCAACTTTATCGAGACTGAACGTATGCGACGACTTAAACGGAGTAATTACACCCGAAGAACTAACCTTTGCTGCTGACATGATCCGGGTAAGTTTTGATGCTCCGTATTGCTTATGCGAAATGGTATCGACAAATAAAAGCTGCATTTCAATATCTAATGGAATTCCATTGTTCGCGTTAACTATCAGATCGGCAGTTTCTATATTTTCGTAATCGCCCCCCTCAATTCCGGTGGTATCTTTAAACGACAGATTGCTGATTTGCAACTCCATAGGCAGCTCCATCGCCATGTCAATTGCGAAAGTGGCATCAACATCCAAAAAATTAGGATTGAGTGGAGTAATAGCACCGGCAGTATTAAAATCAACCTTTCCGCTGTACGATATTTCGCTTGTTGGAGGCAAAGCAATAAAGTTTACAATATTTGAATTTGTGCGGTCGAATACCACACTTTTGGTTGCAATACCCGCATTGAGGTTAGCCGGAACAGGTATTTCAAACAATGGTGGATTCAATTCTGCAGTTTTTCCTTCATTATTGGAAGCAGTAAATTCAAGATCAACTTTAGCGGGCATCCCGATTGAATTTCGAATGATCAGTTCCAATTTTGGATTGGCAAGTTTAAATCCGCCATCTATTTTACTGAGCATATCAACATTCATATCAAATACTCCCGGATCAACTGTAATTGAACGTTTCCCGAAATCACCTGTAATCGACTTAAATTCAAGACCGCTTAAAGTAATATCCATCTTAATTACGTCGGTGGCCGAATAATTTATATACCCGGCAGTACTGTTAACCGTTAATGAATACACGTAAGGAATCTGGTTATAAGGAACAACCGGATTGGATGCAAAATTAATGTTGGCACCAGCAAGATCAACGGTTGTAGAACTTCCGCTAAGCGGAATATTTATTTGCAACGGCACGCCATTCTTTTTAATTTCATTCAGTTTAAAGCTAACCGTTCCCGTCATTTTTGACGTATTGGTGGTTTTAACCAGAATAGTTCCCTTTTTAAGCACAGCAGCAAAAGCCTTGAGATCGGGTTCAGGAAAATCGAATTTGAAGACATCTGAAGTGCCTTCCAGCGTTTGCGAATTTTTGATAATCAGATTTCCTTGCGAAATGCCCAAGCCTGTCAGATTAAAATCCATCTTAAAATAATCGGCAAGGTTGACTAAAACAGGCGTTGTCGATCCTGTAGTCGAAAAAGAAGTCAATCTGAATTCGATCGTGTTCGATAATTGTTTCCCGGACAGACTTACAGATGAACTTTTCTTTTCTCCGGGCGCAATATTTGTAAATGTAAAATCAGTAATTACCCGGTTGTTACCCAAATCGAACAGATTTCCCTGAATCGTCATAGGAACTTTCAGTTTGTTCTCCATCACTATTCCCAATGAACCTTTGCTAAGGGTAATTGAAGTAAAATCGGCCACCGGATCCAGACTGAACTTGGACACAATATTTGCAATAGTAGTACTGGGGAAGGGAATGGTCATTCCGTTAAACTGAAGCAGGTCATTCAAAGCGCCATTCGTGTTACTAATCAGTTCATTTAAACTTACATTTCGCGTAACATAAACATCGTCAGGAGTAATGTCTCCCAAAACTTTATTTCCGGAAGAGAAACTCTGACTAGCAGGGAAATCGAGTAAATCGCGGACATTGTACTTGAAAAGATCGTTTTCACGGTAAACAATTTTTATCAGTCCGTTCGGATCTTTCGTAATCAAATCCTCATTTTCATTGTTAGCCGATTGTATTAAATCCCAGACAGTAATGTTGCCCTTGGCTATTGGAGCAACAAACTCAGGTTTCAGGTTTACTTCGGTGGATAATTTATCAAAATCCAGTCCTTCCAGATTGCAGCCATTTACCAGAAACAGCAGCAATGCGAACCAAATAACAAGAGGAGATCTTTTCATTTCGTTTATTTTAGGAATGTTTTATTAATAAAAAATCCCAATCGTTATACGATCGGGATTTGTAATTTAATCTGGTTTTATCCATTTAAAGCTTCGGCGCCATTGGTAACTTCCAAAATAGCATTTGTAATGGCTGCTTGTCGTGCTTTATTGAAATTAAGGGTCAGCTCGTTAATTAATTCAGAAGCGTTGTCGGTTGCTTTGTGCATTGCTGTCATGCGGGCTCCGTGTTCGGCTGCATGAGAATCGAGCAAAGCCTTGTAAAACTGAATTTTAAGTGATCGTGGAATCAGTTCCTCGATGATGTATTCGAGCGATGGCTCGTAAATATAATTCTGGTTGGTTGACTGATTGGTTTTAGAAACGGCAGGCAATACTGGTAAAAACTGCTCGCATACTTGCTCCTGCGATGCGGCGTTTAAAAATTTGTTGTAAACCAATTCAATACGGTCGTATTTACCCCTTGCAAAATCTTCCATTAAATTCATTGAAACAACAGAAACAGTTTCGAAGGTCAAATGGTCGAAAAGATGATTGTATTCTGCAACCGGCTGAAGATTGTAGGATTTCAAAATTTTCTCGGCCTGTTTACCAATGGCTATAAAATCAAGCTTTCCTTCTTTTAATTGTTTCGAATAAGTATTCTTGGCCAATAATATTGCAGATTTTGAAACGTATGAATTAAACCCGCCACAAAGCCCACGGTTCGAACTTACAACAACAATCAGGACTCTCTCCGGAACCCGTCTGACAGTATAAACAGATTCATCCATATCTTCCAGATTCGAACTGATCAGCGAAAGCAGTTCTGAAAGTTTGCCTGCATACGGACGAATCTGCAAAATAGCATCCTGTGCTTTTTTCAGTTTGGCGGCCGATACCATTTTCATGGCGCTGGTAACCTGTCTGGTTGTTTTTACAGATGTAATCCGGGTTCGTATTTCTTTTAAATTGGCCATTTCAAATCAGTCAATGAATGAGTTATCAGTCAAGCAGGATTATTCTGAATATCTTTCGGCAATTTCGGCAGCCGCTTTTTCAATTACCTCAATTTCGTTATCCGAAAGAACTCCAGCTCTCAGTCTGTCAAGCACATCACGATATTGCATTTCCATCAGTTCAATAAAATCGTGTTCAAAAGCTTTCACTTTTACAACCGGAACATCGCGTAACAGTTCTTTTACACCACAATAAATAATTGCAATCTGGTGTTCAATCTTTACCGGCGCATATTGAGGTTGTTTAAGTATCTCAACGTTTTTACGACCTTTATCGAGTACGCGCATGGTTGCTGAATCCAAATCGGAACCGAATTTTGAGAATGCTTCCAGTTCGCGGAATTGTGCCTGATCAAGTTTCAGTGTTCCGGCAATTTTTTTCATTCCCTTAATTTGCGCATTTCCTCCAACCCTCGAAACCGAAATACCTACGTTAATGGCAGGGCGAACTCCGGAGTTAAAGAGATTGGATTCCAGGAATATCTGACCATCAGTAATGGAAATTACGTTGGTGGGAATATAGGCCGAAACGTCGCCAGCCTGAGTCTCGATAATTGGAAGTGCGGTAAGCGAACCGCCTCCTTTTACTTTGCCTTTCAAACATTCGGGCAAGTCGTTCATTTGCGCGGCCATCTCATCCGACTTAATAATTTTGGCTGCACGTTCGAGCAAACGTGAGTGGAGATAAAATACGTCGCCCGGATATGCTTCGCGGCCCGGAGGACGACGCAATAAAAGCGAAACTTCGCGGTACGAAACTGCCTGTTTCGACAAATCATCATACACAATCAATGCATCGCGGCCTGTATCGCGGAAATATTCGCCAATGGCAGCGCCTGCGTACGGTGCATAAAACTGAAGTGCAGCCGGATCGGAAGCTGTTGCCATCACAATCACGGTATAATCCATCGCCCCATATCTTTCAAGGGTATGCGCCAAATTGGCAATGGTCGAGCCCTTTTGGCCAATGGCTACATAAATACAATATACGGGAGTACCTTTTTCGAAATTTTCACGCTGGTTGATAATCGTATCAATTGCTACAGCTGTTTTCCCTGTTTGACGGTCGCCAATAATTAACTCGCGCTGTCCGCGACCAATTGGAATCATCGCATCAATGGCTTTCAATCCGGTTTGCAATGGCTGCGTCACCGGCTGACGGAAAATTACGCCCGGTGCTTTGCGCTCCAGAGGCATAACAAATTTTTCACCTGTGATTGTTCCTTTTCCATCGATTGGTTCACCCAGTGTATTTATAACCCGGCCGAGAAGACCTTCTCCAACCTCGATGGAAGCAGTTCTGCGTAACCGCTTAACAGTGTCGCCTTCTTTAATTTCTTTTGTAAGACCCAGAATTACTGCTCCCACATTGTCTTCTTCCAGGTTTAATACAATCCCTTTTACGCCCGAGTCAAATTCGATCATTTCGTTCGATTCAACATTCGAGAGACCGTAAATACGGGCAATGCCGTCGCCAACCTGAAGCACTGTGCCAACTTCTTCAAGTTCAGCCTGACTCTTAAATCCTTCAAGTTGTTGCCTGAGTATTACTGAAACTTCAGCAGGTTTTATATTTGCCATTTTCTTTTAAATTATCAGTCGTTATTCTATTTCAATTCGGTATGAAGCAATTTTTCTTTCATTTTTTTCAGTTGGGTCGAAACACTCGCATCGTATTGAGTATCGTCAACCCGGAGAACAAAGCCGCCAATCAGGTCGGCATTGGTCGTTTGGCTTAATTCTACTTTCGAGCCAAATTCACTTTCAAGCGATTGGCGGATTTTCTCTACAAGAGCAGCATCCAATGGTTCTGCCGTTGAAACCAGAGCCGTTTTTATTCCTTCGTCTTTCCGGTACAAATCCTCCAGATTCCTGAAAATCCCGGGAATGAATTTCTCCCGTTTGTTTTCAGTAATAAGCAAAAGAAAATTCAGAGAAAACAGATTGACTTTCCCGTCGAATATGCTTTTCAGAACTTTTATTTTTCCGGAGGTTGAAATCAGGGGACTCTCGAGCAAAAGAATAAAATCGCTGCTTGTTTCACACACGGAAGTTATTAAGCCGGCATCTTTCCGAAGCTCAGTGGTTAGACCTTTATCGCGTGCCAGCGAAAAAAATGCTTTTGCGTATCGTACGTTGATTTTACTTTGATCCATATAATTATTTCAACTTCAGATCGTTTAAAAGATCTTTAACCAGTAATTCCTGTTCTTTTGGATTATCGAGTTGTTTTCTGATTACTTTTTCAGCAATCATTACAGACAATTCGGCGACCTGTTCCTTAATGTCGTTGATAGCAGCGGTTTTTTCGGCTAGTATTTGCTGACGCGCATATTCGATACCTTTCTGCGTTTCGGCATTTGCCTGAATTTTAGCTTCGGCAATAATTTTATCTTTTATTTCCCGGGCTTCTTTCAATATAATTTCTTTTTCTCGTCTGGCTTCGGCAATGATCTGATCGTTGCTGGCTTTCAGGCCGGCCACTTCCTTTCGGGCTTTATCGGCTGAATTTAATGCCTCGGAAATCGATTTCTCACGATCTTTCAAGGCTTTCAGGATGGGTGCCCATGCAAACTTTTTCATGATCCACAGAACGATCCCGAAAATGATTAGCATCCAAAATATTGTACCGTAATCCGGAGTTACAAATCCCATAATAGTTGTGATTTTTGGTTAAATGAAGCCCCAACTCCCGGCAATCCCGGGAGCGGGCTACAAAACAAAAATTTTTTAAATAAAAAGTACCAGGGCGCAAATAATCACGGCGAAGAATGCAACGCCTTCGATCAAAGCTGCCGAAACGATCATGTTTGAGCGGATATCGCCGCTGGCTTCAGGTTGACGTGCAATTGCTTCCATTGCGCTGGCTCCGATTTTACCGATGCCAATACCTGCGCCAATAGCTGCCAAGCCTGCACCCAATGCAGCTCCCATTTGTCCGAGAGCCAATTCTGCTAAAATGATGAATAATGCAGTCATAATCAATTGATTTTATAATAATTAATAATTAATGATGCTCAGAAGTCGCCATCCCGAAATAAAGTGCCGATAGCAATGTAAATACATAAGCCTGAATAAAGGAAACCAAAATATCAAGCAAAACGATAAACACCGAAAATGCCACAGAAACAAATGAAACGCCCAGTCCAGCCTCAACTCCCATAAGGTCATTAAAAATGAATATAAGGCTTACAAAAACAGTCACAATCATGTGTCCGGCCATCATGTTCGCAAACAATCGGACCATTAGTACAAATGGTTTTGTAATTACTCCTGAAAGTTCTACGATCGGCATCAACGGAACCGGATACTTTAACCACCAAGGTACATCCGGATTGTATATTTCCTTCCAGTAATGTTTGTTTCCGCTAATACTTGTGATGAAAAATGTAAATAAGGCCAATACCATCGTAACAGCAATATTACCTGTTACGTTTGTTCCAAAGGGAAATATCGGTATAAGGCCAAGAAGATTGTTGATGAGGATAAAAAAGAAAGCCGTTAACAAAAAGGGCATAAATTTCTCGAACTTCTTTTCGCCAATTGCCGGTTTAGCCACCTCGTCGCGAATAAACAAAATGATCGGTTCAAACAAGTTCTGCAGCCCTGCCGGAGCTTTGTTGACACTCTTTGGGGCTGATTTGGCAATGTTCAGGAAAATAAAAAACAGCACAATTACACTTACAAATATTCCGGCAACAGTTTTGGTAATCGACAAGTCGATGGGCAAACCAACAACCTCGCCATTTTGATTAATTTCAACTATTTTTCCTTCGTTCTCTCCAACATGTTCAATTCTGAAACCGTTGTAAGCTTCGTGTCCGTGATGAAATTTGGATGACATGAAGAAATTCCATCCTTTGTTTGAGCTGTAAAGTATTATAGGTAGGGGAATGCTGATATGTGTTTCACCAAAAGTAGCAATGTGCCATTCAAAAGCATCGGAAACGTGCGCGATCACATGTTTGCCAGCCTCAAAGCCTTCTGAATGAGAATTTGTAGTGTCTTTTTCGGTCACCCCGGCTGCCGAGACAAAACCTGCTCCGGTAAAAACGAATAAAATGAGAAAAAGTATAGGTCTTAATATTTGCATCATTTTTTTTTCATTGTGTTCGGCGATCAACAAATTTAATTTTTTTAAGCGATTAAAAATAATCTTCTGCTTCGAAGCACAATTATTTGTTAATCTGTCTGACAACTTTCGAAAACTCAACCACTTCAAAAGTAGTGTAAACGACATACAGCAACAAAAAATTCATCAAAAATATCTTCGCCTCATCTTTATTAATAACTGCATAAATTATAGCAACGGCCAGATAGAAAAACATCTTCATAAAACTCGTGGCCATGTACTGTGAGGTAAATCGCGCACTTGATTTACCGGCAATCCTTAACAAATAAGCATGTACAAGGTTTGTTACTACGAAAAAAAAGATGAGCAATACCGGTAGAATTATCAGGAAAAATTGCCTGAGTACGGTAGAATATGCAACTGCCCCCAGTGCGAAAACAATGATTGTCAGCAATGTAGATTTTACAATAAAGTTTTTCATGCGAAAAATGACGTGAATTTATTTTTTTCTTGAGGTCGTTTTAATTTTGAAAGAAACTACAAAAACTTCCGGATTGCATGATAAATAGCCCCTGCTACCGATAATACCATTAATGCAAGCGTAAAAGCGGGAAAGTCAAGTTCAAGCCATTTATCTATTTTCATTCCTATCCATACCCCGACTCCCATGATTACAACCATTTCGATAGCCAGACTTGAATACCGGATAAAATCATCAATTTGCTTCTTCGGTTTCTGAAAATTCTTATTCATTGGTGGAGGATTCATCTCCCATCGTGCATGTTCCGGCAAAGAAAGCTCCGGGTTCGATCGACAATTTGCCGGTAACCAGATCGCCCGAAACATGTGAAGTGGCTTTTAATGAAAGTAACTCCTGAATAAATAATTTACCCAGTTGGGTTCCTGCAATTTCGCAGCTTCTGCACCGTATTTCTCCGACCAGTTTCCCCGAAGCGCCAATCACTAATCTGCCTTTTGTTTCCAGATTACCAAATAATTCGCCGTCAATTCGGATATCTCCGTCAGAAATAAGATCACCTGTAATTTTTGTTCCTTTGGCAATCAGATTAATTACCTGCGGATTAATTTCATTAATTTCTTTTGCCATCGCTTTTCGGTTTTTTTTGAAAGGACTTCAAATATAGTAAAGCTTGATGAAGGTATCAGCTTTGTTCCTGCAAAATTTATTTGCAGGTGGGCAAAAAAAACGTGCCACCTGAAAGGAGACACGTCTGTTAAAATATATTTTTGAATCTCTTCTACTGAATAAAATGGTACAGAAAAGTGGCAGTACCTTCAAATGCAGGCTTTTTGTTTCCTTCAATTTCCATCTGCACATCGAGTTGAACTTTCGAAATACCGCGGAGATTTGAAATTGAGCGAAGTTTGACATGGGTTCTGATTCTGCTGTTTACCAAAACCGGCTGATTAAATTTGAAAGAATCAATTCCA
The DNA here is from genome assembly GCA_023251435.1 of Bacteroidota bacterium. Classification (GTDB taxonomy): domain Bacteria; phylum Bacteroidota; class Bacteroidia; order Bacteroidales; family Prolixibacteraceae; genus Aquipluma. Next base: position 12,843 of record JAHEYU010000064.1, read on the forward strand.
TAATTAACCAGCATCTTTGTGTTTTCAACCTGAATTATTTCGTCCCACATGTGTGCCAGCAACGATAATGTAAGATAACCGTGTGCGATGGTGCTTCCAAATGCCCCTTCCCTTTTGGCTCTTTCCTCATCAACATGAATCCACTGATGATCGAAAGTCGCATCTGCAAATTTGTTGATCTGATCCTGGGTGATAGTCATAAATTCTGAAACTCCCAGTTTCATTCCAACATGCTTCTCAAACTCTTCGTGACTTCTAATTATCAATTTTCCCATGGTTCGAATAATTAAATTAGGTTTTGCGCTATTTTATTACTTCGGATCGTAAGCCCATTTCAGGTAAACTGTTCCCCAGGTAAAGCCTGCTCCGAAAGCAACCAGAATAATACTGTCACCTTTTTTCAATTGACTTTCATAATCGTACAAACACAGTGGAATGGTTGCTGCAGTTGTATTTCCGTATTTCTGAATGTTAACCATTACCTGTTCCTTGTTAATTCCCATTCGGCGACCAACAGCATCAATAATTCTCATATTTGCCTGATGTGGAACAAACCAGTTGATATCGTCGCCGGTTAGCTGATGTCTCTCCATCATTTCGACCGCGACATCGGCCATGCTTGAAACAGCCATTTTGAAAACCGTTTGACCTTCCTGATATACAAAATGTTCGTCGTTGTCGATGGTCTCGTACGATGCCGGTCTTAACGAACCGCCACTTTTAATCTGAAGGTATTGTGCTCCTGAACCATCAACGCGGTTGATATGATCAATCACGCCAAGATCTTCGGTGGTAGGTTCAAGCAAAACAGCTCCGGCACCATCGCCAAAAAGCGGACAGGTTGCCCGATCCTTATAATTAGTTATCGACGACATCATATCGGCCCCCAGAACTATTACTTTTTTATACTGCCCGCTTTCAACAAATTTTGCCCCTGTTGTTAAGGCATATACAAATCCGGAGCAAGCTGCAGTAAGGTCAAAACTCCACGCATTAACCAGTCCGGCTTTGTGATTAATGATATTTGCAGTTGCAGGAAGTGGACTATCGGGTGTTATGGTAGCACATATCAATAAATCAATTTCTTCAGGTTTTGTGCCTGTTTTTTCAAGAAGCTCCTTAATTGCAGCCACCCCCATATCAGAAGTTGCCATACCTTCTTCTTTCAAAATGCGGCGTTCCTTAATGCCGATACGCTGCATGATCCATTCATCGGAAGTCTCAACCAGTTGGCTAATCTCTTCGTTTGTCAAACGATACTCTGGAAGAAATGCTCCAATGCCGGTTATTGCAGCACGAATTTTATTCATATCAAAAACGTTTAAATCAAATTCATCATGATAAACCTCCGAAATGTTGAGGAAAATCAAAAAAACTAAACTATAAATCTGGAAAATAAAATGGGGCGCAAGATAGGACGAAAAATTCGAAAAGCAAAGTAAAATCAGGCAAATATTCGCCTAACTCCTTTTGAAACAATTAATTAAACTGTTCGAATATTAAACGGGAGTGGAATAAAAAAGTCAGAAGAACAGAGTTCTTCTGACCATAATGGGGTAGTTATTAAACTGTAACGTCTTTTTCGATTGCTAACTTACCTCTGTAATATCCACATTCAGGACAAACAGTATGATATTTTACAGTGGTACCACAATTAGAACAAGCAGCCAGTGTTGCTGGTGTAGCTTTGTAATGTGTTCTTCTCTTGTCTCTGCGGGCTTTCGAAACCCTGTGTTTTGGATGTGCCATCTTAACTTATCTTTATTCGTTATCTAATAATTTTTTTAAATCATTCCAGGCGGGGTTGCTTTTATCTTCCTCCCTGATTATGTATTTGCTCAACTTTTCGATCATTTCCGGATCACAACTGGTATTTCCGTTCTCATCATCAGGATGAACTTTTTTGATCGGAATAGCCAAACATATAAACTCATAAATCAACTGAGCAACGTTCAGTTGATAATCGTTTGTACTTACCCATATTAGGTCGTCGCCATCAGCAAACTCTTTTTCGCCAAAACGAACAAAAATCCGCTCTTTACTTTCAATTGGCTGGTCATACATTTCAAGGCACCGATCGCATTGAACCTGAACAGTTCCTTTCAGATCGAACCAGAAAATCATGAGCGCACTCTGTTTTTCAAGGGTCAGAGAAACATTCACTTTACCTTGATCGACAACACTTCCGTCAAATTCTGCAAAGAATTTGCCATCTATTTCGTAATCAAAAACGTGCTTCCCCAGGGAAAGCCCTTTGAATGCAATGTTAAAGTGTGATCGTATGCTCATTGCCTAAAAAAAGTTTTGCAAAAGTATAAAAAATAAGCAAACACGAAAAATATATCGATTTTTTTAACATCGATTGGTCCTAAAAAGAATTATTACCTGTAAATAATTCTTTGTCAATAAATTAAACAGAAACCAAATTGTTAATAAGTTATCCTTTCTGAAGGATAATCCGGAAGGTGGTTCCTTTATTGATTTCAGATTGTTTCAGAAATATTTTTCCTTTATGATAATTTTCAACAATACGCTTGGCCAAAGAAAGGCCAAGCCCCCACCCTCTTTTCTTGGTGGTAAACCCCGGCTGAAAAACCGATTTATAATAACTTTTTGAAATCCCCTTACCGGTATCTGCCACATCAATCACAATTTGTTCGCTTTTTTCGACGATTGAAATCTGTATGGTTCCACTGTTATTCATCGCATCGATGGCATTTTTACAAAGATTTTCGATCACCCAGCTAAAAAGAGAGGCGTTCAAAGGAGCTTCAATTGTTTTCTTTTCGTCGAAATCGAGAATGTATTTCACTTTTCCTGAAGAACGTGTTCGAAGGTATTCAACAGTCGATCGCACTGCATCGGCCACATCTGTAAGAATTAATTCCGGAATCGATCCTATTTTAGAAAATCGTTCGGTAATCTTCTGAAGCCGCTGGGTATCTTTCTCAAATTCCTGAATCAGATTTTCATCAATGTTCTGCATTTTAAGCAATTCGACCCAGGCCATTAGCGACGAAATGGGTGTTCCAAGCTGATGGGCAGTTTCTTTTGACATTCCGACCCAAACCTGATTTTGTTCTGCATTTCGCGAAGAATTGAAGGCAAGGTAGGCAACCAGAATGAACAAAAAGATAACTGCAAATTGAACTATAGGATAAAACTTTAGATTTTCGAGCAAAACCGAACTGCGATAATACAAATATTGTTTTTCAGTTCCGGTATCAACAATGATGGGTTCATTCTCCGATTTCATTTTTTGCAGTTCGCGCTGCAAAACCTGCACTTTACGATCGGGTGTGTATTCAATATTCTTATCAGTAATAATTATGCCTAAACTATCGAGCAGTAAAATCGGGATCGTGGTGTTTCGTTCCAGAATCGACAGCATGAAATTAAAGTCTTCACCCGACGTAATGTCATCATTTACAAGGCGCTTTGTAGCTCCGGCCCACAATTCTACATTTTTACGTTCTTCAATGGCCATCTTTTTAACCAGCCAGTTGGTATATAAAAATGAGCCGAGGCCAATTACCACGGCCAAAAACAACAGAAGAATCTTCCAGCGACGTTTCTTTGAGTAGAATTCCAAAATGAGAATATTTATTATTTATGCAAAATGAACGGTCAAACGTCAAAAAAAGTATTTTTCAATTTAATACTTCAGCATAAACGATTTAGCTGCCAGATAAATACCTTGCTGGTCGAGACCATATTCACGATGCAGCTCTTCGGGCGTTCCATGATCGACAAATACATCGGGAATACCGATCCGCTTTACATTCACAGAATACCCGTGATCGGCCATAAATTCCAGAATCGCGCTTCCAAAACCGCCCTGCAAAACACCTTCTTCGATTGTAATTACGTGTTTGAAATTCCGGAAAACATGATGCAATGTTTCTTCGTCAAGAGGTTTTACAAACCGCATGTCGTAATGAGCTGCCATAATTCCGTCTTTCTGGAGCATTTTAACTGCCCTGCCTGTCTGAATACCAACAGTACCAATAGTTAAAATTGCCATGTCTGTTCCGTCGGAAAGTTGCCTGCTACGACCAATCGGAATGGCTGTCATGGGTTGGCGCCAGTCGATAACGCAACCACAACCACGCGGGTAACGAATAGAGAATGGCCCGTGATTTTCATTTTGGGAGGTAAACATCATATTTCGCAATTCGAGCTCGTCCATCGGGGCCGAAACAATCATGTTTGGAATAGAGCGCATGTATGCCAAATCAAACACTCCATGATGCGTTGCGCCATCAGCCCCAACCAAACCACCACGATCAAGACAAAAAACAACCTGCAGGTTTTGAATAGCTACGTCATGAATTATCTGATCATAAGCTCTTTGCATAAATGTTGAATAGATATTGCAAAACGGGAGCATTCCCTGAATAGCTAATCCGGCAGCAAAAGTAACTGCATGTTGCTCGGCTATCCCCACATCAAAAGTACGATGCGGCATTTTCTCCATCATCAGATTAAGTGAGCATCCCGTAGTCATTGCAGGTGTAATCCCAACAATCCGCGGGTTCATCTCAGCAAGCTCAATAATGGTTTGTCCAAATACGTTCTGAAATTTCGGGGGTTTATTTACAGCACACTCACAATCAAGAAGTTCTCCGGTTATTTTGTCAAATTTGCCGGGCGAATGATATTCGGTTTGGTGAAGTTCGGCCAATTTGAACCCTTTACCCTTTCTGGTTATTACGTGTAAAAGTTTAGGCCCCGGAATGTTTCTTAAGCTTTCGAGAACTTCTGCAAGATAAACCACATCGTGTCCGTCAACAGGTCCGAAATAGCGAAAGCCAAGTCCTTCAAATAAATTTGACTGTTTAAGCAACATGGTTTTAATCGCATTCTCTGTTTTCTGAACCAACCGCCGTGCCTTGGGACCGAATCCGTTTAATTTTCCCAATCCGTTCCAAACATTGCTTTTAAGTCTGTTGTAAGCCTGCGATTTCGATATATCTAGCAAATAGTTGCTCATTCCACCCACCACCGGGTCGATTGACATGTTGTTGTCGTTGAGGATAACCAACAGATCAGATTTGTTGACAGCTGCATTGTTCAGGCCTTCGAAAGCCATCCCGCCAGTCATTGCACCATCGCCGATGACAGCTACAATTTTTCGGTCATTTTCATTTTTGAGGCTCGAAGCTACAGCCATGCCGAGGGCTGCAGAAATTGAAGTGCTCGAATGCCCCACGCCAAAAGTATCGTAAATACTCTCCGACGGTTTTGGAAACCCGCTGATTCCTTTATTCTTTCTGTTTGTGTGAAAAACGTCTTTTCGTCCGGTAAGAATTTTGTGGCCATAAGCCTGATGCCCCACATCCCATACAAGCAGGTCGTGCGGAGTTTTATAAACATAGTGTAAAGCAACGGTCAGCTCAACAACTCCAAGGCTGGCGCCAAAATGGCCAGGATTGGTTGAAACCGCATCAATAATATAATTTCGAAGTTCGTCGCAGACTTCCGGCAACTGTTCTACCTTTAACTTTCTCAGTTCTGAAGGATCGTTTATATGATCCAGCAAACTTTCTGTTTTCTCAACCATCAACTATCAATTTTGAATTCAAATATACAACTTATGACCAGTAAAAAGCACGATGTCAAAAGTTGAAAGATTTTTTAAACATATTTCCTGAAATACAGAGAAACCCAAATCTTTGGCCATTCAAACTTTCACTTCAAGAAAGGCAACCAATCATTTATTGGCAAAGTTTCTGCAAAGTTCTATATTTACCCGACTAAAAACACGAGCCATGAATAAATTTTTTTTCATTTCCATTATTTTTCTGATGACCTCCTGTGTGTCGTCTAAAAAGTTCAACCAGCTTACTACCGATTTTCGGGCATCCGAAAACACTATTCAATCGCTTAAAGAACAGAATCAGTCGTTAATAGTTCAGAATACTGAATTGCAAAGCAAAGTAGAAAAACAGATAAAAGATATTGGCGAACTTTCGGCCAAGCTCGAAGAAAGTACCCGTAACCTAAGAAATTCGACAGAAATCAATCAGCGTATCAGTCAAATTAATACAGAGCTTGAAGATCAGCTAAAAAGCATAAAAACAGGAAGTTCCGAAGAAATTGCACGTTTAATGGAAAAGCTTCAGAAAACACAATCCGATTTGCAAAAACGCGAGGACAACCTGAAACTGGCGCAAAACGAACTGGAACAACGCAGTGCAAGAATGAAAGAACTCGAAGATGCGCTAACCCAAAAAGATGAAGCTGTTAAACAACTCAGGCAAAAGGTGATGGACGCCCTGCTGGGATTCAACAACAAAGGGTTGACCATTCAGGAAAAAAACGGAAAGGTATATGTTTCACTCGATGAGCAGCTACTGTTTAAAACCGGACAGTGGGAAGTTGACCCAAAAGGACAACAAGCTCTCACGGATTTGGCCGAAGTGTTGGGCCAAAACCCGGATATCAACGTGCTTGTTGAAGGCCACACCGACGATGTGCCAATGCGCGGAACCGGAATGGTGAAGGACAACTGGGACCTAAGTGTGATGAGGGCAACGGCTGTTACCCGAATTTTACTGAAGAACAAAGCAGTTGAACCGAAACGGATTACCTCTGCTGGTCGTGGTGAATTTTTCCCGGTTGACGAGCTGAAAACCGCCGAGGCCCGAAAGAAAAACCGTCGTACCGAAATCATTCTGACTCCCCGGTTGGATGAAATATTCAGGATTCTGGAAAATAACTGATTGACGACATTCTAAATTCTGATCATTCTTCGGGTGCGATTTTTAAAACCAACAATTTCCCTGTACCCAATCCGGGCAAGCAAATCGAGCGCGCTTTCGTAGTGGCGCGCAATTTGGTGAGCGCTATGGGCATCTGAACTTATGGTTACCGGAACATTGTGCCTGTAACACATTTCCAGCAACTTTGGTGAGGGAGTAAACTCCGCGCAGGGTCTGTCAATCCCGCCGGTATTAAGTTCAACCACCAAATCGTGCTGTTTAATTATTCTGATAGTGTCTTCGAAAAGCTTGTCCTGATTCGTCTCCGGATAAACCCTAAATTTTTTGATGATGTCGAGATGGCCAATAATATCGAAAAGTCCAGTGGCAGCGGCCCCCTGAATGAGTTCAAAATAACTGGCATAAAGCTGGTCGTTCGGCCATTTTCCTATCAGTGACTGATCTGTATCAAAATTCCAGTCGCCTATAAAATGAACCGACCCGATCACATAGTCAACCGGAATACTATCAATTAGTTTCTTTATCTCTGACTCATAGCCGGGAAAATAATCCACCTCGATACCGTACCTGATTTTTATCTGGTCTTTATACTTTGTCTTTAAATCCAGAATTTGTTCAGTCATTACCGGAATATCAACCAGACTTATTGCCCATTCAACCGGTTTCAGACAGACATGTTCGCTAAAACCAATCTCGTCCAAGCCTTTAGATATAGCAACCCGAATCATTTCTTCATACGTATCGATCCCGTCTGACAGGATTGTATGAGTATGATAATCAACCATTCCAATCATTGGCTATTTTATTTCTTTTATTTTTATATTCCTGAACTGTGCCAATCCGCCATGATCCTGAAGTCCGATCTGACCCTTTTTTGCCATTCCGTAGTAAGGGAAGTCATTCCATTTTCCTTTTTCCTTACGCGATTTCCAATCAGCATCCCATAACTGATAGTCAACCACCTTAACTCCATTCAGATAATGCTGAACGTGAGTGCCATCTACAACAATGCGGGTTTGATTCCATTCGCCAAGATTTTTTACTACCGCATTTTTAGGTGCATGCATTCCATAATTTGCGCCGGAATACTGATGGTCTTGTAATTTGCTTGGCCAACCTTTATCGTCGATCAACTGATACTCGGGCCCTGATTCGTAAATTGCTTTTCCGATTTTTTCGTTTACGTGATAAAAGATTCCGCTGTTGCTTCGAGACGCGATTTTCCACTCTACATAAAGCTCGAAATTCTGAAATTTATCGCGCGTAACAATGTCGCCGCCGTGATCGCTTCCAATACCTGAATTATTGAGTACTCCGCCGATCACTTTCCAGCCCGTTATCTCTTTTCCCTGAAAGGTTTTCCACCCATTAAAATTCTTCCCGTTGAAAAGCAATCTCCATCCTTCTTTCTTTTCATTTTCAGTCAGTGTGTTGATTTGTACATTCTGGGCAAATACGCAAAAAGAAATCACAGTAAAGACAAATAAAAAAACTATCCTTTTCATATACAGACATTTATAGAATAAACAATTTTCCGGAAACGATGCTGACACTTTATTTATTGACAATAAATTTATCATGTCAATAATAAGTTGAAATTATGAACTTTAAACGATATGAACAAGACGGCAGGGTTTGATTTTCAAAATTAAACTCAAGGTATTTGGAATACTGTCATTAAAAAACTCCGGACACTTAACTTTTTTGTGAATTGTAAATACTTCGTGTATTTTTGCAGCCCATTTTAGAACGAAAATCATGACCAAACAGATAGTTGTCAGTGGCATCAGGCCAACCGGAAATTTGCACCTCGGAAATTATTTCGGCGCAGTGCGTAGCTTTTTAAAAATGCAGGAAGATTACAACTGCTATTTTTTCATTGCCGATATTCATTCGCTTACCACACACCCAACTCCCGAAAACCTTCAGAACGGAGTAAAACAAGTGCTGGCCGAATATCTGGCTTGCGGAATTGATCCGGAGAAAGCGACCATTTTTATCCAGAGCGATGTTCCTGAAGTATCTGAATTATACGCCTTTCTGAATATGAACGCCTATTTGGGCGAGTTGGAGCGTACCACATCGTTCAAGGATAAAGCACGCCAACAACCCGAAAACGTAAATGCCGGTTTGCTCACTTATCCGGTTTTAATGGCTGCCGACATTATCATCCATAAAGCCAAATTTGTTCCGGTTGGGAAAGATCAGGAGCAAAACCTGGAAATGGCCCGCAAGTTTGCCGGACGTTTCAACCGCATGTACAACTGCGAGCTGTTCCCACTTCCGCAGCCTTTTACCTTCGATGGTGGGGACATGATTAAAGTTCCGGGACTCGATGGTAGTGGTAAAATGGGCAAATCAGAAGGAAACGGAATTTTCCTTTTTGAAGACCCAAAAGACATCCGCAAAAAAGTGATGCGTGCGGTAACCGATGCCGGGCCAACCGAGCCCAACAGCAAAAAAGCCGAAGCGGTTGAAAATCTGTTTACCTTGTTAAAAATCGTTTCCACACCCGATGTGGTTTCTCATTTCGATGCGGCTTACAACGATTGCAGCATCCGATACGGCGACCTTAAAAAACAGCTGGCCGAAGACATTGTGGCTTTCACTTCACCCATCCGCGAACGCATTCTGGAAATCCTGAAAGACGAAGCTTACCTGGGCAAAGTTGCCCGCATGGGAGCCGAACGTGCCCGCGAATCGGCCCAAAAAACACTCAACGAGGTAAAAGACGTGATTGGCTTCAGGAGGCTGTTCTAAAAATTTGTAAATTGCAGTTCTAAATTAGCCAATTATGAGAACGACAGATTTGATCAACGAGATTAAGAGATTGCCTTTGAAAAAACGAATTTTCGTTGTTGAGAAAACTCTTCATTCCATCAGACAGGATGAAGAAACGAATCGAATGAAAAAGGCAGTTGATCTGTTACTGGAAGATTACAAAACTGATTTGGAACTGACTGCATTTACAAATATCCCTTCGCTCCATTGATTATTAAATTGGAACCAGATCGAAACAACCGCCTTTCAAAGATTTCTGCCGCTGACTGCTTTCAAGTAAGATCTGTTTCTGAACAAAGATTTATAAATAAGCTTGGCTATATCAGTCTGGAATCTATGGATGAAATCAAAACAGGATTATCCAGAATCTTTTCCATAAGCCAAGATTGATCAGTTAAGAGTTTCTATTACGATATTATTTTCAGTCAGGTTTCACTCCAAAATGGAACTCTGATTTGCTTTTTAGCAGCCACTCACCGACAGAAAACTGGCATTCACAGTTTCCATTTTTGTTAATCTTGGTAAAGATGGTTCCTTTGACGCGCCATTAAAAAACAATTAAATCAAGCGAACGTTAGTAATTGCTTACCGATTGGGTGCAACTTATTCAAAAAGTTTTGGTCGGTATCGATTAGTATTTATGCCATGATGTTCAGAAAACAGAAAAACAATGAAACAACTAATTACAATTTTATTATTGCTCACACTGTCGTTCCCCGGCTTTGCGGGAATGGTGACCCTGAGCGGTTACCTTAAAGACAAAGCGAACGGCGAAGCCCTCATTGGGGCTACCGTTTACATTCCGGAAATAAAAACCGGGGTCATTACCAATCCTTATGGATTTTACTCCATTTCGGTACCTCAAGGCGATTATTCGGTTACTTTCTCCTATATCGGTTACCAAAGCCAGTCGCCGCTTATTAAGCTCAACGAAAGCAAACAACTGAATGTGTTGCTTGAAGAAGATTCGAAACAGATTGACGAAGTGGTCGTTACCGGTGAAAAAAAGAACCGTAATGTGGAAAGCCTCCAAATGAGCATGGAGAAAGTTCAGGTTAAAATGATTAAAAAGCTGCCGTCGTTTATGGGGGAGGTTGATATCCTCAAAAGCATTACGCTGTTGCCCGGTATCCAGAACGGAGGCGAAGGAAGCTCCGGTTTGTACGTGCGCGGTGGTGGTCCCGACGAAAACCTGATGATTCTGGACGAAGCTCCCGTTTACAACGCCTCACATTTGCTGGGTTTCTTCTCCGTTTTTAATTCGGATGCTATTAAAGATGTTCAGGTTTACAAAGGGGGAATTCCTGCGGAATACGGCGGAAAGGCCTCATCGGTAATCGATATCAGAATGAAAGACGGAAACTCGCAGCAACTGGGAATGAGCGGCGGAATTGGTAATATTTCGAGCCGACTGACCGTGGAAGGCCCAATTATTAAAGACAAATGGAGTTTCATCGTTGCGGGCCGGAGAACTTATGCCGATTATGTCGGAAAACTAATTGGTATTGAAGAATTAAAAGACAACCAGCTTTATTTCTACGATCTCAACCTAAAGACCAATATTCAGATCAACCCTAAAAACCGCATTTACTTTTCGGCCTACACTGGCGACGATTATTTCAAGGCCAGCGAATCGATTTATATGCGCTGGGGAAACCTGACTTCTACAGCTCGCTGGAATCACCTGTTCAGCAACAAGTTATTCTCGAATACTTCGCTCATTTTTTCGCGATACAACTATAATTTGGGTGTACCTGGCTCGGCAGCCGATCAGTTCGACTGGACTTCACAGATTTCGGATTACAACTTCAAGGAAGATTTTACCTGGTATCTGAATTCGAAAAACAAGCTGACCCTGGGTTTTAACCTGATTTATCACCATTTCGAACCGGGAGCGGTAGATGCCAATGAAGGTTCGTATTTTACCGACCTGAAACTGACCAACTATAATGCGCTGGATAATTCGCTGTATGTGTCGAACGAACAAACCATAGGTAGCCGCCTGACTTTGAGGTACGGATTACGTTACTCCTATTTTCAGCAAATTGGCAAAGCGACAGTGAGGGAATACCTGAACCCTGACAAACCCAACGACGAAGAAGTAACTGGCACCATAGAATACGGATCCGGGAAACTGGTTCCTCCGTCCTATCACAATCTCGAACCACGCCTGGCAATCAAATATATGCTCAATCCGGAGAGTTCGCTTAAAGCCTCGTACAACCGGATGGCTCAAAACCTGCACCTTATTTCGAACACCAATTCCCCCACTCCGCTCGACATCTGGCTGCCCAGCAGCCATTACATCAAACCACTGATAGCCAACCAGATTGGCTTGGGATATTTCAGGAATTTTGATGATAACATGTTCGAAACATCAGCTGAAGTCTATTACAAAAAGATGAAAAATGTAATCGACTATATCGATGGTGCCGAATTATTCCTGAAGGAAGATCTGGAAACCGAACTGCTTCGCGGAAGTGGATATGCTTATGGCTTAGAACTATACGCAAAAAAACAGGAAGGGCGGCTGACGGGCTGGCTTAGCTACACTTTATCGCGGTCGATGCGCGAAGTTGTGGGAATTAATGAAGGAAATGCTTATCCATCGAGTTACGATCGTACGCACAACGTTTCGGTGGTGGCCAATTATGATTTGAGCAAACGTTGGAATTTATCGTCCACCTGGGTGTTTTCAACCGGAAACCCAACATCCTACCCAATAGCCAAATACGATGTTCAGGGCACTACGCTTTACCATTATTCGGCACGCAACAGCAACCGCATTCCTGATTATCACCGCATGGACGTTTCGCTCACTTACGATTTCAAGAAGAACGATCAGCGCAAGGTGAAACAATCGCTTAATTTTTCGATCTACAATGTTTATGCACGCCGGAATGCTTATTCGGTTACTTTCCGCCAGAACGAGGAAAAGCCCAACGTTTCGGAAGCTATCCGGTTGTCCATTATCGGAAGTGTAATTCCCTCTGTTACTTATAATTTCAACTTTTAAAATTCTGACCATCATGAAAAACAATATAGGAAAAAGTTTAGGCACAGGAAAAGGCTCAATACAAAAAATGGCTGGCAACTGGCAACTGGCAACTGGCAAAAAGGCTTCAAACTACAATCTCCTAACTTTTGCTGTCTTCCTGCTTTCCACGTTCTTCTTCACTTCGTGCGAAGATGTGATTGACGTGAAACTAAATGATGAAAACCTAAATCTTATTGGTGTTGAAGCCAGCATTACAACAATTGATGAGCCAACCGTATTTCTGTATAAAACCCTTCAGGTAAATCAGGATACCGAATCTCCAGGAATAAGCGGGGCTGTGGTTTCTGTTTCCGACAATGCCATTCCGGCCAATTCAGTTACTTTGGTTGAAGATGAGCAGCAAAAAGGCTTTTACCGGGTTCCACAAAACACCAATTACTTCGGAATTGCCGGACGCGAATATACTTTAACCATTCAGGCTGAAGGCACGACTATCACTGCCAAAGAACAACTGGCCAGAGTTGAGCCAATTGACTCTATTCGCGTTTTTCCATCCATGCGCGGAAATAAAATTTTTCTGGCAGTTTATACCTACGGAAAAGAAACTCAGGGAATAGGAAATTTCTATAAATGGGATGTTTTTGTAAACGACTCTTTACTAACAAACGGCCAACGGTTAGCTGTTGCCAGCGACGAATTTGTGGATGGAAATTACATATCGGGACTGGAGGTTTATACTGATTTCCACAATACAGACAAAGCGGCTCAAGAGCGTAAAATCAATCTGGGAGATACCATCTACGTGAAACATACTTCCATTTCGAAATTTGCATACTACTATTTTTTCCAGATGCTCAATCAGAGTGGCACTGGTTCGTTGTTCAGCGTTCCGCCAGCCAACATTAAAAGCAATTTCACTTCGGGCGATGGAAAACCTGTTTTAGGACTGTTTACAGCCCGCGATGTGTCGGTTTCGAATAAAGTAGTTGTTGATCAGAAGATTGAAGACCAATTAAGGAAGCTAAAATAACAGATAACATATTAGCCACTATTTCAATTTTAGTTACTTAGCGGATAATATATTAGCCACTAGATATTAAAAAAGAGAGCTTTTGGCTCTCTTTTTTAATATCTTGAAGCAACTATTTTCAGGTGCAGAGCACCGTTGATATTTGTAGTATAAATTTGCGCGACACACCCAAAAGGTGCGGAGCACCGAAATAATAGGCATATAATATTTGTGGTATTCCGGTGCGCTGCACCTTATACCAAATGCAATTCCAAATCAGTCCAAAGGCTCATCTGGTATAATGCCGATGAATAGACCTGCCCGCAGCAGCTACCGTGTACCCACATGTATTATCAATTGTATCATATACCGGAAAAAAATGGAACGCGGATTTACACGGGTTTAGCGGATGGAAAACGGATTTATATTCCAATAAATTGGAATGGATGATTGATAATTTCATGAGTGTTTCTTTAGAAAATCATCCCGGCTTGTATGGATTTTAATCAGTTTTAATCCGCCAGATCATATTTAATCCGCGTTCCATTGTTTTTTTGTATTAAAGAGAATTTAAGTATTTACCTAATATTTGTGTGTACACGTTAGCCGACGCAGGCGGGTATTTATAGAACAATGGTTGAAATTTGCCGGTGGATTTTAAATAGCCGACTCACCCCGAAGTCCGCGGGCGGCCTTCCCCCCTCTCTTCATAAAAGAGAGGGGAAACCCCGATTTATCGGGGTGGGGTGAGTCCAAAACACAATCAAAACATTTTTTTTTATTCCATTCGACGGCCAAAACTACACGTTCGTGTAATAAAACGCACAGTTCAAAAGAAAACCGGAACAGGCGATGCCTCCAACCGCCATTTGCTTAACAAATTGATGTAACTTGTTGGCAATTCAGTTAGCGCGGAATTTAGCTTAAACTGCGAATAAAAAATTAACAAATCGCTTTGATGTGTAAACATAACTACATATTTTTAAATCTTTAAGATGATTAGCAATAGCGGAGGGCATCGCAACTTGAGATTCAACTTTGACAATGAAACGATTATAAACTAAAAATAAAAACCATGGACTTCAAAGACCTAATCAAACAAATCGGCGACAGAGTTTTAAAACTTAAAGACCAAATTCATACAGAGGAAGCAACAAAGAACGCTTTCATTATGCCTTTTTTACAAGCATTGGGTTATGATGTATTTAATCCACTCGAAGTTGTACCTGAATTTATTTCCGACATTGGCCTTAAAAAAGGAGAAAAAATTGATTACGCCATTTTCAAAGATGGTGCTCCGACAATCTTAATTGAATGCAAACACTGGGCACAAAATTTAAGCATTCACGATGGACAGCTTTTACGTTACTTTCATGTTTCTAAAGCAAAATTTGGATTGTTGACCAACGGAATTACTTACCGTTTTTATTCCGACTTAGTCGATGCAAACAAAATGGATGAAAAACCATTTTTGGAATTTAATATTTCAGAGATTAAAGACAACCAAATTGAAGAGCTAAAAAAGTTTCACAAAACTATATTTGACGCTGAAAGCATTGTAAATACTGCGAGTGAGTTAAAATATATAAACGAGTTAAAACAACTCTTTCAGCAAGAGTTAAATAATCCTTCACCTGAGTTTGTAAAGCATTTTGCACGTCAGGTTTACCCAACTTCGGTAACGGCCAAAGTTTTAGAGCAATTTACTACTTTGACTAAAAGATCAGTTCAGCAGCATATCAGTGACTTAATCACGGAACGGCTGAAGACTGCTTTGACAAAGGAGGACGAAGCAACAAAAGAGCAAGAAGCAATTCAAGCGGAGCAAACAAAAGTTGAAGAGAGCAAAGTTGTTACGACCCAAGACGAGCTTGAGTGTTTTATGATTGTTAAAACAATTTTGCGCCAAAAGATAAGTATATCAAGGGTTTCGTATAGAGACGCACAATCATATTTTGCAATTGTACTTGACGACAACAATCGCAAGACAATTTGTAGGCTTTATCTAAATGGCAGTAAGAAATATTTGGCAATTCTTGACGACCAGAAAAAGGAAATTAAAAAGGAAATATTGACTCTGGACGATATTTTTAACCATTCGGAAACACTACTGAAAATTGTTGAGAGCTACGATAAATTAAAGGAAAAAGGTTGACAAATCAGGAAGCACGAACCGCTACATCAACGACTCGTCAAATGCGGCAGCAGTGGTTATCGTTGTGCTTCTTTCTGCTCAATACCGATTCATCGGGATTGACAGGAAATCGACCGAAAAGCGACTCTGGATGTATCTTTATACGTTGTAGGCCATATTAAACGCACGCTACTTGAAAGGGTATCCAAACTTGACAAAGATTTGAAACAATGACAGTATAATGACTTATAAAGTAGGGAAAGATTATGAAGAAGAGAAAGGTATTTACTGGAATCATTTACTTTATAGCAATAGCTGCTATTTTTATAACGTTTGTCGTTTATAATTGGGTAAACATTAAAAACGAGCACATTGAAACCGCTTTGCAGATAGCCCGATCAATTGAAGCAACTTTGCCTAAAAGTGATATAAAAATGCTGGAGGCAAGCCCCGATGATATTTCAAAGCCTCAATATCAGTCATTAAAAAAATCTCTTAGAGAAATTATTCGTGTTAATACAAACGCAAGGTTTGCATATATTTTTACCGAGAAAGATGGGAAGATCTATTTCATGGCAGACTCTGAACCAGAAGGTTCAGAAGATTATTCGCCACCCGGACAAGAATACACTGAGGCAAAACCAGAAGACAAACAGCCATTTAGTGATGGGCAATGTCATATAACAGAACCCCTGCAAGATAGATGGGGTATATGGAGAACTGTTTATGTGCCAATAAAAGATGACATAACCCAAAAGACCATTGCTGTATTTGGAATGGATTATGACGCTAAATTTTGGCAGGGACATATAACAAATCAGGTTATTAATGCAAGCATTTTGATTACATTTTTGTTGATACTTCTGGTTCTGCTTAAAATACTATCTAATTACAAATCTCTTAAAGTCAATAATGGAGAACTTAAATTGGCTCAAGTTGCCCTTAAAGAAAGTGAGGAAAAATATAAAACCATTGCCCACTCAACCTTAGATGTGATTTTTATTGTCGATGCATTTGGGAAACAGCTTTTCTTTAATGAAAGTGTAGAAAGAATATTAGGCTATAGTGTAGATGAATTAATTGGCAAATCATTTACCGAATTTGTACCTACAAGTGAATTGCCAAACTATCTTGCCATGTTAAAAAGCGTATTCAGGCACAAAGAAGTTAGAAATTTTGCAACTAAAATTTACCATAAAGACGGCCATTTGGTTGATGTTGAAATAAATGGAAAATTAATCAAACAAAAAGGTGAATATGTCGGGCAGGGAACAATAGTTGATATTACGGATCGTAAAAAAGCGGAAAAAGAGATTAAACTTAAGAATGAAGAGCTGGCCAAAAGCAATTCTGAAAAAGATAAATTATTTTCCATTATCGCACACGACCTGAGAAGTCCTTTCAATAGTTTTTTGGGGCTTACAGAATATATCTCTGATGAATTATCAACTCTTTCTCTCACTGAGATACAGGGGTATCTTCAGAGCATGAACAAAACGGCTAACAATCTATACAAACTTATAGAAAACCTATTGGATTGGGCCCGGATGCAACAAAACCAAATTTCTTTTTTACCGGAAAGGTTTCAATTATTTCAGTTAGTTGAAAACAATTCTGAACTTTTAGCAGAGTCTGCTAAAAGCAAAGGAATTCGTATTTCAAACCAGATACCGGACGATTTTGAGATTTTTGCAGATAAAAATATGCTTCAATCTGTAATTAGAAACCTTATTTCCAATGCAATTAAATTTACACCTATTGCAGGCAGTATAAGTGTTTCAGCAAAAAAAGACAAAAATGGAGAATCTATAATTTCTGTTCTGGATTCAGGTATTGGTATGAGTTCAATTCAGATTGACACTTTATTCCAAATGGATTTCAAACAAAATAGGAAAGGTACAGAAGGTGAACCTTCAACGGGGCTTGGTTTAATGCTTTGCAAGGAATTTATTGAAAAACATGGCGGCAAAATTTGGGTTGAGAGCAAAGTTAATAAGGGTTCTATATTTTATTTTACCATTCCGTTTTTAGCTGAGTCGAAAGAATTGCCAGAAACAAATTGATTTGGAGCTTTTGAATCAACCAAATACGGACAACAACTTCAACAACCCGAAAATTCATCAGACGAGGTTTTTGGTGTGCATCTTTCCGCTTGGTCCCGGTTAATTGGGGCAATCCGCCTCACTGCAAATAGCTTTCAAACGTTGTATGATGAGTGCGACAGATTTACATTTTACAGATAATATTTCGAAGTAAAAACAATTTTATTATGAGAAGTTTATTCAATGTGTTGTTGGTATTCACAATTATTTTATTCGCAAATTCTTGTGAGAAAGAAGAATTAGATACAGAAATAGCTAGTCCAGTAACAATCGATCATTCCAAGGATTTCCTGCAAGACCTGACGATTGAAAGGGCTGACAGGTCCTCGGTAAATTTCATTAGTGGAGAGTTTGATGGGAAATTAATATATTTCACAACCATCTCAAGCGCATATTATTATAACGATACGAGTTGGAATGGTTATTTTTTAAAGTCAAATGGATTGGATCAAATTAACTTAATTCGCCAGACACGTACGGATTCGGTTCAATTGGCGATTTTTATAAGCCAATCGAAAATGTTCACCAGACAGCAATTTCCCTATAATATTAAGAATGGTGTAAATGCAGGGATTCAATTAATAAATTTGAAAAGGGTGTTTAAAGTTGTACCAGGCTCATCTGAAGATGACTCCATGTTTACAGGTAGTACTTTTTACTCTCTAAAGGTTCAGGTAACAAGTTTTGTTGATAATACATTGGAAGGAACATTTGAAGGCCCTTTAAAATCATATTCAGGCTCGACCATAACAGTTAAAAATGGCAGCTTCCGAATTAAAGTAAAAGTGGACCAATCTTAAATTTAATAAACAGCCTTACAATAAATAGGACTTCATGTTGCGCGCAGTGCCCGGCATGAAGTCATAGTTGCACTATTCAACCTCGCTCATTCGGATTTGCTATAGCTGGCAACGCAAGTGCTGATTTGCAATCAGCACTTTTAAGCCCCGGATTTGCAATCCTTTTTTGAAGTTGAATAGGCAACTTGCTTTAAAACTTTATGCGGGAAGTACAAACGCATCACAGATCCGCTGCCACGGGGTGCTGATTTCAAATCAGCACCAGCCGCATGTCCGGGTTTTTGACGAAGCAACTAAGAAGGTTGTTTACACCCAACAGACGGCTAAAGCTGCAACAAAAAGCGAGTCAAACTGTCCGCTTTGTGCCCTTGGACATGATGCTAACAAGTGTAAGATTTGGAAATTGGCTGAAATGGATGCCGACCATGTAGCCGCATGGAGCAAAGGCGGTGCGACAGACATTAAGAATTGTGAAATGCTATGTAAGACTCACAACAGGGCTAAAGGCAATAAATGATGAAAACTAAAAACACCCAGGCCATAACTTCAACAACCCGAAAAATTCGGGAGCGGTGGTTTTCGGTGTGCATCTTTCCGCTCAGTTCTGGGTAACAGGGATTGAGCCCGATACATTCATCGGGCCAATCCGCCCCGTCTGGCTTCCTATGTTATTGCCAAACTTAAAAATAAAATGTAGAAATAATTTAAAACCAAAATCATGAGAAAGTTAATTTTCCTTTTTTCGATTATTATTTTAGCTGTTTATTCATGTGAAAAGTACGAATACCCAGATACAGAACTAGCAGTAAATGAACTTTACTCATATTGCGAGACAGATGGAAAACTTCCCTGCAACGAACGCTTAAATCACGAGGGTGATTTTGTAACAGTTATTGGTTATTATAGAATATCACAACACGGGTATGCCCTCACTGAGGACAAATTTATATTTTATGATGCTCCTAATGTTGGAAGTATTAATACGCAAATAACAATTTTGGGAGATAGCAAATCTATATTTGACAAGATAAGCGGTTTTATAAGGGAGAATAGCGTGGGAGAACATGTTAGATTAAAAGTAAGCGGCAGAATCGTTGGACATGATTTGCCAACAAATGGTGCATGCCGCCGAGGAGTTTTCTTAGAAATAGATAGTTCCACTGCTGTTCGTTTGGATTAATAAAGGAAAAACCCGGGCTGTCTTTCGGCTTGATTCCGATACATCGGGACAATCGGCATCAGAGTATAGCATCCTGCTTTGTGTGGGGCAGTTTAATCGCTCATCGAAACGATATCGGATTTTTCAATTTGACTGTTTTGAATTCGTAAATAGAAGTAATAAATACAATTAAGATGAAAACGTTATTAAATTGCATTTCTATTTTTCTGTTGTTTTTTTACTCATGCAAAAAAGAAGAATCTAGAGTGCCAGTCTTTGCAGGTATTTATGATTCTACTTTTACTTTTCATGAATTCGCTACCCCATTAAAAGTAAATTTAAAATTGGATCCGCTAAATAATTTTTACATAGGAACTGACTCTTTGGACATTAACTTAGATGGGAATTTTGACTTGATAATTAAACAGAGAATGTATTTGGATATAACTAAGCCAAATTATTATACACATGACACTTATCCATATTGTTTGTTAACCTTTAGAAATGGATTGGAGTTTTCAAAAAAAATTCAATATTACATTCAAGGTCATGGAGAGTATGGCACTAATGTTGGAATTGACACACTTAATTATAAAAATAGGATAGACAATATTTCTGAATGGTCTGGTACTGTTACAAATACAGCAATGTGGCTTGACCCATCATCATCACTGGTCAGTTCAAATGGCGTTTGGTATTATCTTACAAATGCCGAAAAGTATATTGGAATCAGAATGAAAATAGATTCGCGCTACAAATTTGGATGGATTAAGGTAAAAGAGATTTCTCGTGAGGATATTTCATTTATAAGTTACGCAATAGAAAAATAAACATTGTTAATCCATTGAATCAAAAACGCCCTATAATAGCCGCGGAACGTTGCCGGCAAGCTTAACAAAAAGCGACACAGACAAGACATGATAAAATCTAAACTGAATAAATTTACTTTGGGATTAGTGTTCATTCTTACATTAATCTTTACGACTCTTGATTTTTTGTTAATTCTCCAGAAATATACTGAATTGCAGATTCTTAGTATAACTATTGATTTTGAAGAGAGCATTTTCGTTCATACAACGATGGCAATATCTGGAATTCTTATTTTCTTGAACATTTTAGTTAAATTAAAAAGTGTTACAATTGATAAAAAATCGAGAACAATATCTATTAAAAACTATTTGACAGGCTTTCGTAGACAATATTTATTTAAAGAACTCAATGGATTTATAAATTCAAACTGGGGTCCAGCTGAAAATGGGAATAGGTCAATCTTCTTGATTATGAATAATGAAAAAATTGAGAAAATATCTGAATTTACAATACGAAACTTTGACGAAATTTTAAAGGGATTAGAGGGAATTAAAAATCTTGGATGTGATGATTCCTCATTTATTGACAGAATAAGAAATACTTTTCGATTTAAATAACAGATTTAAATAGTTGACTATGTGCCAAATAAAGCCTCGCTCATTCGGATTTGCTATAGCTGGCAACGCAAGTGCTGATTTGCAATCAGCACTTTTAAGCCCGGGATTTGCAATCCTTTTTTGAAGTTGAATAGGCAACTTGCTTTAAAACTTTATGCGGGAAGTACAAACGCATCACAGATCCGCAGCCAAGAGGTGC
>JAHEYU010000148.1 GCA_023251435.1 Bacteroidota bacterium
TTTTGCAACTCCAAAGGGGGTCAGCATCTGCCGGACTGTCACACAAAACACGTGCGAAAAACCCAGAAAAAACTAATGAATCTCCGGAGGTCTGGGGGTCAGCTTAGTCCGGATTATCCAGAAGCTGCCCGAATGGAGGGTTTTGTTGTTATCGATCCTGGAAATCATACGTTTAATATGGGGCATACAGGACCCGACGCAAGTGTAAATGTGTATAAAAATATCAAGATTTTTGGCTGGAGAAAGAATAGTGATGGTATAAACGCATTCAAAAATTCAGTAATAACAGACTGCTTTTTTAGAGTGCAGGATGATGTCTTTTACTATGGTGGCGACAATGTGAAAATTAGCAACTGCGTTACATGGAACGATGCCAATGGAGCAGTTGTTTATGTTACAAAAGGTGCTACTTCAATGGATATGAGTTATTTTAAAGATATTAAAGTAATCTATCATAGGGCATACTGGCATTACTGGGATGGAGGAAGGGTTATTTCGTTTCGCGACAGAAAACCTGGCAATGTGATTAAAAATGTTCAAATCAGAAATGTCTTGATTGAAGATCCTAAATCAGCTTTTCCACCTTTTTTCTTAAAAATGTCTAATCCTGATAATTCATCAGCAGCTATCAATTATGATAATATTATTATTGAAAATGTGCGGCAGCAGTATCCGTCTGTTACTTTACCAGGAAGAGATGCCACAAGAAATACAATGCTTGGACTTGATGATGCCAGGAAATTTAAGAACATCACCTTTAAAAACTGTTACTACAATAAAAAATGGGTAGGCAGTTTTGAAGATGGTAATTTTTTGGTCAATAAATATGTTGAAAATATTTCATTCATTTTAGATAGTGTAAAACGCCAGGTTTCCCTTTCAGTAAATAACGATTTGGGAGGAACAGTTTCAGGAGCCGGGAATTACACGCATGGACTTAAAGCAACCGTTGTAGCCAAACCTGCCAATGGTTACGTTTTTTCCCGCTGGATGGTTGGAAGCAACACCGTTTCTGTTAATCCGCAATACACCTTTACTGTTGATAAGGATTTGGAGCTTAATGCAGTTTTTTCATTTCCAACAAATACTTCTAATAGATTAGATACACCATTTAGTATCTATCCCAATCCGGTAACTGACAAATTGTATATAAACTTTCCAATTTCTGATGTAAGAAAAATCCAATTGGTTGATTTAACAGGTAAGATCGCTTATGAGGCTAACCAGATATCCCCAAATGAAGGTATTGATATATCGGGGCTTATTAGCGGTTTATACATCGTTCGGGTTCATACATCTGACAATATTATTACCACAAAAATTAAAATTAAATAGAAACAGTAACACCACAAAAATTAATAAATGATGATGAAGTTAGCTTTAAATTTTTTGAAACAGAAGGCTTTTGTATTATTTCTGTTTTCAATTTCAATGGTAGGGCAAGCTCAGGATAAACCCTGGCTAAACAGCAAACTGGATATGGAGACCCGTATATCAGCCTTACTTAAAGAGATGACTCTTGAAGAAAAGATTTCGCAAACTGTAAACGAAAGTGCTGCAATTTCACGGTTGGGCATTCCTGAATAC
Source organism: Bacteroidota bacterium (assembly GCA_023251435.1). GTDB lineage: Bacteria > Bacteroidota > Bacteroidia > Bacteroidales > Prolixibacteraceae > Aquipluma. The sequence continues at coordinate 1,588 of JAHEYU010000148.1, forward strand.
AACTGGTGGAGCGAAGCTTTACACGGTGTTGCACGTTCGGGAAGAGCGACCGTTTTTCCCCAGGCGATCGGATTAGCTGCCTCATTCGATCCGGTTATGCTGGAAAAAATTGGTGATGCAGTTTCCGATGAAGCCCGCGCAATAAACAACCACTTGTTGAACAACGGCTACACCCAACGTTTGTATCAAGGATTAACATTTTGGTCGCCCAACGTGAACATTTTCCGCGATCCGCGCTGGGGACGCGGTCAGGAAACTTTTGGCGAAGATCCTTTTCTTTCGGGAACCATTGGAGCTGCCTATATCAAAGGGTTGCAAGGTTGTGATCCCAAATACTTAAAAGTTGCTGCCTGTGCAAAACATTTTGCGGTACATAGCGGACCGGAAGCTTTGCGTCATGAGTTCAATGCCATAGCAAGTGCTAAAGATTTAAGAGAAACCTATTTACCTGCATTTAAAAAATGTGTCGATGCCGGAGTAGAAGCGGTGATGTGTGCATACAACCGCACCAACAACGAGGCTTGCTGTGGCAGCAACCTGTTGTTGCAGGAGATTTTGCTCGACGAATGGAATTTTAAAGGACACATTGTAAGCGACTGCGGTGCATTGGATAACTTCCACAGAAAACACGGAGTCACAGCCAATTCAGCTGAATCAGCAGCGTTGGCGCTGATAAGAGGTGTTGATATCAATTGTGGAGATACCTACACCAAAAGCCTCAAAGAGGCATTCGACAAAAAACTGATTACCATGGCCGATCTCGATGCCAGACTAAAACGTTCGTTAAAAACCCGTTTTAAGCTCGGAATGTTCGACGATGCAAGCGAGAATCCTTACCGTGCAATTGGTCCGGAAGTAATTAACAACGAAGCAAAAAAGAAACTGGCTTTGGAATCGGCACAAAAATCAATTGTGCTGCTTAAAAACGACAATGCATTACCGTTGGATCCAAACAGCAGAATATTATTTATGACCGGACCTTTGGCAAATGATGCACTTTCATTGGTTGGAAATTACAATGGCGTTAGTGGCGATTTTAGATCAGTGGCCGAAGG
>JAHEYU010000124.1 GCA_023251435.1 Bacteroidota bacterium
GGCCCTGTATGCGGGTGTCGAATTTGGCGATGCAGATTACCCCGTAAAGGCGGTGTCGTTTGAAGCCAATGCCTCGTCGGTTGCCTCAACCGGGGTCATAGAAGTGTGGCTCGATTCGCTCCAGACAGGCCTTAAAATAGCAGAATGTCCCATTACCTCCACCGGCAGCCTGAGCACATACAAATTGTTTTCTGTCGACATTCCAGAAGTAACTGGCAACCACGATGTGTACCTGCGATTCAGGGGAGAAGGCACTGGCAAGCTCTTTCAGATCAAATCATTCCGCTTTTTGGGTAAACTCAAACAACCAACGGCCAACCAGGCCACCATGCCCGAAGCAGGGCCACTCACCGTGTTTCCCAATCCTGCCAGTCAGCAATTTACAGTCAGTAGCAAGGAGCCCTTTTCAAGGGTGAGAATCCTGTATTTAAACGGCCAGGTAGCCGGTCAATTTAAATACCCCCAGCCCGTCCTGACAACTAGCCTAACTTTTCATCCTGCCCCTGGTACCTATCTCCTTGAAATTACCACCAACAAGGGGACAAGAAGTACAAAGCTGGTTGTTTTGTAAAAGGAAGTGCCTAAAGTACCCGGCAAAATTGAAGCAGAACTATTTTCTGATCAATAGGACATTCAAACTGAAAATACCGGAGGCACTGGTGGTGATAAAGAGCTATAGAAATTCAAGTGATATTAAACGGCAGGATAGTTCTCCTGGCATAGCCGATGCTGAATTAATCATTAAATAACCAACCAAATATGAACACAATGAATAGATCGTTATTTTTTGGAATTATTGTACTTATTTGTTTTGTGAACTTTAGCTATGCACAAATAAAGGCTCCGGCTCCTTTTGGGCCGGTTCCTTCGGAAAACCAGCTACGATGGCAGGAGATGGAGTATTATGCCTTTGTCCATTTTTCGCTAAATACCTATACCGACCAATCGTGGGGGTTTGGTAATGAAGATGTTAAATTGTTTAATCCCGAAAAGGCCGATTGCCGTCAGTGGGCACGTATTTGCAAAGAAGCGGGCATGAAAGGGATCATTATTACAGCCAAACACCATTGCGGTTTTTGCCTTTGGCCATCGGAATACACCGAATATTCGGTAAAAAATGCCCCATGGAAAAATGGACAAGGTGATATGGTGCGCGAAATGGCCGATGCCTGTAAAGAATACGGGTTGAAATTAGGCATCTATTTATCTCCCTGGGACAGAAACCACCCGGATTACGGGAAACCTGAATACATCACCTACTTCCGGAATCAACTCACCGAACTGCTCACCAACTATGGACCAATTTTCGAAGTCTGGTTTGACGGAGCCAACGGAGGATCAGGATATTACGGTGGAGCCAATGAAACCCGCACCATCGATCGTACAACCTATTACGACTGGAGTAATACTTACAAGCTGATCCGCAAGTTGCAGCCCAATATCGTAATATGGAACGATGGCGGCGACCGTGGCGATTTGCGGTGGGTTGGGACAGAAGAAGGTTATGTTGGCGAAACAAACTGGAGCTTGTTAAATGCCACCGGCGATGTGCCGTGGAATATGTTGCATTACGGTGTGGAAAATGGAGATTCGTGGGTACCAGCCGAAGTAAATACCTCTATCCGTCCGGAGTGGTTTTACCATCCATCTGAAGACGATAAAGTGAAAACCGTGCCCCATTTGATGGAAACCTACTACAATTCTATTGGGCACAACGGCACACTGTTGCTCAACTTCCCGATCATGCCAAATGGCTTGATCCATCCAACCGATGAAAATAGGACGCTTGAATTTGGTAAAGCAGTAGAGGAATCGTTTGCTGTAAATCTGGCAGAAAAATCGAAAGCAGAGGCTTCCAATGTTCGTGGAAATGCAAAACAATTTGGAGCAGCAAAGGCAATAGACGACAATAAAGAAACTTTTTGGGCTACGGATGATAACATAACAAAAGCTTCACTGACAATCAATTTAGGCAAACCAACCATGTTCAACCGTTTCATGGCGCAGGAATATATTCGTTTAGGGCAACGGGTAAAAACTTTTACTGTTGAAGCGCTGGTTGACGGGAACTGGAAAGAAGTGGCAAAAGCAACGACTATTGGGTATAAACGAATCCTGCGTTTTCCAAGTGTAAACGCCACGAAAGTTCGCTTCACAATTACCGATTCGAAAAGTTGCCCCGTCATTTCCAATATCGGAGTTTACAATGCCCCGGTATTCCTGAATGCACCTTCCATTGCCAGAAACCAATCGGGAGATGTTACAATCACTACAAATGACATTGGCCCGATTTTTTACTACACCCTGGACGGTAACGAACCCACAACGAAATCGAATATATTCACCACGCCTTTCCTTGCTGATGGGAAAGTCGAAGTAAAAGCAATTGCCTACGATCCAGCTTCAGGAAAAAGAAGCCCGGTGGGTCAGGAAAAATTCGATATCTCTAAGAAGAATTGGAAAATTGTCGGGACAAACAATGAAAAATCAGTTGCAATTCTGGACGGGAATCCATCCAGCGTATGGCATCAAAGAGATAAAAAAATGCCGGTTGATTTGGTTATCGACTTAGGAAGTTTACAAAATCTTTGTGGTTTCAAATACCTGCCAGACCAGAACAAATGGAGTTCGGGTATTATCACAAATTATCAGTTTTATGTTTCAGCGGATAATATAAAATGGAAATTGGTTGATGAAGGTGAATTCTCCAACATCAAAAACAACCCTGTGTGGCAAATCAAAAAGTTTGCTCCTGAAAAAGTGCGCTATTTGAAGCTTCGGGCCTTGAAAAACACTTCGGGCGATGATGTTGCAGGATATGCCGAAGTGGATGTGATTACAAATTGATTTACATTTTAAAAGTATTGTCTGAAGTAAATGTTTAATAAAAAGATTAAAATGGAATTGAAAAAAATATTGCTTGCCAGTATTTTGTGCATTTCGGTCGCTTCTCTTTTCGCGCAAAATACGAATTGTTTTTTAGAGGATTTTGCACCAAAAAAAGCCAGTATTCCAATTTCTGTAATTGCAAACAAAACTACCAGTGCACCTACTGTTACCGTCACCTTAACGGCAGATACCTTGGGAAAAATATCCAAATACGTTTTTGGGAATGCCCTGGCTGTTTGGATTGGAAATGTAACAGGCGAAGCTAAATTTGTAAAAAACACCCAGTTATTAAATCCTTCCTTAATCCGTTTCCCGGGGGGGAGCTGGTCCAACATATTTTTCTGGGATGGGGCTCCTTCCGATGTACCTGACTCTGCTTACGATTCATCGGGGAAAAGGGTAAAATTTTACGCTATTTCAGGAAAAAATGACTGGCCCACTACAACGGACAACTATTACAAATTACGCCAGCAAACTGGCTCACAAGGACTCATAACAGTCAATTATGGATATGCCCGTTACGGGTTGAGCGATGACCCGGTTGCGAAGGCTGCTCACCATGCTGCCCAATGGGTGCGTTATGATAAAGGAAGAACAAAATTCTGGGAAATTGGAAACGAAAATGCCGGTCCATGGGAAGTTGGGTGGAAGATTAATACAAAAACCAATAAAGACGGGCAGCCTGAAATCATTACCGGTAAGATTTATGGCCAGCATTTTAAAGTTTTTGTAGATTCGATGAGAGCAGCAGCAACTGAAGTGGGCGCCAAAATATATATAGGCGCACAGGTATTGCATTATGATGGTACAACAAGCTGGAATTCGGTGGATAGGACCTGGAACGCAGGAGTGTTTAGCGAAGTTGGGGATGCGGCTGATTTCTACGTGATGCACAACTATTTTGGAACGGATGCAAATGCACAAAACTTATTGACGGTTGCATCAACTGAACCAAAGAAAAACATCAGCTTTATTCAGCAGGATATCGCCAACAAGAAAGGTTTTCAAAAGCCTGTAGCCATAACAGAATATAATATAAACTATAATTCTGCAAATGAAACCATGGGAAGGTCATTTGTCAATGGCATGCAGGCGACGATACTGTTTAATGAATTAATTAAGAATAAATTTGGATTGGGTGCAAGATGGCTACTTGCCACCGGCGAGGATGCAATGTTTTATCTGGGAGATAACAACAGTTTAAGGTGGCAGCCACGACCGGATTTTTACTATGCTTATTATCAGCAAAAGTTTACCGGTGATCATGCCATATCAGCAACCTCAAACAATACAAACATTTTGGCTTATGCCTCCAGGTTTGCATCAGGAGAAACCGGGATTGTTATTGTGAATAAAGGAAAAATTCCGCAGGTTGTAAAGATCGATCCAAAGAATATTGGTGTCGGAAATCAATACTATAATTACTCACTGACTGGCGGTACCGATAATGGTGATTTTTCGTTGTTCGTATCTGTAAACGGTGTAAGTCCAACTGGAACACAGTGGGGACCCCGCGAAACCCTGGAAACAATTCCTGCAAGTGCTTATCCAATTGACAATGCAATAACAGTAAATGTTCCCGGGCGGTCAGTTCAGTTTATTATGGTTGGAGCGGGTAGCAATTTATTGTATCCAACATCAGTTGCAAATGAACTGAAAGAAGAGCTGGAGCTAACAAATTATCCCAATCCGTTTTCAGGCATTACAACTATTCAGTTTCAAACTTCTTCGACAGAATCCGTTTCTCTGGACGTTTTTGATCCAACAGGAAAGAAAATCAGCACCTTGATCAACGAAGTATTGCCATCAGGAATACATCAGGCTGATTTTGACGGAAGTTTATTGCCTAGTGGGATATACTTTTACCAATTAAAAGTTGGAAATTATTCAACAACACGGAAGATGATCCTTAAAAAATAGACCAATAAAAACCATATACAGTCATATAATTAAACCGATCATGAGTACATTTTCAACATCGTTCATTCTACGGAAAAAAAGAAGGGTCTTTTTTTTACTTACCGTCTTCTGCCTTTTACTCTCAGTATCTACAAAGGCACAGTTACCAACAGCGCAGCACATTGCAGGCAAAATGAAAATAGGTTTGAATCTCGGGAACACCCTTGAAGCCATTGGCGGAGAAACGGCCTGGGGGGCTGCCGTTACGAGCCAGAGATTAATTGATTCTATAAAATCTGCTGGGTTTAACACCATCAGGCTGCCCGTAGCATGGTTTACCCATTCCGATACGGTTACAAGTGTAATTCATACGGCTTGGCTGGCTCGTGTAAAACAGGTAGTTGACTATTGCATTAAAGACAGTATGTATGTAATCATCAATGCCCACTGGGATAATGGTTGGCTGGAAAACAGGGTCAACGCAGCCAATAAGGCAACTGTAAATAAACGGCAGCAAGCGTATTGGACCCAAATAGCCAATTATTTCAAAGATTACGATGAGCATCTGCTTTTTGCAGGAGCCAATGAGCCCAATGTGGAAAATGCCACGGGTATGTCTGTTTTGTTATCTTATCACCAAACCTTTGTAGATGCAGTTCGTGCCACCGGGGGAAACAACAGTTCCCGAACCCTCATTGTTCAGGGGCCATCAACAGATATTGACAAGACCAATAAATTGATGAATACGATGCCTGTTGACCAGATTGGAAATCGATTGATGCTTGAGGTTCATTATTATACGCCTTGGAATTTTTGCGGAATGAACGGAGATCAAAGCTGGGGCAAAATGTTTTATTACTGGGGTAAAGGCAATCATTCCACCACCGATGTAACCCGAAATGCTACCTGGGGTGAGGAAAGCGAAATGGATAGATTACTTGGCCTGATGAAAACCAAGTTTGTTGACAAGGGAATTCCTGTCATCATTGGAGAGTATGGGGCTTTCAGAAGAAAACTCAGCCCTCCTTCTGATCAGGCACTTCACAATGCGTCCATCGCATATTATCATCGGTATTTTACGAAATCCGCCATGAGCAAAGGAATGATCACTTTCTTGTGGGATACACCAGGGGGAATGATGAACCGCAGCAATGGAGCGATCAATGATCCGGTTCTTCTCAATGCAATCCGGCAGGGAGCCAAAGATGTTACTACCGGCATTGCTGTTTTGAAAGACAATGCCATTGAATTGTATCCAAATCCATTTAGATCAACAATTACCCTGAAGGTCACTAATCCTGATGAAATCAATCGCATTTCGGTTTTCAACAGGATTGGCCATCAGGTAGAAGTTGTTGAAAATTCGGCAGTTACAAGCTCATTGGATTTGTGTTCTTTATTAAAACCCGATATGTACATTGTACAGGTGAACGAGAAAAAGGGAACAAAATCGTTTAAAGTGCTTAAACACTGACAGATTTTTGCTCAGATCAAAAATTCATGGGCCGGAATAAGTTTTACCGTAAAACCGTCCTTTTCAAACACATCTTTTTGATTGAGTGTTACGATCGTTCCTTCATTAATTTGAAAGAACTTCATCGCTTCAACCAATCCTGAATATTCCCTTTGAAAATTCAAATCATTTGTTTGATAGTATTCTGGATAACTTCTTCTATAATATATGGATGATTTCATCCAAAATATCTAAAAGAAGTTATCCAAATATTCTGGAAGACTATTTTTTCATCAAATTTTTCAGAATAGTGTTTTCTGGTTCGCCCAAATATGTCGCCTTTTTTACCCTGCTCCTCCGGATATGCATAAAAGTTGGCCGTGGCTGAGGCAGATTTGCAATCTGCACCTTTAAGTCAGGGATTTGCAATCCCGGATTACACTTCGAAATTACATATAACCATTCTCATAAAATAGGAAAAACAAATCTCTGCAAATCCGCAACAGCACAGCTGAGTTTCTGGTTTTCACCAAAAAGGCTAGAGAATATTGATTCGCATAACTGTATCAACTATGTAAAGATATTTTCAATTCAGTTGCACAAAAATACGAAGACTGTAAATATTCTTCGTATTTTTGTGCAAAACAACAAAAGTCATGGAACAACAACTGTATGAACTGTTTGTACAAAACAATGGGTATTTGGCTTCAAATCTCATCTGTGGAAACCGCTCGCTATACTACCAGCTTAAAACGATGCTCGAATCAGGAAAGGTAGTACAAATAAAGCGGGGTTTGTATCGTCATACCGATTTTACGGAAGATGCCAACTGGGGCGAAGTGTGTCGGATCGTTCCGCAAGGAGTACTTTGTCTTTTTACAGCCTGGCAGTTTTACAGTCTCAGCACGCATGTTTCATCGTTGGTTCATTTGGCCATTCCGGTAAGGAAAAAACCAGTATTACCAGAATTTCCACCTGTGAAAATCTATTTTTGGAGTGGATCTTATTATGAAATTGGAAGAGTAGAAGCAATCTATAACAATCAGAAAATTTCTATCTCTGATTTGGAAAAATCGGTTTGCGATGCCATTCGTTACCGCAACAAAGTGGGAGCAGATACAAGTACCGAAGTGCTGCGGAATTATATGAAACGGAAAGACCGCAATTTGGATAAGCTGATGAAATATGCTGAAAATATGCGTATTGCAACCGTACTGAATCAATATCTAAGCGTAATGCTATGAAGAATCGAGCAGCTTCCATTCGGGCAAGATTGCTCAATCTGGCCCAAAAAGAAGGAATTGATTTTCAATTGATCCTCATTCGTTACCTGCACGAACGTATAATTTACCGGATTTCAGTATCGGCTTATTCAGAAAAATTCATTTTGAAAGGAGGAGCATTTATCTATGTCCTACAGGGTATCAAATCGCGCCCAACCATTGATATTGATTTATTGGGAACACAAATATCGAATGATGTTGAGGAACTTTGTGATGCGTTTCGGCATATTTGTGAGGTTCAGTCAGAAGATGAAGTGCGGTTCAAACCAGAAAGTTTTGTAGGAGAATTGATATCCGAACAAGATAAGTACAATGGTGTGCGGCTTTTTATAGAATCGGCCTTCGATACTGTTCGTCAACGCATTCAGATCGACGTTGGTTTTGTAGATATTGTGATTCCAACCATTCAGGAATTGGAATATCCGGTATTGTTGGACGACATGCAAACTCCTGTCATTCATGCCTATTCGAAAGAAACAGTAATTGCCGAAAAGTTTCAGGCAATGATTGAATTGTCAGTTGCCAATAGCCGGATGAAGGATTTCTATGATGTGTATAAGTTGCTATATGACAATGAATTTGACAATGTTACCTTGGAAGCAGCAATTGTTGCGACTTTCAACAACCGCCAAACCATCTACACGGAAAATCATGCGTTATTCGCAGTAGATTTCGCTTTCAATGTCCTTCGGAAAAGAAATTGGACCGCCTTTCTAAACAAAATAAATCGGGATAAGAGTCTTCCCTTTTAGGAAGTAATGAAAATTATTAAGGAAAAATTAGGCCAATATTGGGAGAATTTGAAATAAGTCGCTGAAATTCTGCAAAAAAATGCAGTTTAATTCATTTTGATATTGCATAACATTTTGAATAAATGTTCCCGGTTTTGATATTCTGAAAGAAGTTATCCAGAATATCTGGAAGATTATTTTTTACTGAAACCTTTTACTATTGTACTTTCGGGTTCGCCCAGATAACTTGGCTTTTCCTTTCCTGTTCGAACCATAATTTTCTGAAGTACCACGCCCGGATCGACCATCCAGATTTTCAGGGTGTGTTTGCCAGGATAGCCAAGCTGATGTTTTGAAACTACCTGATTAATGTTGTTGCTTACCCAACCTTCCCATATTCTTTCCTGATTGTTCTTATTCATGTTAAGGATAACCGGAGCTTCGTCGTCAAACGAAACGGCCACTTCGGTTCCGCCATCGTTGAAATAATTGAGGGTAGGAGAGAGGTACAGGTTTACATCCACTTTTCCGGCCTGATGCAGGTAAAGATCATATTCCAGACATGCACTGCTTTTGCCCGGAACCTGTGGTTTTGCAGTTACCGGAAATGGTTTCATGCCCGATAAAGTCCGCCCTAAATCAGGAATTACTTCCCATTTTACATCGTTGGCAGGTATGTTTCGTGAAAAATGTTCTGCCTCGATGGAGACAAACCCGTTGCTTTCGACAAATCCGGTGAACGATTTTAATTCAGGATTGAAAACCGGCACTTTCACCAAAACTTCTTTTCCTCCGGATTGCTTGATGGTCACAACAACTTCGTGTTTCCCAACCGGAACTTTGCTCCAGTCGGCAGACAGCCAAATCCGCTGTTCTTTCTCTACTTTTCCTGAAGTTGGTGTCGCTTTTAACCAGGGCTGACTGGTTGAAATCTGAAAGTCAAAAGGCTTTTTCCCACGGTTGAAAAGGTCGATGTAAACAGGTCGTTTCGAGATGGCATCCAATTCCGGCAAAGTCGCTGGAAATGTTTCTTCAGTAATAAATTCGCTCGATCCTTCAATGGATACTCCCATTTCGGCAAGTTCGGATAAGCTGATTTCTTTCACTTCTGGCATCGCGTTTTTTTCGGGTTGCTGCCAGTTAGTATAACTAATGTGTGTTTGGGCCATCATGTGATCCCATTTTCCGTTGGCCAGTTTGGTGTGGTAATAATCGGTAATATCGGCGTCTTTCTGATAAAGTTGCCGTGCTTTTTCGGCCCACTCGTTGGCAGTAGCCCGCCCATGTGCTGCAGCTTCCCGGTTTTTTGCCACGGCCATATACAATTCATTCAGGTTGGCACAGGCCGTTACCGGATGTAAAACCAACTGGTAAAATGCGTCTTTTGCCTGAACAGGTATTTTTTCGTTGAGCAATGTCGCTTCTTCTGCCAGTTTGTTGTAATCCATAACAATGCGCTCAAATTCCTGAAAATTGGTCAGGCTGTATGTTTTTGGAGAAAGCAGTTCGGGTTTCCGGCGGCCATTGTATTTGGTGTACAA